>JBBQRO010000200.1:0-5915 GCA_038214685.1 Acidimicrobiales bacterium
TCTCCAGGATGACGGCCGAGGAGATGCGGCCCTGGCGCAGCAGGGTGATGTACTGGTCGAGGCGCAGCTCGGTACCCCCGGTGCGGGGGCTCGACCACCACAGCAGGGTGGCGTAGAAGCCGATGAGCACCGGCATGGCCAGCACCGCGAAGAGCATGGCCTTCTTGCGGCTGCCCGCCCGCTTCGAGTCGTCGTCGGCCGGCGACGGAGGCGGCTTCGGGTCCTTCTTCTTGGATGTCGTCTTGGGTGTCTTGGGCGTCTTCGTGGCCATGCGACTGATCTCCTCTAGTGGATTTGCCCCCGCCGCCGTCCTGATGGACCTCCGCGTTCTGAATCGCTGTACTGAATCGCTGTCGGGCACCGCTACCCTGCGGTTGCACTACCGACAGCCGGCCGGCTCGACGGTGCGCTGCTGGGCACGAACCGGCTACGAATGGCCGAACCTCGGAGGAAACACTCATCGCAGCCGACGATCCTCGGAACCCATAGAGACAGGCGAGACTCTTGCTCATGCGGGCGGCGCCCGAAAGCTGCTGGTCGACGGCATCGCACCCCGGTCGGCCAATTCCCCCGACGTCGACCAGGCCGGGTCGCCAGTGGCGCCCGACCTGGTCGGAGTAGAGCGGAGAGGGCCACCCAGCATCTCGCTAGTTGACAGTCGCTTTCGTTTGACGGTCGCCGGCCGTCGCCGGGCTCGGGCCCAACCGGTCCTTGGTCAAGGTGGCCGACACCAGCAGCACTAGCCCGACCGCCAGCAGACCGACAACGGCGGCCAGGGCGATCTTGACGGTCGACGAGATGCCCCCGCCCAGCTCCTCGAACTGCACGGCTGAGACGAAGATGTCCTGCACGCCCGCGCCGATGCCCTCTGAATTGACAGGGTCGGCGAACTGCACCTCGCCGTTGGCCCGGGACAGCCGGGTGTCGTCCCAGGCGAACATGGCGTAGGCGTTGCCCGATACCAGGCTCGGCGGGGAGTTCTGGTCGAAGTTGGCTCCCCAGACACCGAACCGCCGGTCGATGGTCTGGTCGGTGATCCGGATGTCCTTCGACCACGTCTTGCCGTTGTCGGTGGAGTAGGTGTAGTAAACGTCGTTGGCCCGGATTCCCGGATCCTCACGGGTGTCCCACCAGGTCAGGTCGACCCGGCCGTTGGGAGCCACGCCAAGGTTGGGCAGGTACTTGCCCTTTATCAGGCTGGGGTCGTCCTTTGGCACTGCCACCGGCTCAGACCAGGTCTGCCCGCCGTCGGTGGAACGCAGGTAGTAGATGGTCGAGTAGGACGCGACGGTGGGCCGGTCGGTGCCCTCGTAGGCCATGTGCAGGGTGCCCTGCGGGCCGCCCTTCGAGCTCCACCCCAGATCGGGGATCACGAATCCCGACCCGTTCTCGTAGGAGAAGTCCCTAACCTTCATGATCTGCCAGGTCTTGCCCTTGTCGGTGGACTTGGAGACGAAGATGCCCGGGGGCGCGGCCGGCGACAGGTTCGAGTACGCCGACTTCCAGCCGATGTAGACGGTGCCGTTCCCGGCCACGACCACCGACGGGTTCCCGCCGCCGAAGTTCGCCGACTGGTCGGGTTTGGCGGCCAGGGTGTCGGGTGCGGCCGTGGTCGGGGGGCTGCTGCTGGGCACCGTCGTGGCGGCGCCAATGGCCTGGCCGCGCGGTGCAGCGTCGTCGAAGTAACCGCCCACCGCCGACACCGGCTCGGCGAACGTCTTCCCACCGTCGGTGGAAACGGCCACCATCGGCTGGGAGGGTGCGCTACTGCCGGGCGGCTGGTTCTGCAGCGCCCGCCGGTAGGTCACGTAGACCACGTCGGTGCTTCCGCTGGTGTCCACCGCAACGTCGGTGACAGGCCGGTTGCTCTCCTGCGTCGGATCATTCGTAGCCCGCGCGTCGCGGACGATGACAGGAGTCCAGGTGTCCCCCAGATTGGTGGAGCGGGCCAGCTGCACGCTGACCTGGTTGCGGGTGTCGGGGGTGTCCCACGCGGACGACGCCATGTAGAGGGTGTTGTTGCGCCCGAACGCGATCGGCGCCTGGAAGACGTTGGAGTTATTGGCCAGGCAGAACGGGTACGACGGAAGCGACGGCGAGGCGTCGAGGAAGTCCCAGGATGCGCCGGCGTTGGTGGAGCGCATCAGCATGCACCGCTTGGTCCGGAACTCGAGGTATCCGCCCACGATGATGTTGGGGTTCTCGGGGCTGATGGCCAGTGACGGCGCCGAATAGGTGCGCAGCGGGTCGAGATCCTTCTTGGTGGCCTGGATCGGGACGGTCGGGTCGGTGGGGCCGGCGGCGAGCGCGGCCCCTTGGACCAGCATCCCTCCGGCGAGCACGAGCAGGGCCACGCGACGGCGTGACGATTTGGTCATTTGGAACTACCCCCATGGATTGGTGTTGTGGTGATGAGGATCACGGCCCACCTCATCAGCGGACTGCGCCGCGAACTGACTTTCACGTACGGACCGGCCGGATGGAGCGAAGGCGGGCCTCAATGCGCGCATGGCGTCCTTCCCTCCTTTCCTGCCCGACGTCCCCGAGAGGTTTCGACGGAACCGGCACTGTGCAGAGAAGATCGGCCGGATGACATATCCGGAAGAAGTGTGCCAGCGGCGTGCGGCGCTCTCAATAGGTGCTTTTGACACTCACCGCTGCTCGGGGGCGAAAAAGCCCCCGACCGGCGGGTGCCGAGCGACCGGCCGACGACCGTGCTGCTGGGTACATCAGACCGGCCCTGCTACTTGCCCGGCCTTGGCCGACTTGGCCGCCACCGGCGCTTTGCCGGTGACCTTCTTCGTCTCCGTGCCAGCCGGGCCGCCGGTGCGGCGCTTCTGACTCAGCCCCACCCCCAGCAGGATGAGCCCCACCACCAACAGGCCGACCACTGCGGCCAGCACCACCTTGACCGTGCTCGAGGTGCCACCGCCCACGACCTCGAACTGCACCGTGGAGGTGTAGATGTCCTGCACCCCGGCACCGAGGCCGGCGTTGGACGGAGCGGTCGGGTCGCTGGCACGGGTGTCGTCCCAGCCGAAGATGGCGTAGGCGTTGGTGGAAGCGATGGCCGGCGGCGAGCTCATGTCGAAGTTGTTGCCCCAGACCCCGAAGTTCCGGTCGATCGACCGGTCGGAGATGCGCTGGTTCTTCGACCACGTCCTGCCGTCGTCGTTGGAGTAGGAGTAGTACACGTCGTTGGCCCGAATGCCCGGGTCGGAGCGGGTGTCCCACCAGGCCACGTCGACCCGCCCGTTGGGGGCCACGCTGATCATCGGGATGACCTGGACGAACATCTGCTTGGCGTCGTCGTCGGTGATGGTGTTCGGCTCGGTCCACGTGCGGCCGCCGTCGGTCGACATCTTGTGGGCCACGTCGAAGCTGCTGGCGACGATGTTGGGGTTCTGGCCCGCTCCGGTGGGGTTCACATGGGACACGATGTGCACCGTCCCCTCGGGGCCACCGCCCGGGCTCCAGGCGATGCGACCGACGCCGCCCGTGTAGGGGCCCATCGGGCCGGCCTGGGAAGCCGTCCACGTCTTGCCGTTGTCCGATGTCTTCGACACCCACTCCCCGGTCAGGACACCGGGAGAAATGTTGGCGCCAGTGTTGAACCACAGGGCATAGGCGTTGCCCTTGTTGTCGACGGCCAAGGCCGGGTTTCGTCCGCCGAAGTTGGCCGCCTGGTTGGGCTGGGCGGCCCGGCTGCCTTCGGGACGGGCGTTGGTGGTGGTGGTGACCCCGGGTGCCAGGGTGGTGACCGTCGGGGAGTCGATGGCCTTCTGGCGGTTGGCTGCGTCCTGCCATGCAGGCTCGGTGATGTTGACCGGCTCACTGAAGCTCCGACCACCGTTGGTGGAGACGGCGACGACGGCGCGGGTCGGGTTCTGGTTGGGGGCGGTGACGAACGGCGTGGAGTACTGCCAGGAGATGTAGACGATGTCGTCGCCGCCGCTCTTGCTGTCGACGGCGATGTTGCCAACCGGTCGGTTGTTCTCGACCTGCTCGCCCTCATTGCCCCGGACGTTGCGCACTACCGTGCTCTGCCAGGTGTCGCCCAGGTCGGTGGAACGGGCGACGAGGATGTTGACGTTGCCGCCTGATCCCACGGCCCGGTCCTGCACGTCCCAGCCGGCCAGCCCGTAGTACAGGGTGCCGTTGCGGCCGAAGGCCAGGGGGCCCTGGAAGATGTTGCTGTTGTTGCTCATGCAGAAGGGGTAGGACTCGGGGGCGGGTGATGCATCGAGCTTCCGCCACGACGCCCCGCCGTCGGTGGACCGCATGAGGCCGCACCGACGGGTGCGGAAGTCGGCGAAGGAGGCGACAATGTTGTCGGAGTTGGCGGGGTCGACGGCCATGAAGGGGCCGGAATAGGTACGGAGCGGGTCCTCGTCACCCATGGTGACCTGGATCGGTTGGGTGGGGGGCCCGAGGGGCTCCTTGTCGGGGGCGGCGCCGGCGACACCCTGGGCGAGGGCGAGAACCGCCACACCCCCGAGCGCCAGGCGGCGGCCATAACGATGTTTCAGCAATGCAGGGTCTCCTGTCCGAGAAAGTGATGTGGCCCCCCCGCGGGGCGGGGGGGCCACATCCGGATGCGTCTCGGCGGACACGCGAGCCCGCCGCAAACGGCGCGGCCAGGCGCTAGCTGCGGGCCTTGGCCACCTCGGGAGCGGTGCTCTTGCGACCGGCGAACAGGGCGGCCATGCCGGCGAGGAACATGCCCACGCCGCCGACGCCCAGGGCCACCAGGGCCAGGGTGCCGGTGCTGATGGAGTCGTCGCTGCGGGCCAGGCCGTCGGCGCGCAGGGCGGTGTCGGTGCTGGCCACGGGAGCGCCGACCACCGGGTTGGTGCCGGCGTCGCCGGTGACGGACATGACGGAACGGACGGGCGAGAGGCTCAGGGAGCCATCGGCCTTGGTCTGGGTGACGACCACCACGAAGTTGCCCGGCTTGGTGCTCGCGGGAACGGTGAAGTTGGTCTCGAAGTTGCGATCCTTGATCGGGGGAGCATACGTAGCCAAGATCGGACCATCGAGCGCGTTCCAGCGCACCACGATCTGGTCGTCAGCGTTACGGAACCCGGTGCCGGTGATCCCGACCTCCTGCCCGGCCTTGGCGTTGATGGTGGAGAGGCTGATCACCGGGCCGGACACGCACGCCCATGCCGCCGCGGACATGAAGACCCCTGCTGCAGCGGTAGCCACCCCGCCGATCGCCCATCTGCGTACCTGCTTCATTCGTGCTTCCTCCTTGACTAAGGGATGTGAGTGCCGTGCGGCACGGTTCGCTCATCGCGTCGCGACGAAAGTCAGGGAGGAATCACGAGACCCCCCGACCTCGGCACTTTGCATTGTTATTGGTCTTTTCGGGCCGCTCAATAGGTGCATCTCACACCTACCGGAGAAGATCCCATCTGCCCAGGTGAGGAGCGATGCGACACCGGTGTACCTGAACCGCATCTAGATGCGGTTCAGGTAGAGCAGCGCATGACTTATTGCAACATTGGAGGGGGAATGAGAGGATAGAAGGCGGAACAACAAGGCGGGAGCACTCGGCTTCCCGCCACCGAGAAAAGGTGGGCAACAACGACATGAACCTCCGTAAGAAGGTTACGACCGTCTTCGGCGCAGCCGCAGCTGCGTCGGTCATCGCCGGCGCAGCGGCTTTCGCCTGCACCAACCTGGCCACGCTCAACCTGTCCAGCACCGCTGGCAAGGCCGGCGATCAGCTGACCGTCACCGGATCCTCGTTCCGCGTCAACGCCAAGGATCTGGCCGCCTCCGACGCTGTCGTGCTTCGTTGGAACGGCACCGAGGGTACCGAGCTCGCCAGCGTGCAGCCCGACAAGGCCGGCAACATCTCGGCCACCTTCGCCATCCCCGAGGGCCAGCCCGGCTACTACGTGATCGTG
>JBBQRO010000201.1:0-5900 GCA_038214685.1 Acidimicrobiales bacterium
CCCAGGTCCTGGCCGCCGAGTCGATGGCCATCGAAGGCGGCGTACCAACCGCCAGGATCGCCGAAGCCGAGGGCCTGGCCCTGCACGCCGCAGCCTTCAACGGCATCCCCGATCCGATCTTCCACCTCACCGCCCGCGCCACCCTATAGAAGCACCTGCGTCGCCCACCACAAGCCTCGTTCAGGGCTGGGCCTGGCGCTGGACGCCGCGCGACCGGACCGCCGTCCTCGCCGGCTTCGACGGTGGTTCTCAACTCGATCCGTCCGCCGCTGGCTCTCTGGCCCTCCTCCTCGTCGCCCGACAATCGGGTGACCGCGCAGGTAGCTCGTCTACCGCTTAACGACCCTGCCGCCGTGGACGAAGGTCACCGGTACGCCATCGACCTCCTCGGCGTCCCGGTCCTCGGCCTCCTGAAGAGTGACCTTGATCCCGAAACCCTCGCCAACGCGCTGGATGCCGATGCCGTTGACATTCGCTCCGCCGAACCGGGCCCTCACCTTGGTCTTGACTGCTCGGGCTTCTTCAAGGCTTGCCACGAGGGCCTCCTACAGGATCAGCTGCACGCCCAGCCGGTCGAGAACCTCGCCGATCGGGTTCACGTAGGTTACCCCGTACCCGTCGGGTCCGCCGGCGTCACTTCCGGCGAACACGAGGCCCACGGCGAGGCGATCCTCGGTGAGGACCAGTGAACCGCTGTCCCCTCCCAGGGAGAAATGAGACCGATCCGCCGAAACCTCTGCCTGGTTGTCGAACTGACAGAGTCCGATGTCGTATTCCACCTTCACGTCGTCGACCTCGATCGCCGTGAGCGTTCCACTGGTGAGACCCGTCGTGCGTCCGAGCTTCGAGACGCCGTCCGGTCGGCCGAGCAGCTCGGCCAGCTCTTCGACCTGTCCCGCAAGCGGACCACTGAGATCGTGCAGCTCCGACGGTTCGACCTGGATGTCCTTCAGCACCTTCCCCAACGCACAGTCGACCCGGTTGCTGCCGCCGGCTGCCCGCAGCGGTATGAACTTGTCAAGTTCCGCGACGGTGTAACGTGCGGCGGTACCCCCGTCGGCGCTCCCTGGCTGCACGATCGCGTCTCCTGCCTCGCCTCGGTTCTCATCGGCCAGCACGTGGTTGTTGGAGAGGAGATAGGTGGCCCCTCCACGCTTCTTGCGGACGAACGCCCCCACGGAGCCTGCAGTCACCGCGACGTGGGCGATGGACGCTCCGATCACGAGAGGTCGGTGCACTTGCCGACTCCACGGCACGTTCCGCTTGATCACGGGTCCGACATAGCGCACGTCGACCTCACCATGGGCTCCACGCACGACCTCGTCGAGCGCCGGGCTGTTCTGGAGGATTCGGTGTTGGATGCGGACCGCGAGTTGGTACCCATCAGCTCCCTTGCGGGAAGCAGACACGCCCAGGGCGAACAGAGGCACCGAGCTGGATCGGGCGAGCCGGCGCGCTGGCATGTCCAAGGCCAGGTCGTACGCTCGGGCATGCGCGCCGATCTCGGGCAGGTCGACCGTCCTCCCGACGCCTCTCGCCATGCCCTGAGTGACGAACAGCTTTTTGGTCGAAGCCTTCAGCTCACGGACCGAGTCGAGACGCACGCCTGGCAGCTCTCGCTATCCCGCTCTGACCTGGTAGGCGATGGTGGCGTACTTTGTGGACTGAAAGACCAGTCCCCGATGCACCCCAAGGTCATCGAGCTTGTCGTTGTACGAACCCGCGACCTGAATCAGCTGATCATCCTGGTTCGCCTTCAAGAAGTGAGCGGCGATGTGCATGGCGAGGTCAACCCCGGCTGTCACGAGTGCCGCCGTCGGAGCAGCGATGGCCGTGAGGGCGATGATGCCATCACGAAGCTTCTGCCAGTCTTCGTTCTTTTCGATCTCTTCGACCAGGTTCCCGATGGCCCGAATATCTTCGTCGGACTCTATGAGAGCGATGCGAAAGTCCAGGAAACGTGGGACCTGCCCTTGCTTCGGGTTTCGATACAAAGTTAGGCCCTCCGGCCCCAAGTCCAACGCCGTGTCGTCTTTGACACCTTCGAAGGCTTGGAGCTTCGTCAGCCGGGGGGGGTCGCCCGAGTCGTCACCCATGACGGTGACGAGCACTACCTCAGCGCCGCCCCGTTCGCGCGCGTCGCTGATGATCGCCTGGGTCAGCCGCATCTCGACGTCGGTGACCGACGGGTCCAGGGACAGGCTGAGCACCGAGGGAGAAGCGGCACCCGCCGCGATCTTCGCCTCCAGGCCGCCGAGGAAAGCGCTGCTCGGTCGGTCGATGACATCAGGCACGAGTATGGTCATGGGGCGCATCCCTTTCACCAGAACCGCCGCAGGTCGGCCGGTGCGGTGACGCTACACGAGGACGCCGAGGCGATCGTCGCGTCGGTTCGGCCCCGCGTGACGCCCCTCGCAGCCGGCTTCAACTAGCCCGGTTGCCGTTGTCTCGATAACTCGATTATCGGGACGCCTGACCAGCCCAGTCCGTGACGCCGTTCTCGCCCTTGCGCCGGGGGCGTGGGTGCCGGCGCGTGACGCCGACGGGAACGACCGCGACGGCGCCGAGGTGGCCGAGCTGGTCGGGTTCAACCTCGACACCTGGCCGCCGGGGACCCGGGCCATCGTCCGGCGGGAACGACCGCACCCCGGCGCGCAGCTGACGTTCAGCGATATCGACGGCCACCGCTTCCAAACGTTCATCACCGATCAGGACGACACCGACCTGGCCGCCCTCGAGCTACGCCACCGGGGCCACGCCCGAGTCGAGGACAAGATCCGGGCAGCGAAGGCCACCGGGCTACGGAACCTGCCGTTCGGTGGCTACGTCGCCAACGAAGCCTGGCTGCAACTGATCCTCATCGCCCTCGACCTCACCGCCTGGACCCAGCGCCTCTGCCTCGACGGGACCATGGTCGCGGCCGAGCCAAAGAAGCTCCGCTACCGGCTCTGGCACACCGCCGCCAGGATCGTCACCAGCGGCCGGACGACCACCGTCCGCCTCGACCGGAACTGGCCCTGGGCCGCAGCGCTGGCCGCCGCCTTCAAACGACTACGGGCAGTCCTGCCCGCCTGAACCGGGCACCACCCACAACCAGCCAACCCCGTGACCCTCTACCCCAACGCGTCCTGAAGAGCACCATGCCGCCCGCAGAACCACCCATCCACCGAAACGATCCAGCGAACCATGCCCCACGGCCGCCCAAGCTCCCTAACGAATGATCGGGGTGCCGGCATTCGGTGTCCCCCGGTTGGGTCTGGGAGCGACGACGATCCCGTTGAGATCGAACAGGCCCAGGTGGTTGGAGGACTGGTAGGCAACAACCGACCAGCCAAACCGCCGGGACCGGTGGTGGCGTTTGGCCACGACCAGCACCAGGCGTTCCAACGCGTGCTGCCTGATCTTGCCGAAGTGCGCATTCCGGTGATTTCGAGCATCCGTTCCGGGTGATGTCGAGCGGCCGTTCCGGTTGATGTCGAGCGGCTGGGTGGGGTGCGGTTGACGTGGTGTTGGTGGTGTCACCTCCTGGGGTTCGGGGTGGCGATGATGGTGTGGGCGGGGGGCGGCGGTCAAGGCTTGTCGTTGGGGCGCCGCCGGCGGTGGTCGTGGTCGTGGGTCTGGGCGTGGGTGATGAGCTGGTCGACGGTGACGCGTTGGTGGCAGACGGTGCACCAGTGCTCGACGTGCCACCGGTCGCCGACGAGGCCGCGGGGGCTGGGGTGGATGTGGAAGACCTCGGTCCGGTTGGCGATCACGGGGCTGCCTCCGCGCTGGTGGGGCCGGGTTGCCGGCGGCGCATGGATGGGCCTTTCATGCCGATGCGGTGGGCCGCTTGGAGGATCCGGTCGCAGACGGCGTCGGCCAGGGTGGGGTCGGCGATGGCGGCGTGCCAGGTGTCGATGGGGAGTTGGCTGACGATGAGGGTGGAGCGTCGTTGGGCTCGGTCTTCGATGACGTCGAGGAGGTCGCGGCAGGCGTCGACTGTGGCGGGGGTGAGGAGGAAGTCGTCGAGGACGAGCAGGCTGGTGCGGGCCAGGTGAGCGAGCTGGCGGTGGTAGCGGCCGTCGACTCGTCCGAGGGCGAGGTCTTCGAGCAGGCGTGGGGTGCGCACGTAGTAGGCGGTGTGGCCGGCTCGGATGGCGGCGTTGGCTAGGGCGCAGGCCAGGTGGGTTTTGCCGCAGCCGGTGGCGCCGGTGACGATCAGGTTGTGGCTGTGGCTGATCCAGCTGCTGTTGGCCAGTTGGAGGATCTCGGCCTCGTTGCAGGCCTCGGGGGGCCCGGAAGTCGAGGTCCTCGACGGCGGCCGGGTAGCGGAGCTTGGCCGCCTTGAGGCGGGTGGCCAGGCGGCGGCTGTCGCGGGCGTCGGCCTCTTTGTCGGCCAGCAGGCCGAGGCGGTCCTCGAAAGCGAGCTCGTTCCACGGTCCGGGGACGGCGACCTGGTCGGCGAGGGCGGCGGCCATGGCCGGCAGTCCCAGGGCTTCGAGCTTGGCGATGGTCGGGTTGGCGAACACGGTCACGCCCCCCGCTCGTCGAGATCGAGCCCGCTGACGGTGTCGCCGTCGGGGGGTTCGGTGTCGTCGGGGGGTTCGGTGTCGTCGGGGTCGTCGGTGTAGTAGTCGGGGCCGCGCAGGTTGGTGTGGGTGGGCGGCGGCGGGACCGGTGCCGGTTCTTGGAGGGGGATCTTGTCGAGGCTGGCGGTGAGGATCGACTTGATCGAGCTGTAGCTGACGGCGCCGGTGGCCAGGGCCCGCCGGCTGGCCGCGCCGACCCGGTCGTTGCCGTAGCGTTTGGCCAGGCTCATGAGGCCCATGCAGGACCGGTAGGCGTGCTCGGGGTGGGCCCGGGTGGTCAGGATCTGCTCGACGACCTGGCCGGCGGCCGGGTCGACTTTGGTGGCCCAGTCGATCATCCGTGACGGCGTCCACTCGGCATGGGCCCGGTGGGCGGCGGGCATGTGGGCGGGGTCGGTGATGTAGCGGCGCCGGCCCCGCTCGCGGGCGTGGCTGGCCACCCGCGTGCCGCCTCGGAGGACCTCGATGGTGGTCTGGGTGGCCCGCAGGTCGAGCCGCTGGCGGACCAGCTTGTAGGGGACCGAGTAGAAGTGGTGGTCGAACTCGACGTGGTAGTCGATGTTCACGGTCACTTTCTTCCAGCGGGCCACCTCGAACCGCTCGACCGGCAACGGCCGCAACGCGGCGCGTTCCAGCTCGTCGAACAGGTCCCGGCGGCTGGCCGGCTCGCCCCGGAACGGGCGGGCGTTCAACGCCGCCACCTGCTCACCGATGGCCGCGTTGAGCTCGGCCAGGCCGATGAGACGCCGGTTGCGGAGCGGGGCCAGCACCCATCGCTCCACCGACAGCACCCCGGCCTCGACCGCCCCCTTGTCGCGGGGCCGGGCCACCCGGGTCGGCAGCACGACCGTGTCGAAGTGACGGGCTAGCTCCAAGTAGGTGGGGTTGAGCTCAGGGTCGAACCAGCACGCCTTGGTCACCGCCGCCTTCAAGTTGTCGGGCACGACCGCCTCGGTGACACCCCCGTAGGCGGCCCACGCGTTGACGTGGGCGCCGACCCACGACTCGATGTCCTGGCTGCGGGTCGCCTCCGCGTAGAGCAGACCGGAGCAGCCGAGCACGGCCACGAACACCTCGCACCCCACAACCTCGCCGGTGGCGCCGTCGACGTAGAAGGCCTTGTCGCCGGAAAAGTCGACGAACATGCGCTCGCCGGCCGCGTAGGACAGGCGCATCACCACGTCCAGCCCGCCCAGCCACTGCTTGTAGTGCTGGCAGAACTGCGAGTACCCCCACCCGTCGGGATGGTCCTCACGCCACTCCAGCCACAACAGCTGCAACGTGACGTGCCGGCCCCGCTTCATCTCCCGGTGCACCTCCCTCCACTCC
>JBBQRO010000202.1:0-5887 GCA_038214685.1 Acidimicrobiales bacterium
CTTCCCGCCGGCAATCATCTACAAGCGGCAGCGCACCGACTACCTGGGCGCCCTTCGACGGGCCGACGGAGGCGATCCCGGCCAGCTCGGCGAGCTCATCGCCCGCGCCATCCTCGACAACCTCTACCGCTTCGTCGTACCCGCCGTGGCCGGGCCCGCCCGCCTCGTTCCGCTCGGGGCCCTCGCCACCAAGGAGATCACCGCCGACGCGCTCCGAACGGCGGCCGTCCGAGGGCGGCTCCAAGCCACCCGGGGCCCCGACGGCCAGTGGCGCAGCTCCCGCAACTGGGTCGACGACTACCTCGTCCGTCGATATCGGCGAACCGACAGTTGCTAGCCCTTGCGCCTTGGTACCGGGGTCGTCGACAGTCAGCCTTCCGCCGGCGCCGACAGCGTGCATCCGCATGCGTCCCGCGGCCGGCTCATGTCGACCGGTGCCGGACCCTCCCTCACAGTGCGCGGACCTGCGGCTTTGCGGATCAGACGGCACGGGTGACCCCCACGACCGAATTGTTGCCGAGGTTGCGAACCACAGATTCCCGTCAGGACCGGCGGCAATCCCGACTGGGCTGTTGATGCCGGTGAAGTTGGTGACCGTCCCGGTCGGGGTGACCCGCCCTATCGAACTGTTGCCGCCGATTCCGCAGGGCGCCGAAGTTGCCAGCCGTGGCGCCGCTTACCTCACGGGTAGTGCGCCGGGCCTCCCTGTCCTCCACGGCTGCCAGCACGTCCTCAGCGGCCAGTGCATTCGCCTGGGCCTGGTCGCCGACCTTCCTCATGCTGGCAACCACAGCATTCACCGTCGTGCATGGCTCTTCCGTATAGGTGCCGTGGGCCTCATCGCCGAGCAGGCACCGCTGGCCCTGAGCCCCGTGTCGACCCCACTCCTGGGTGGCGCCACCGGCCTACTGGCGGGGCTGTACCCCTCCGTCCGCGCTGCATCCCTCGAGCCGGCGGAGGCCCTACGGTCCACGATGTGAGCCGATCCGGGACCACGGGACGGCAGCCCTGGTTCGCGGCCGGCCTCCTCTCGGTCGGATGCATCGTGGTCCCCTGCCTGTTCACCACCCGGCTGCGCGACGTCTTCGTCGTCCCGAAGCTGGCTGCGCTGTGGGTCCTGCTCATCGCCGGGCTCGTGCTCGTAGCTGTCAGCCCGCTGGTCAGGCTGCCCACGGGCCGACCGCTCCGGTGGTGCCCGGCCGTCGACATCGCCGGCATCTCGTTCGTGGTGCTCACGGTGCTCGCCACGGCGTTCTCGACGGACCGGCACCAGAGCCTGTTCGGCGAACGCCTCCAGTACCAGGGCCTCCTGACCGTGCTCCTGTACGGCGGCCTGTTCCTGCTGGCCCGCCATGTGATCGTCGACGCCCGGAGGCTGACGCTCCTCTTAAGCGGCATCACCGCCGGGGCGGCGGTGGTGGCCGGCTACGCCGTCCTCCAGAAGGCGGGGCTGGATCCGTTGTGGAAGGGCTTCCTGCCCGACGGGCGGGTCTTCTCAACGTTCGGTCAGCCCAACGCCCTCGCCGCCTACCTGGTGATCGCCCTCGCCCCCGCGTGCCACCTGGCGCGGGTCACCCGGGGAGCGGCTCGAGCCGTGGTGCTCGTGGCGGCCGCCGGGATCGTGGGGGCGCTGCTCCTGACGCTGAGCCGAGGTGGCTTCGTCGGCCTGGTGGCGCTGATGGTCGTCCCGCTCGGGGTCCTCCTTCGGCGGCGGCTGGCCTCCGCCGTCGCCGGAGCGGTCGTGGTGGCGTCGGCCTGCGCCCTGCTGGTGCCGGCGGTCCGCTCCGCCTTCTCCTCCCGCCGCGGCAGCCAGGGGCGGCTGTCCGCCGAGAACCACCTCGACCAGTGGCGCGTGGCGGGGCGGATCGCCCTCGACCACCCGCTGCTCGGCACCGGCCCCGAGACGTTCCCGGACGTGTTCCCCCGCTACAGCCATGCCGTGCTCTCGCCCGAGCGGGCGGCCTACTTCGACTCCTTCCGGGTGGAGAGCGCCCACAACGTGTACCTGACGATGGCGGCCAACATCGGGCTCCCGGCGCTCCTGGCCTACTTCGTCCTGGTGGGGGCCGTCCTCGTCCTCGTGATCCGCAGGGCCGGCTTGGAGACGGACAAAGGTCTGCGGCTCGGGCTCCTGGCGCTCGCTGCCGGTGTCCTCGGCCACCTGGCCACCGACGGGTTCATGAGCGCCGAGGTGACCAGCTCCTGGCTGTTTTGGACGTTGCTCGGAGCGGCGATCGGGACCGCGACCGGCCCGACCACGCCGAGGGGGCGGACGGAATTCGCGGACCATCGCTAGTGGTAGGTTCCGCTCGCGCTGCGCGGGGTGGCGCTTGAACTGTCCGGTGCCCCCCGCACGATCAGAAGAGGTGGAGTGCATGGGTGACGAGGGAATCGTGAAGGTCGGCCGACCGAGGTCGTCGCGGGTGCTCTGGCCGGTGCTGCTGGCACTGCTGGCCGTCGTCGGGCTGGTGGCCAGCGTGCGCATCGGCCTCACCAGCGTCGGCGCCGCAGAGTGCCCGCCCGTCAGCCCACCGATCAGCCCCTCGCTGAGCCCGCCGATCAGCTGCCCGGTCAGCCCGCCGGTCTCGACCACGACGACCCTGCCGGCTACGACGACGACCCTGCCGCCGACGACGACCACCACGATCTTCACCCAGCCACCGGCCATCACCAGCGGCCCGGTCACGTCGTTCACCGCTGGCAGCCCCGGGTCGTTCATGTTCACCGCCACGGGCACCCCGACCCCGACCTTCAGCATCACCGGCGCCCTGCCGGCCGGCGTCACCTTCAACCCGGCCACCGGCGTCCTGAGCGGCACGCCTGCGTTCGGCACCGCCGGCAACTACCCAGTGACCGTGACCGCCTCCAACGGCGTGTCACCGAACGCCGTCCAGTCCTTCACCCTGGTCGTCATCCTTCCCCAGGGCTATCGGCTGGTGGGCTCTGACGGCGGGGTGTTCGCCTACGGCGGCTCTCAGTTCTACGGCTCGACCGGCAGCGTGCAACTGAACCAGCCGATGGTCGGGATCGCCCCGACGACCACCGGTGGTGGCTACTGGCTGGTGGCCGCCGACGGCGGGGTCTTCGCCTACGGCGACGCCCAGTTCTACGGCTCGACCGCGAGCGTGCGGCTGGACCAGCCGATGGTCGCCATGGCTGCCACCCCCTCCGGCCGGGGCTACTGGCTGGTGGCGGCCGACGGCGGGATCTTCGCCTTCGGCGACGCCCGGTTCTTCGGGTCGACCGGCAGCATCCGCCTGAACCAGCCGGTGGTCGGCATGGCCGCCGCCCGTTCGGGCGCCGGCTACTGGCTGGTGGCGGCCGACGGCGGGATCTTCGCCTTCGGTGACGCTGAGTTCTTCGGTTCGACCGGCAGCGTGCGCCTGAACCGGCCGATGGTCAGCATGGCGCCGACCGAGTCGGGTCGGGGCTACTGGCTGGTGGCCGCTGACGGCGGAATCTTCGCCTTCGGCGACGCCCGGTTCTACGGGTCGACCGGCAGCATCCCGCTGAACCAGCCGATGGTCGACATGGTGGCGACGCCCTCAGGCCTTGGGTATTGGCTGGCGGCCGCCGACGGCGGCGTGTTCGCCTACGGCAACGCCCAGTTCTTCGGCTCGACCGGCGGCATCCGCCTCAACCGGCCGATCGTCGCCGCCAGCCGTTAGTCGCCGAGGCAGGATCATCGGCCGGACCGGCCAGTTGCCGGTCCGGCCGTCGACGCGCTCGCTGAGGAAGTCGGGCTCTCCTCGTGGATCCGTGGGTAGGTGACGCTCGTGTTCTGCCGGGGAGGGGTGGGCGGTGGCCGCCTCGGTCGAGGTAGGCGAGGGCGATGAGGTGCTCGGGTGCTTTGAAGCCGTAGGCGATCCGGGTCAAGAGGCAAGCTTGGTGTTCGTCGACTCGATCAGCGCGTTCGACAGGTTGTTGAGGAGCGTTGGGCGATCCCGGCGAGGTTCGCTCGGATCCGGCGGGCGAGGTCCACGAACGGTGGGATCTGGCTGCGGGACGCCCGGAACCAACACGACCAAAGGGCGTTGTGTCTGCTGCTCCGTGACACACGGATCGAATAGAAGTCCGTTGGGCGACAGCTCGATACCGAGACCGCACTCGGCGCCCTCCGCTGCGCCTGAGGCTCCGGCCGCACTGTTCAGGTGTGCTCAAGCGCAGCGAGGCGGGGTACTCGTGGCGGGCCCCCTCACCTCCCCCCGCTGCGCTGGCAGCAGGAACCGACCGTCCCTCGCGTGCTGCTCCACCCGCCGGGTGGCGGCTGGGCGGCTCTTGGTCAACCGTTGAGCGGCCGGTACGAGGCGTGGAACCGGGCCAGCTGTTCGGGACGGAAGGCTGCCACGATCATGGCGAACTCTTGGTGAAGGATGTGGCGGTACATCACCGTGTAGCTCTCGTCGTTGTCGTGCAGGTTGGCGTGCTGGTCACCTTCGACGGCGACCAGAATCGGGAAGACCAACCGCAGGTAATCGAAGAAGTCGGGCACGCTGATTCGCTGAAGTGCGTTCAGGCACCAGTGGTTGAGCTCCAGCACCACGACCGGCTGGGCCTCCCTGATCGTCTTCTCGCCTCCCCGGATCACCCTTGTCTCAAAGCCTTCAACATCCAGCTTCACAAGGTCCACGCTGGGCACGCCCAACGACGGAACGATGTCGTCGAGACGCTTGACGACGATCTGCTCGCGGACCAGCCCGGTGGCTCCGCGAGTCTGGTTGGTGACGAACCCTCCGGAGCGGTTGTCGGGGGCGAACGCCAGCTCCGCCTCGCTTGACTCGTCGCCCAAGGCGTAGTTCCGCAGCTCCACGTTCCCGAGGCCTGAGCTGCCCAGGTTCTGCGTTAGGAAGGCGAACGTGCTGGGCGAGGGCTCAAAGCCGACGACCTGGCGCGAGCGCGACCCGAAGAGGATCGTCGTGCATCCGATGTTCGCCCCGATGTCGAGCACCACGTGCTCCTTCATCGTCAGGGTGTCAAAGAGCCTGACCGTGGGGGGCTCGAACTCCGGGCCGAGGTCGCGGAGGTACACGTCGTCCGAGGCGATGCGGTAGGTGGTCCCTCCGATGGCGACATCACGCTCCCCGAGAGGGACCACCGGCTCCTGCTCCGGCGGTTGTGCCTCTGGCTCAAACGTTGGATTCGCCACCGGCCCCGGCGCCGGGCGAGAGGTAGCGGGCCTCGGATAGCGGACTACGTCAAAGCCCCGTTGCCGTATCGCGCCCCGGATCCGTCGCCTGAGGGCATCGCGCCAAGCCATGCAAGCGACGCTACGCGTCGGCGAAGAAGCATCGGAGCGACCTCCATCTAGCTAATCGCGGACCGCCTTGCGTTTGCGAGTCCAAGCCTAGATCTCGCTGCGCGTCACCGCCCACAGGGTGAGATGGTCCCGCGGGAGGAGGCCCGGATGGCGAGGCCGGCGAGCGACGCCACCAGCAGCCCGGCTGCAATCGGACACCATCGAGCTCCACCCAGCGCCGAGCCGATGAAGTTTGCTCGACGCTGAGGTGAAGGCGACAGGCGACGTGAAGGCCGACGTGGTGTTCGTCACCGAAGGCGAGTGCTGGACCACCGGTGCGTTCTCGACGAGTACCTGACCTTGATCGTGGCCACCTTCGATCGGGTCATCTTGTCGAGCGCGGCGGATCATCTGTGTGGCTCTCACAGCCACTATCCGCAGCGGCCTCGACGCCGGCCGGCAGAAGCCCAGGCGACGCCCCCGCTCAACGGGTGCCGCCCCACCGGGCCGACGGAAGCGTTCACCCGACCGACACCCCAGGTTGTGGAGCGGAGGGTCGTCTGATCAGGGACCGGCCGGGCGGTAGGTGCAGATCTGGACGCCCGTGCTGGCGGGAGAGGTCGAGACCAGCTCGAGCGTGCGGGACGTGCC
>JBBQRO010000203.1:0-5838 GCA_038214685.1 Acidimicrobiales bacterium
CGCTTCCAGGCGTGGACCAGCTCGGCGTGGACGGGATGTCGGGCGGCCAGCTCGTCGCACGCCTCGTCGAACGGGCGCCCGGCATCCAGGGTGGAGTTCCACTCCGGCGTGCACACCTCCGAGAGGAACCACTCGCGCTCGGCCGGATCCGGAATGAGCTGGCGATAGACCAGGCCGGGGTCCCACTCCAGCAGCACGCCACCGATGTCGAACACCACGGCGCGCACCATCGGAGCCACTCAGGCCCGGGCCCGCCACGCCCAGGCCAGGGTGCGGCCCGACTGGCGAAGCCGGGCCGCCCCGGTCCACGCCGAGCCGCCCGTCGGGCGGGTGGCCCGGGCGACGGGGATCGACGCGGTCCGGATGCGGGCGACACCGACTCCGGCCACGATGCCCGGGGGGTGGAGCGCCAGGAGGCAGACACGGGAAGCACGGTCCATGGCCAAGAAGGCGCCGGCGTCGGGCGGCAGGCCGGTCAGCCGGGCCATGGCCGCGCGGTGGGCCATCCCGGTCAGCCGGCGACCGGTGGCCTCGTAGTCGCCCCGTCGGCCGGCGAACACCACGCCGACGTCGCCCCGGGCCAGGCGCCTCACCAGCGTCGGCATGGCCTCGGGCGGATCCTGCAGGTCGGCGTCGAGACAAATCCAGGCATCAGCCCGGTCCTCGGCGGCCAGGCCGATCAGCAGGGCCCGGTTCTGGCCGACGTTCACCGCGAGCGACGTGACCGACAGCCGGGCATCGGCGGCGGCCAGGCCGTGGGCGACGGCCAGGCTGTCGTCGGGGGATGCGTCGATGACGAACCGCAGCGTCCAGGCCAGGCCGGCGCGGTCGAGGGCCAGGGCCACCCTTCGCCAGAGCGACTCGAGGGTCGAGGCGTTGCCGTACACGGGAGTAACCACCGCGATCATCAACCCCCGGCCTCCCAGCAACGGGACAGGCCGTCGTTGAGGTCCACCTTGGCTTCCCAGCCAAGGAGGTCGGCGGCCAGGGAGGGGTCGCAGACCCACGACCCGGTGTCCCAACTGCGTCCGGGGTGAGCTCCGACGGTCACCCGGATCGGTCGCCCGCTCACCCGCTCGACCGCGGCCACCAGCTCCTCGTTCGCGACCTGCCGCCCCGTTCCGATGTTCAGGACCTGCCCGGCGGGCAGGTGGTCGGCCAACGCGGCCCGTACGCACGATTCGACCACGTCGTCCACGTGGATCCAGTCCCGCCGCATCCCGGGTTCGGTCAGGGCCAGCACGTCACCGGTTCGGGCGGCGCGCAGTGCAGTTGGGACCAGGCGGCCGGAATGGTCGGCGGGTCCGTACACCTGGAAGGCCCGCAGATGGGCGGACCGGATGCCGCGCGCCGCAGCGGTGGCGTTGAGAAGGAGCGATCCGGCCGCCTTCGTCGCCCCGAAGAACGAACGGGGATGCACCGGTGTGGACTCGTCCATGGGCCCGTCGGCCTGGCTGTACTCCGTGGACGACCCAAGGCGGACGACGGCCCGGCAGCGGCCGCCCAGGGCCTCCACCAGCCGGCTGCCGCCGGTGGCGTTCACGGCCACCGCCGTCGCCCGCTCGGCCGGTGTGGCTGCAGCCCGGCTGGCGGCCAGCAGGAACACGACGTGAGGGTCGAACCGCCGGGCCAGCTCGGCCGGCCCAGACGGATCAGCCAGGTCGACAGGGACCAGGCGGATCCGGGCGTCGTTCGGGCGTGGGGGGTTCGGGGCACCCGGCCGTACCGTGCCGGTGACGTCCCATCCGTCAGCCGCCAGGCGGGCGCTCACGTGAGCACCCACGAAGCCGCCGGCGCCGGTGACCAGGGCCCTCACACCGCCTGGCCCTCGCTGATCAGGTCGACGGCGCGCACCAGCTCGGCCTGCTCGGCCATCACCTGCGCCGGCGCACGGCTCCGTGCCTCGGCGGCAGCGGCAAGAATCCGGGGAACCTCGACATCGAGGTCCCGCCCGGCAGTGTCGGCCCAGAACGACCGGCGCAGGAACGTGAAGGAGGCCCCCGACCGGGCCAGGGCACCCTGCAGCAGCCGGGAGGGCACCGGTTGGCCAGCCTCGGGTCGCGTTAGCCCGGCCACGCCGAACGTGATGCCTGCCGCCGCGGCCGTGGCGGCGACCCGGTCGACTGTGCCGTCCACCAGGGCACCGAACAGCGAGCCGCTTCCCCTATCAATCATCAGGTCGTTGAGGCCCAGGTAGATCCGCGACAGCGGCCGCGACGCCAGGTCGTCCACCCGCCGGACGGCCTCTGCGGTCTCGATCAGAATGCCCAATCCGCACCGGCCCGCGACCACGCTGAGGGCGGCGTCGACCTCCTCCGGCCGCCGGACCATGGGCAGGAGCACCTCGTCGGCCCCGAGGTCGACGGCGAGACCGATCTCGGCCGGCGTCCACGCCGACCAGCGGTTCACCCGGCACAGGATCACGCCGGACTGGGCAGCCCGCACCGCCACGAGGTCCTCGGGAGTGTCGGCGTTGATCTGGGTGTCGGCGCCGGCCTGACGGGCCCGCTTGCCCCGCCGCTCCCAGTCCACCACCACCCCGGTCGCACCCGCGCCGACCACCGCCCGAGCCGCGGCCGAGTTGTTGGCAAATGCGAATAGATTTATGTAGGGCACCCTACCATCACTGCCCGCAGCACCGTCGCCCGCGCATTTGAGCTGGCCGGCGGACCGGACACCAGGACGGAGGGTTTTCCGACCATCCACCACTCTGGGCGAACCACAGGCCACCATTTCGCCATGCGGACCGCAGTTCGATACCGCGTTGCAGTGGCAGGGGCGGAGCTACGGATGCTGGTCCTGGCCCGTCAGCTCGACGGATGCGTCGGCATCGACCTCGATTCCGGGGCCTTCGTCCGGGCCATCTATTCGCCCGATGAAGGTGAGTCTCTCGAGGCGTTCGACGTCACGACCGCGCCGATCGGCCTGCCTCTCGACCCGCCCGACACCGTACGCCCTGAAGCGGTTGCGATGGCGTGCGCCCCGGAGCGGATCGGCAGCCTCAGCCCCCGCCGGGCCGAGCGCTACCTGCAGGCTCTCCGCCACCCCGCCCAAGGCCCGCTCCTCGGCTTCACCGGCGTCAGCGTCCCCTACTGGACGCTGGGCGGCGACCGGCCCTCATTGGCCCTCGTGGAGCCCACCGAGGGCCCGCTGGTGCTGGCCGGGCCCGGTGGCTACGAGTGCCGCTTTGGGTGGCAGGGCAGCGTTCAGCAGCTCCCGCTGGGCGATCACCGGCTGACCGCCGAGCTGGTCGGTCTCCGCCGCCGCCGCTCCTCGCCCCGTGAGCTCACCCGGATACTCGGCTACCGGCCCGGCCGCCTGCTCGTGGTTGTCGCCGGGCCCACCGACGGCACCTGCACCAAGCAGGTCGCCGCTCTCCTCCCCGGCCGGTAGAGCGCTCTTAACGATCGAACAACGCGCCCACGTCGAGGCTGAAGCCGGGAAGGAGGGGCGTGGTCAGCGCCTCGCCGGCTCCCAGCTCGAGTTCCACGTCGAAGTCGTCGATGTCAGGCGTCGACCGTCGGTAGACGAGCACCACGTCGGCGGCACTGTCTACCAACCACAGCTCGGCCAGGCCCAGCCGTTCGTAGGTCCGCTTCTTCAGGCCGACGTCGTAGCGCCACGTCGACGGCGACCGGACCTCCACGGCCAGCGCCGGCGGGCCGACGATACGCTTGGCGTCACGCGCCGGGCGATCACCCTCCCGCACCCACCACACGTCGGGAGCGAAGACGTTCAGGTCGTCAAGATGCACGTCGACCGGGATGCCCGCCTCCCCGTGACCCGGGTTGGCTGCCAGCCAGTTCATGAGCAAGCGGGCAATTTCCAGCGTTATCCGCTGATGGCGAAGGCTGGCCTCGGTCACCACGACCTCCCCGTTGACCAACTGCGTGGACTGCTCGGTGGGGGGAAGGGCGAAGTACTCCTCGGCCGAGAAGCGCGTGGAAGTCAGAGCCATACCGGAAGCATACGACGGGGGTGGGACAGCCGGCGGGCCCGGCCGAGTGTGCTACTTGCGGGCCCGGGCGGCCAGGTACTCGGCCATGGCCCAACCGAAGCCGATCAGCGCATCGCCCCGTGGTCGGTCGAGATCGGCGAAGAAGGCGACGACTGCAGGGTCGAGGCCCGCGGGATCGACGCACTCGTGGTCGAGGGCCGGTGGCGTGTCACCCGTGCCGGTGATGAGGAAGCTGCGGTCGTCGACCCGGCCCTCGGCGCCGAAGCGCTTGGCCAGGCGCCGGCCCAATGCCCGTTCCTCGCCTGAGGCCTTGTGGCCCGGCCGGGGGACGATGTCGTCCAGGCCCTCGAAGGCGGCGAAGCCCGAAGGGTCGAGGAGGCGGGTGCCGACCAGCACGTCTTCGTCCGGGAAGGCCAGCACGGCCCGCCGGAGCTGTTCGCCCACCAGGCAGCGCAGCACCGCGTCACGACGAGGGCTCCGCTTCACCGACGCCATGCCGATGATCACCGAGGGCGTGCCCCCGATGCGCTCCAGCGTGCAGAAGGAGAACGCGCTCAGCTTGACGCCGTCGCGCACCTGGGTGACCAGCACCCACTCCTCCACCTGCTTGGAGAGGATGCCGACGTCGTACCCGGCCGACCCGTCTGCGCAGATGTCAGCCATCTCCGACAGCTCGGAGTCGCTCAGTCCGGTGCAATCCTTGGTCTCAGCTTGCAATGCCATGGGTCGCCGCGCTCCCCCTTCTAGCCCACTAGTCCATTGGCTCCGAGCAGCTCGCGCAATTCGGCGACCAGCCCGTTTCCTGCGTGCACCCGGAACTCGTCCGGAAGCCGCAGGATGGTTGAGTCTAGATGGACCAGGACGGGTTGGTCCCCTGGGTGCTCGCGGAGCACCTCCTTGAGGCGGGCCAGGTAGCCTGCGGTGAGGGTGGAAGTGTCGAGTTTGATCCGAACCGGACGGCTGTTCTCCGGGCTCAGATCGGGCCGCTTGAGCTCCATGCAGACGATCTTGGCCGGCTCCTCCCGCAGGTCGATCCGGCCCTTCACGCAGACCACCGCGTCGTCGGAGAGCAGGGCGCCGAAGTCGAGCATGGTCCGCGGGAATACGAAGACCTCGATGGCCGACTGCAAGTCCTCCAGGGTGAAGGTGGCCATGAGGTCGCCCCGCTTGGTGTACTTGCGCGACAACGAGGTGACCACGCCCCCGACCCAACGCATCTCGCCGTCGCGCAGCTCGCGCAGGTCGTTGATGGTGCAGTCCGTGTGGCGGCGCAGGGCCGATTCCACCCCGAACAGCGGATGGCTGCTGACGTAGAGCCCCAGCATCTCCTTCTCGTGCGCCAGCCGCTCGGTGGGCTCGAACTCGAGGTCGGGGATGGGCATGCGCTCGTCGAGCGCCGAACCCGGCCCTTCGGCCAGTTCGCCGAAGAGGCTTTGGATGCCCAGGTCGCGCTCGCGCCGGCGGGCCAGGGTGCGGTCGATGACCTGCTCGAAGACCATGAGCAGGCCCCGCCGGGGATGGCCGAGGGAGTCGAACGCCCCGGCCTTCACCAGCGACTCCACCGATCGCTTGTTCAGGACCATGGGGCTGACCCGTAGGCAGAAGTCGTAGAAGTCGGCGAAGGCGCCGTTGACATCGCGCTCGGAGACGATCTGGGCGACGAGGCCCTCGCCGACGTTGCGGATGGCCGACAGGCCAAACGGGATCTTCTCCTCGACCGCCACAAAATCCGACATGGACCTGTTGACGTCGGGCACGAGCACATCGACGCCCATCGTCCGGCACTCGGCCAGGTAGACCGCCGTCTTGTCCTTGTCGTCCTTCACCGAGGTGAGGAGGGCGGCCAGGTACTCGACCGGATGGTTGGCCTTCAGCCATGC
>JBBQRO010000204.1:0-5834 GCA_038214685.1 Acidimicrobiales bacterium
GGTCGCTGGCCGCCGATCTGGGCACCGCGCTCGGCGGCGGTGCCCACCTTCGCCGGCTCCGGCGGACCGCGATCGGCCGGTTCACCGAAGACATGGCCGTGGTGCTTGATGACCTCGGGCCCGGCGACGTGCTGGCGTCGGCGGCCGCCGTCGGCCACTTGGCCCCGGTCACCGCCGATTTGGCCATGGCGGAGGCGGTGAGCTACGGCCGGGCGCTCGACGCCGACTGGCCGGGTGACGGACCGTGGGCGGTGCTCGACGGAGCCGGCGCCCTGCTGGCGGTGTACGAGCGCACCCTCGACGGCCGTTTGAAACCGGCCGTCGTCCTGGCGCCCGCAGTACCCTCTGGCGGCTCTTCGCCGACGTAGCCTGCTCGACATGGACCTGGTGACCGACCTGGCGACCTTCGTCGCCCCCAGCGTCGGGACAGCGATCACCATCGGCGCCTACGACGGCGTGCACCGGGGTCACCAGTTCGTCATCGGACACCTCCGGCGCCTGGCTGCGGCGGGCGGACTGGAGTCCGTCGTCCTGACCTTCGACCGGCACCCGGCGGCGGTGGTGCGCCCCGACTCGGCGCCCAGGCTCCTGACCGACCTCGCCCAGAAGCTCGAGATCCTGGCGGCGACCAGGGTCGATCACACCGTCGTCCTCCACTTCGACGAGGCCCGGTCGCAGGAGGAGCCCGACGACTTCGTGCGCGAGGTGCTGGTGGATGCGCTGCGGGCGCGGGTGGTCGTGGTCGGGGAGGACTTCCACTTCGGGCGGCGGCGCCGGGGCAACGTCGAGCTGCTGCGACGGATGGGTGAGTCGCTCGGGTTCGAGGTGGTGCATCTGCCCCTCCTGCCGGGAACGTCGTCGACGGCGGTGCGGGCTCTGCTGATCGCCGGCGATGTCGCCGGGGCGGCCGAGCTTCTGGGTCGACCGCACGAGGTGCGCGGGGTGGTCGAGCGGGGCGACCAGCGGGGCCGCGAACTCGGTTACCCCACGGCCAACGTGGCCGTCCCCTCCGACATCCTGCTGCCTTCGCCCGGCATCTATGCCGGCTGGTTCGACGGCGGGCAGGCGGCGGCCATATCCGTCGGTCGCCGGCCCACGTTCAAGGCGGGCGGGGCGCCGGTGGTGCTGGAGGCCTATCTCCTCGACTTCTCCGGCGACCTCTACGGTCGGCCGGCACGGGTCTCCTTCGTCACCCGACTGCGCGACGAAGAGCACTACGACTCCGTCGACGACCTGGTGCGGCAGATGGCCCTCGACGTGGAGGCGACCCGGGCCGCCCTGGGCTGGGTCAGGGCCGGCTGACCCGCGGGCCCGACAGCGTCGCCCCACCTCGGACGACTACTCGGGGCGCTCGATGGCGACCGGGTCGATGTCGTCGGCAGGGGAGAACCCCAGGACCTGGCCGTAGAAGGACAGTTCGGCCTCGATGACGCGACGGATGGTGTCGGACCTGCGGAAGCCGTGGGCTTCGCCCTCGAAGGTGAGGTAGGCGAAAGGCACGCCCGCCCGGCGCAGGGCGTCGACCAGGACCTCGGCCTGGGCGGGCGGCACCACCTTGTCGTCGAGGCCCTGGAAGATGATCAGCGGCGCCGACAGCTCCTCGGCGTGGTTGATGGGGGAGCGCCGGTGGTACACCTCGGCCGCCTCCGGCCACGGCCCGACCAGCCCGTCGAGGTAGCGCAGCTCGAACTTGTGGGTGTCGGTGACCATGGCGGCCAGGTCGGCGACCCCGTACAAGCTGGCCCCGGCGGCGAACACGCCCCGGGTGAGGGCCAGCAGGGCGGTGAGGCCGCTGGCGCTGCTGCCCCGGATGACCATGCGGGCGCCGTCGATCTCGCCGGCGTCGGCCAGGTGGCGGGCCGCAGCCACGCAGTCGTCGACGTCGACTACGCCCCACTGGCCGTCGAGTTGGCGGCGGTAGGCCCGGCCGTAGCCGGAGCTGCCTCTGTAGTCGACGTCGACCACGGCGATGCCCCGGCTCGTCCAGAACTGGGTGCGCAGCTCCAACGACGACGACGCGGACGACGTGGGCCCGCCGTGGCTGGTGACCACCAGGGGTGGGCGTTCGCCCGGCGGGCCCTCGCAGCCGGCATTGGCGGGCGGGTAGTGACGGGCGTGGGCCGTGCGGCCACCAGTGGTCGGAAAGCTCACCAACCGTGGCGCCGAAAGGTACCCGGGGTCGATGGCGGCTGGTCGACTGCTGCGGACGACTGTCACCTCGGCGGTGACCGGGTCGATCACCACGATTTCAGGGGCACGGATGGGGGAGGCGGCGATGGCCGCCACCTGATTACCGAAGGCCCGCACGGAGGAGAACGAGGTGTAGGGCAGGTCGAGCGGGTCGTGGCCGACGACGCCGAGCCGGCCGGTGCCGGCGGCGGTCCAAGCCGCGACCACGCGCCGGCCCGGGAGGAAGGCGTAGGTCGACTGTCCGAACACCCAGTCGGGCCCGGTGAACTCGGCTTCCATGGGCTGGAGCGGGGCGCCGTCGCGGTAGAGGTTCCACCAGCCGGTGCGATCGGAGATCCAGTGGAGGGCTCCGTCGGGCGACCAGCGGGGCTGGGTGACCGACTCCTCGGGCCCGCCGGCCACCCGCCGGCCGTCGACCTCGAGCTCGGTGCCGTCCCAGGGCATGCGGGGGTGGTCCCAGGCCACCCACGCCAGGCGACTGTCGACGGGGTTGTAGCGGGGCGCGGCGTAGAAGTCGTGGCCGGTGGCAATCACGGTGGGCTCCGCGCCGCCGTCGGTGGGCACGACCACCAGGTCGTTGACCACGTCGCCACCACTGTGGCGCTCCCGCACGCAGGCGATCCCGGTGCCGTCGGGGCTCACGTCGCCATCGGCGTAGCGGACGCCGGCGTCGGCGGTGATCGGGCGCAAACGGCGGCCGGCGTCCACCCGCCACAACCGCTGGTCCTCGAAGTTCGAGAAGTACACGCTGTCGCCCGCCACGCAGAACGCCCCGCCCCCGTACTCGTGAACGGTGGTGCGGGCCGAGTAGGGAGCGGGCAGGACGTCGACGGGATCATGGCCCGGCGCCCACCGCACGATCACCTGGCGGCCGGCCTCCGCCGGGCGGCTCTCGTTCCAGTAGAGGGCGCCGTCGGCGACCTGCAGCCCGCTGAGGGACACGGCCTTCTCGACCAGCGATGCCGCAGTGATGGGCGACGGCCATGAGCCGTAGGGGAGTACCGCCACCACTAGGCGTTGGCCGACGTGGCCTGTGGCTTGGTCTCGCCGGCGCGGGTGACATCGACCGCCTCGGTGGTGTCGCCGACGACCCGGGGCACCTCCATCTCCAGGACCACCGTGCCGTGGTCCTCCTCCCAGCGGATCACGTTGACCACCGCGGCGTAGACCACCAGTCGCCCGAAGAACAGCAGCCAGGCCAGGGTGGCGAACACCACGCCCAGGGTGCCGTACAGGGCGGAGGCCGAGGTCACCGCTCCGGGCACGTAGTACCCGCCGACGTACTTGAGCACCTCCAGGCCCAGGGCGCCGACGACGGCCCCTGGCAGGAGCGCCTTCCACCCCACGTTGCGGGTGGCGAGAACCTTGAATGTCCAGATCCACAGGCCCAGGTTCACCGACAGGCCGGCCAGCACGCCGACGGGCGCCAGGAAGGTGGGCAGGAGCCGCAGGACCTGGGAGGTGGCGAAGGAGGTGAGGAACAGCAGTGTCGATCCCCCCAGCCACATCAGGCCCTTGAACTTGTCCCGCCACCCCCGGCCGGTGACCTGCCACGCCGCGTTGATGGCGTACTGGAAGGCGGCCACCAAGCCGAGGCCCGACCACAGCAGGCCCACGACGCCGACGATCGACGCCGCCCGCCGGCTCTCCCGGGCCTTGGCCACGGCGGCGGTGATCCCGCTGGCGGCGTCGCCGGTCAGGCCGAGCCGACTGACCACGTCGCCGGCCAGGTTGGGCGAGTCGGCGGCGACGAAGCCGATCACGGCCAGCGCGAACAGCAGGAGCGGGAACAGGGAAAGAAAAGCCGACAGCGTCACCGAGGAGGCCAGGTAGTTGCCGTTCAGCTCGCCATAGCGCTTCTGCACCGCCAGGACGGTTCCGAACCACTTCCAACGCCCGCCCAGCTCGCCGAGCTTCTCCTTCAGTTTCACGGTTCGCTTGTACCCAACGGAGGAGTGCCGGCACCACGCCTACGCTCTCGGCCGTGGACGCGATCGACCTCACCGGGGTGCCCGCCCACATCGGCGTGGTCATGGACGGCAACGGCCGATGGGCCCAGAAGCGGGGACTGGCTCGCACCGATGGCCACGCCGCCGGCGAGGAGGCACTGTTCGA
The DNA here is from genome assembly GCA_038214685.1 of Acidimicrobiales bacterium. Taxonomy (GTDB): domain Bacteria; phylum Actinomycetota; class Acidimicrobiia; order Acidimicrobiales; family AC-14; genus CADCTB01. The sequence continues at coordinate 4,306 of JBBQRO010000204.1, forward strand.
CGCGGTCGAGGGGGCGTTGGAGCTGGGCGTGAAGTGGCTCACCGTCTACGCCTTCTCCACCGAGAACTGGAAGAGGCCCCCTGATGAGGTCCGCTACCTCATGCGGTTCAACGAGGGCATGCTGCTGCGCCGGCGCGACGAGCTGAACGAGCGGGGCGTGCGCATCCGCTTCCTGGGCCGTCGCGACTGGCGGGTGCCCCGGCGGTTGATCCGTCGCATGGACGAGGCGCTGGAGCTGACCGCGTCGAATCGCACCATGACGTTGACGATCGCCTTCAACTACGGCGGGCGGGCCGAGATCGTCGACGCGGTGCGGTCGTTGGTCGAGACGGGTGCATCGGGGCGCCAGATCGACGAGAAGGCGATCCGGGCCCACATGTACCACGCCGACATGCCCGATCCCGACCTGGTCGTGCGCACGTCGGGGGAGTACCGGATCTCCAACTTTCTGCTGTGGGAGCTGGCCTACAGCGAGCTGGTATTCACCGACGTGCTGTGGCCCGATTTCCGCCGCCGGCACCTCTTCGACGCAGTGCGGGAGTTCCAGCGCAGAGACCGCCGTTTCGGGGGGTTGGAGGCGTAAGGTCGACCGTGGGCCTGTACCGAGACCAGGGCATCGTGCTGCGCACGTGGCGCCTCGGTGAGTCCGATCGCATCGTCAATCTCCTCACCGAGCGCCACGGCAAGGTCCGGGCGGTGGTGAAGGGCGTGCGCAAGACCAAGAGCCGCTTCGGGGCCCGGCTGGAGCCGCTGGTCCACGTCTCCCTGTTGCTCTACGAGGGCCGCGAGCTCGACATCGTCACCCAGGCCGAGGCCATCGACCACTTCCGTCCGGTGCGAGAGGACCTGGGGAGGCTGGCGAAGGCCTCGTCGCTGTTGGAAGCCACCGATCAGCTCGCTCAGGAGCGGCATTCGAATCCCCGGCTGTTCATGATGCTGCTGGGCGGGCTGCGGGCGTTAGCCGCCCACGACGCCCCGCTGCTGGTGCCGGCGTTCTTCCTCAAGCTGCTGTCCAACGAGGGTTTCCACCCCTTGCTCGATGAGTGCGCCTTGTGCGGCGCCGGCTACGGCCTGGAGGCCTTCGACCTGGCCCACGGCGGAGTGCTGTGCGTGACCTGCGCCGGCCGGGGCGACGCAGTGGTCCTGTCGCCGGCGGCGTTGGACCTCGTCCGCCGGGTGCTGGGCGGCGACCTGGTCGGGGCCCTGGGTGTGCCCGCCGGCCCGGCCGTCGCCGAGGTCGAGCGTCTGGCCACCCGGGCCATGGAGCACCATCTCGAGCGCCGGCTGCGATCGCTGCCGGTGGCGGGGGCCCTGGCCGGCGAGTGAGCCGGGCGCCGCCGGCCGGCGAGGGCGCTGGCGGCCGGCGAGGGGCGGCGACCCCCGCCCCCACCGCCGGCGCCGGCGCCCGGCGGCCAGCGAGGGCCGGCGGCCACCCCCCGGCCCCCCCCCCCCCCCCCCCCCCCGGGCACGGCGGGCGGATGGGAAGTAGGGGGTGTGGGGAATGCGAATTAGCAAACGACCCCGGGGTT
>JBBQRO010000205.1:0-5810 GCA_038214685.1 Acidimicrobiales bacterium
CCGGTCGCGTGGCGAGCGTGGCGGCGGGCGTTGGTGATCGACTCCTGGGCGATCCTGTACACGGCGGCCTCGACCGACGGCCGCAGGTCGCCAAGATCACCCGACAGCCGGACCTCGACGGGCAGTGAGTCGCTACCGCCCTCGGCCAGGCGCGCGATGTCGCCCACTCGGGGCGGTGGTGCGAGGCTGGGCCCTTCGCCCGCCCGCAGGACACCCACCATCAGACGCATGTCGGCCAAGGTGCGCGATGCCGCCTCCTCGATCACGGCCAGGGCCTCAACCGCCGCTCCCGGGTTCGAGGACGCCAGCGCTCGCCCCGCCTGGGCCTGGATGGCGATGCCCGACACGTGGTGGGCGACGGTGTCGTGCAGCTCCCGGGCCAACTGCTCGCGCTCGCGCAGCTTCACCTGGTCCATCTCTCTGAACCGGGAGTTGGCCCGGAACCGGACAGAGGCACCCAGTGCGGCCGGAAAGAGAAGGAACGCCAATGCAGCGATCGCTTCTCCGACACCCGTTCCCTCGCTGCTGATGACCAAGATGTTCAGCGCGTAGGTCGCCAGCATCACCGCCAACCCCACCCCGGCCTCTCGCCCCGCACCCCAGCGGAACAGCGAGTACGCCAGCAGGAGCACGTAGACCTGCGCGTTGAGCCCGACCGGCTCGGCGCCCAGCACGAACGCGGCGCCGTCGATCACCGCCAGGGTCCCGAAGGCGACGACGATGACGGCCATAGGGTGCGCCCGTCGCCAGGGAAGCGTGAACGCGAGCGCCACTGTGACCGCTGTTACCAGGGGCCGCCACCCGAGGTCGGGGCGGAAGGCCCCCTCGATGATCACGACCGACACCACCAGCGCGACCAGCATCCAGTCTCCGCGCGACCGGGCCGGGGGGTTGGGAACCCGAGGCTCCCGCCAAAGCACCTTCAGCGCGTTCGACGTCACGACTCCAGCGTAGAGAGCCGACTCTGTCGGCGGATCGGCAGAAAGTTCCGAATGAGATCGACCGATCGGCCGATCGAGAACCACCTGCTCGGCCGATGCGCCGGGCGAACGGCGCCTTCACAATGACCGTCGGTCGGTGTCCCGCCGACGCAGGTCTCACCGAAGGAGACGTTCGATGACGAAAGCCCTGGACCGGACCACCGCTCACGACGACCACCCCATCGATACGGCCCCTGGATGCTCCAGAGGTCCCGCACCCTGCGGGCCAACCCAGGAGGAAAGCCCGTGAGTCGATTCCTGTACAGCCTCGGTCGCAGCAGCGCCCGCCACCCGTTCAGGGTGCTCGGCGTCTGGCTCGTGGCCGCGTTCGCCGTCGTGGCGCTGCAAGGCAGCCTCGGCGGACAGTTCAATGACAGCTTCCGTGTCCCCGGAGTCGAGTCGCAGGAAGCGGCCGACATCTTGACGGCCCGGTTTCCCACTCAGGGTGGTCAAACCGCTCGCATCGTGTTCCACACGAGTGATGGCCGGCTCGACGATGCCAGGCACCGCCCGACCGTCGAGCAGGCCCGCCGGCAGCTGTCGACCGGGCAGGACGTCGCCGGCGTGACCGATCCGTTCGCAGCGCAGTCCGCTGCGGTCAGTGCGGGCGGCACCACGGCGTACGTCGACGTGGCGTACACGGCGACAAAGCTCACCGTGACCCACCTCGACAACGCGAAGGCGGCGGCGGCTACCGCTCGCGCCGCTGGCGTTCAGACTGAGTTCACCGGCCTCCTTGCTCAGGTCGTGCAGTCGACTCCGAGCAGCGAGCTCATCGGCGTGGGCGTTGCGGTCATCGTTCTCCTGATCGCCTTCGGCTCGGTGGTCACCATGGGGCTCCCAATCGTCACGGCGCTCATGGGCCTGTTCGTCGGCGTCACCAGCGTCAGCGTCCTGGCGGCCTTCATCGACGTCCCGGAGTTCTTTCTGATCCTCTGCGTGATGGTGGGCCTCGGGGTCGGCATCGACTACGCGCTGTTCATCGTCACCCGCCACCGCCAGCATCTGCACGAAGGCATGAGTGTGGAGGACTCGGCCGGAATGGCCAACGGCACAGCCGGTCAAGCAGTGCTGTTCGCCGGCACTACCGTGGTCATCGCCATCCTCGGCCTGTTTCTCGCCGGACTGCCGGCCATCACCGCCATGGGCATCTCGGTCGCACTCGTCGTGGTTGTCGCCATGCTGGCTGCCATCACGCTGCTGCCGGGTCTGCTCGGTCTGGCCGGGACGAAGATCGACAAGCTGTCGATCCACCGCAAGACGCACGTGGCCAAGCCCGCCGACGAGACGTGGTCCGGGCGCTGGGCCCATCAAGTCGGCCAACACCCGGTGCGCTACGCACTGGCCAGCTTCGTGGCCTTGTGTGCCATCGCCGGGCCGGCGCTCAGCATGCGCATCGGTACGGCCGACGACGGCAATGCGGCCACGAACACGACGCAGCGGAAGGGGTATGACGCGCTCGCTGAGGGCTTCGGCAAGGGCTTCAACGGCCCGATCCAGGTCGTCATCCAGGTCCCGACACCCGGCGACCGGGTGGCCGTGGCCCGTGTCCACGACGCCCTGCAGGCTGATCCGGGAGTTGCTGCGGTTACCGTCCCGGTGCCTGAGCCACCCCGGGATCCGTGCAGTGCGGATTATTGGGTTCCGGTCACCGTGGCCGGGGCGTTCTGAAGGTACCAGTCGGCCTCGTGCTCGAAGGGCGGGATGTCGCCGATCTCACCGTGAAGCCGGCTGGCGTTATACCAATCGATCCACTCGATGATGGCGATCTCGAGCTGGCGGCGTGTCTTCCACGGGCCATGCAGGCTGATCAGCTCGGCCTTGAAGGTTCCGTTCAGCGCCTCCGCCATCGCATTGGAACAAGTCGTCGACTACACCCCGAAACGATGGTGCGGGGAGGACCGTCCGGGTAACCCACCCGTTCCACCCGCTCTTCGGTGAGGAGTTCATCTTCGCCGGCGTCCGCCAGACCTGGGGCGAGCACCGGGTGTTCTTCCTGAACGAGGAAGGCGACCAACACTCGATGCCCGTGGGGTGGACCGACGCCGCTGAGCCGGACGTGTTCGTGGTGATGGCGGCGGGGCGAGCAGCGTTCCGGATCAGTGATCTCGTCGCTCTGGCCCGGCTCGTCGATCAACAGTCAGACCATGGCTCTCCCGACCTGTAAGGACGATTACGCCGCTCCTGTAAGGATGATTATGCCGGTCGATCGACTCTCGTCTCGGTGTGTCCCGGCGTAGACGTTGCAAATGCTGGGTGATGGGGGATTCCTTGGTTGCGGGCTCTTGACATCTTCGCCTAGTCCGGCATAATGCAACTTACAGTCATGTGATTCGTTCGGGAGGTCGGGCGTGGCAAGGGCCGAGAAGCGGGACCCGAAGGCGGCGCTGCGTGCCCAACGCAGCCTGAACCCTCACCCTGAGGCGGTGACCGACGCGGGCTTCGCCACCTCGGAGTTTCTCGACCCCCGCGATCTGGTGCAGGTGAAGTACGAGATGGTGCGCCGGGTGCGCGTCGAGGGCGACACCGTGAGCGCCACGGCCCCGGCGTTCGGGTTCTCCCGCCCGTCGTTCTATGAGGCTGCGGCCGCCCTCGACGGAGCGGGCCTGGCCGGCCTGGTCCCGGCCCGGCCCGGCCCACGCCGGGCCCACAAGCTCACCGACGAGGTCGTCGAGTTCGCCAGGCAGGCAGCGGAGGCGGACCCGTCCCTGCGCTCACGCGACCTGGCCCAGGCCATCGAGGAACGCTTCGGCGTAGCCGTGCATCCTCGCTCGGTGGAGCGAGCACTCGCCCGAGCGAGGAACCCCAAAAGTGACAGCCGGTGAACCGGCGGCCGAGGCTGGAGACGGCGGGCTGGCCGAACGATACGAGCAGCTGCGCCGACGGGCGATGGACGGCGCACCGGAGGGGTATCGGCTCGGCTTGGCCGTGCTGCAACGCGAAGGAATGGCGGCGTGGATCCAGGCATGGAAGGAGCTCCCCGGCGTCGGTGGGCAACCACGGCCGGTGCCGGCGGCCACCACGCCGGACGCAGTGGTGGCCGTGCTCGCCTCAATGGCCCTCGCCTGCGCCGGGGCCCGGTGATCAGCGGTGAGCGTCGAGACGGCCCACAAGGTCACCGCCGCCCACCTGGGCCGCACGGCGTACCTCTATATACGACAGTCGACGCTGCGCCAGGTGATGGTCAACACCGAGTCCGCCACCCGCCAGTACGCGCTGCGCCAGCGGGCCGTGGCCCTGGGCTGGGCCGCCGAGCAGGTCGTCGTCATCGACTGCGACCAAGGCCAGTCCGGGTCCTCGGCGACCGACCGGGAGGGCTTCCAACGGCTGGTGGCCGAGGTCGGCATGGGCCGGGCCGGGATCGTGCTCGGCTTGGAGGTGTCCCGCCTGGCCCGCAACAACGCCGACTGGCACCGGCTGCTCGAATTGTGCGCCCTCGGCGCCACCCTGATCTGCGACGAGGACGGGCTCTATGACCCGTGCGACTTCAACGACCGGCTCCTGCTCGGCCTGAAGGGGACCATGAGCGAGGCCGAGCTGCATTTCATCCGGGCCCGCCTGCGCGGTGGGGTCATCTCCAAGGCCAAGCGGGGCGAGCTCGTGGTCGCCCTGCCCGTCGGGTTGGTCTATGACCCAGCCGGACGGGTCGTGCTCGACCCCGACGCCAGTGTGCAGCGCGCCGTTCGCCATCTCTTCGCCACTTTCGCCCGCACCGGGTCGGCCCGTGCCGTGGTGCAGACCTTCGCCACCGAGAACCTCAAGTTCCCGCTCCGGGTGCGTGCCGGCGCCAACAAAGGCGAGCTGGCCTGGGAGCCCTTGCTGCACTGGAGGGTGCTGCGGACCCTGCACAACCCTCGCTACGCGGGTGCCTTCTTCTTCGGCCGTCACCGCTGGCGGGCCGCCCCCGGCGGCAAGACGACGATGGTCGCCGTTCCCCGCGACCAGTGGATCGCCCTCATCCACGATGCCCACCCCGGCTACATCGATTGGGAGACCTTCGAGGCGAACCAGGCCCAGCTCCTGTCCTCCGCCCAGGCGCACGGGGCCGAGCGCACGGCTGGTCCCGCCCGGGAAGGGACGGCCCTGCTCCAGGGCTTGGCCATCTGCGGACGCTGCGGACGGCGCATGACCGTGCGCTATCACGACCGACGGGGCGCCGCCGTCCCCGACTACGGCTGCATGGCCGCCAGCATCAGCGCCGGCGTGTCCCGCTGTCTGGGGGTCCCGGGTGCCGGCGTGGACGACGCCATCGCCGCCCTCGTGCTCGACACCCTGACCCCGCTGGCTCTCGAGGTCGCCCTCAGCGTCCAGGCCGAGGTCGAGAGTCGCGCCGACGAAGCCGACCGGCTCCGTCACAGCCACGTCGAACGGGCCCGTCACCACGCCGAAGTGGCCCGGCGTCGCTACCTCGGCGTCGATCCCGACAACCGTCTCGTGGCCGACACGCTCGAAGCCGACTGGAACGACGCCCTCCGCCAGCTCCGCGACGCACAGGACGACTGCGATCGCGCCGCAGCTTCGGCCGCCGCCTTGAGCGACGAGCACAAGGCCAGGATCCGAGCGCTGGCCTCCGACTTCCCGACCATGTGGCGTGACCCGGCCACGCCCCAGCGGGAACGCAAGCGGATGATCCGCCTCCTCGTCGAAGACGTCACCCTCGACAAGACCGACGTGATCCACCTGCACGTCAGGTTCAAAGGCGGCCAGACCACCAGCCTCACCATCCCGATCCCGCTCCGCGCCTGGCAGGCGCACCAGACCGCGGCCGACACTCTGGCTCTGCTCGACCGGCTCCTCAACGATCACACCGACGCCGAGGTCGCCGATGCG
>JBBQRO010000206.1:0-5783 GCA_038214685.1 Acidimicrobiales bacterium
CTCGCGGGAACCGGCCCCGCCCTCCTCGCGGCTGCGGCCCACGGCGTCGAGCTCGTCGATGAACACGATCGAGGGGGCGTCCTTGCGGGCTGTCTCGAACAGCTCGCGCACCCGGGCGGCGCCCAGGCCGACGAACTGCTCAACGAAGCTGGCCGCCGACACCGGGTAAAAGGTGATGCCCGTCTCGCCGGCCAGCGCCTTGGCCAGCAGCGTCTTGCCGCAGCCGGGCGGCCCGTGCAGCAGCACGCCGCCAGGCATGCGGGCCCCGAGGGCCTCGTAGCGCTCGGGGGCGTCCAGGTACTCGCGGATCTCCTGCAGCTCGGCCACGGCCTGGTCCAGGCCGGCGACGTCGGCGAAGGTGAGCGAGGGGATCGCTGCGGCCACCGGGGCCGTGACCGGGACCGGGACCGCTCCCTGCGCCGGCACGGTGGCCACGACCGAGGTGGGCGCCGGGGTGAAGGAGGGCGAGGTCGCTGGCCCGGGCGCGGGCAACTCGGCCTCCTGGCGGCGCCGCCAGGGACGGGTGATCCACAGGACGGCGATGGTGGCCAGGGCGATCACCCCCACGGCGGCGAGGAGCTCCGGACGTCGCAGGATGTCACCCAAGCTCATGAAGTCTCATCACCTCCCCGGACGGATCTGTCCTCCCTATCTGTCCGATGACGTTAGTGGGCGGGCCTCCGCGGGCAGCGGCATGTGCAGCGGGGACGCCGACGACAGGTCAGGCAACGCTCCTCCGTTCGCCCAGTGCCGCGAATGCGGGTCGCACTGACCGATAGGTCCTGGCGGGTGCACACGAACCTCACGAGCCGATGCCCTGAGAAGCTGGAAGCGCTCGACCTGCAAGGTCTCGAACCGCTGCCGCTCCTGGCGGTGCAGGTGCTCGACGCCCCCGTACCCGGCTCGGTCGAGCCCACCCGCGCCGCGCGCCTCTAGCTCTCGGCGACGGCAGGCACCCCCGATCAGGCCGGTATCTTCAGACACTCTTCAGTTTGGTTTGCTACCTACAGAGGCCGTAGCGGCGACTCCGGGCCGATCCAGGTTTCCAAAGGAGCAGAGGCGGACACATGACGAAGCGACGCACCACCCGCTTGCACAAGGACGAGGACGGCTTCACGCTGATCGAGCTCCTCGTCGTGATCATCATCCTCGGGGTGCTCTCGGGGGTGGTCGTCTTCGCCGTACGGGGGGCTGGCGACAAGGGGGCGGCCGCGGCCTATGCCACCGATGTCCAGACGCTCCGCACCGCCCAAGAGGCCTTCTGCGCCGAGAAGGGCTTCTACGCGGCCGACAACCAGCAGCTGGTCACGGGCGACAAGAAGTTCCTGAGCGAGCCCAGCACCCTCAACCGGATCGTGACCGGGCCCGGGATCACCGGGGCGTGCGGGGACGGGAACGGCGGCCCGTCGGGCTACAGGATCGAATGCGGCGCCAACGGCATGAAGCCGCCGGCGGGCTGCGGGACGGGCGGGGCGACCGTCCGAGGTGGCACGCTCGTCGTCGGGGAGTCAGGCACCATCCCGACCAGCAACCCGGCGACGACCACAGGTGGTGGCAATCACGCCTACTGGGAGATCATGTACAACGGCCTCATCGCCCTCGACGGTGCAGGCAACCCGGTACCGGAGCTAGCCACCACGGTGCCGACGGTGGCCAACGGCGGCATCAGCGACGGTGGTCGGATCTACAGGTTCACGTTGCGCGACGAGGTGTACTGGCACGACGACAACCCCGCTGGCGTGCGCCGGAAGTTCAGCGCCACCGACGTGAAGTTCACGTTCGAGAAGGCGCTGCTGGTCCACCACGGGCGCACCAAGAACATGGCGCCCTTCCTGGCCTCGTGGGACTCGAGCCCGTTTGCCCAAGTGGCATCCATCGACGTCATCGACCCTCTAACCGTGCAGTTCCGGTTCACCAACCCTTACGCCCCGCTCCTCAAGCAGCTGAACGTGACCGAAGCGCCCATGCTGCCCGCCCACCGCTACACGGGGAACCCCTCGCTCGCCACGCTTACCAGCAACGTCATCGGCACCGGCCCGTTCAAGTGCGCCGACCCCACCGCTGCTGTTCCCTGCCGTTCAGGGACCGACGCCAAGGTGGTCAGGAACGGCACGTACTTCCGACCCGGCAAGCCGCTCCTCGACGAGATCATCATGCGCCCGCTGACCGACGCCACCGCCAGGAAGAACGCCCTGCGCAATGGCGAGGTCGACTGGGTGTGGGACGTGCCTGAGCAGTTCGTGGCCGAGGTCCAGGCGGACACGCGGGTGCGCACGGCCTCGACCCAGTCGCTGGGTGGCGGCCCCAACTCCATCGACACCTTCATCTTCAACAACACCGCCCCGGGCGACCGCAACGGACAGATCGGCGGGCCGGCCCCAGCCGGCACCCCGGCCCCCCACCCGGTGCTCGGCGATGTGAACGTGCGAAAGGCACTGTTCCAGGCCATCAACCGACCGGCTGTTCTGGCCGCCCGGTTCGGCATCGGCAAGGTGGCCATCGCCCCCATCTCGAGCGAGCTGCCCCAGCACGCCACTGACATCAACCTGCCGGCGTTCGACACCACCGCGGCCGACAACCTTCTCAACGCCGCCGGGTGGAACGGGCCTCGCATCACGGCCAACGGCGTGCCCAACATCCGCACGGCGCTGAACCACCCGCAGAAGGCCACCGGCGGCCCGCGTGTCGCCGACGGTCAGCCCCTCACCATCGACTTCATCATCGGGAACACCAACTTCGACGCCAGGATGGCGGTGATCGACGCCAACCTCGCCGCCGTTGGCGTCGACCTCAACCGACTGGCGTCGGATCCCGATGCCACCAACAAGGTGTTCATCAACCGCGCCTTTGACACCCACTTCATCAACCTGGCCCAGGGCTACGACCCCCAGATCGGGATCCGTCGCAGCTACCACACCGACCAGGTCACCGCCACCACGTTCACCAACGCCGCCGGCTACAAGAACACCACCGTCGACAACGCCTTCGACCAGGGGGTCCGGACGCTCGATCCGGCGGCCCGCTTCGGCCTGTACCGCCAGTTCCAGGCCCAGGTGGCCACCGACGTGCCCATGGTCCCGCTGATCGAGACCCCCAACGTGCGGGGCTTCAACGCCAAGTGCACCGGTTTCATGGAGTACACGGGCCTGTTCGCCGAGGGGGCGTCCTGTCAGAGGTGACGGCCTGGGCGGCATGAGACCACCGCGGCCAAGGTGAACCTGGGCTATCTCGGCCGGCGCCTCCTGCAGGTGGTGCCGGTCGTGGCCGGCATCCTCGTCCTCACCTTCGTGCTGATCCAAATAGCTCCCGGTGACCCCATCGACGCGCTGGCCAGCGAAGGGGGCAGCGAGGCCTACCTCGACGGCCTCCGGGCCGACTACGGGCTCGACCGACCGATCCCCCAACAGCTGGGTACCTACGCCGGCAATGTCCTGCAGGGCGATCTCGGCGTCTCGATCAACAAGGGCCTCCCGGTGTCCGCCCTCGTCCGGTCCCGGCTGCAGCCCACCCTGCTCCTCACCACCACGGCGCTGGTGATCTCCACCCTCGGGGCCCTGGTGCTCGGCCAGCTTGCCGCTCGCCGGCCGTTCGGCCTGTTCGACCTGCTCCTGAACTCAGCCACCCTGGTCCTCTACGCCCTGCCGGCCTTCTGGCTGGCCCAGATCGTGATCCTCACCGTCGCCCTGCGGACGGGGTGGTTCCCAGTGCAGGGGTTCACCGACGCCCGCAACCAGCTGACCGGGGTCGACCACCTCCTCGACATCGGCCGCCACCTTGTCCTCCCCTCCTTGGTCCTGGCCGCGTCGGAGGTCGCCCTGCTGGCCCGCATCACCCGGACGGGGCTGCTGCAGGAGGTGGGCCGGGACTACGTCCGCACGGCCCGGGCCAAGGGGCTGGACGAGCCCCGGATCGTCTCCCACCACGCCCTGCGCAACGCGGCGCTGCCCATGATCGCCATCGTCGGCAGCCGCGTCGGGTTCCTCCTGTCGGGAGCGGTGCTCGTGGAGACGGTCTTCGCCTGGCCGGGCCTCGGCACCCTGCTGGTCGAGTCGGCTCGGGCCCAGGACCACCCCGTGGTGCTGGCCCTGGTCCTGCTGGTCTCCGCCAGCGTGGTGCTGGCCAACCTGGTTACCGACCTCATCTCGGCGTGGGCCGACCCCCGTGTCCGCTACCGCTGAAGGGCCCCTGCCCGTGGTCGAGCCACCGGCGCGCCCCAGAAGCACCCGCTCCGCTCGACGCCTCCTGCGGTCGCCTTCTGGTGTCGTCGGCCTGGGGCTACTGCTGACGACCGCCCTCGTCGCTCTCACGGCACGACGACTGGCCCCGCACAACCCGGTGCTGCTCGACGTCCCGCCGCTCCGCCACCCGTCCTGGGCCTACCCGATGGGCACGGACAACCTGGGTCGCGACATCCTGAGCGGCGTCATGCTTGGGGCCCGGACAGCGATGACGGTGGCCGCCGGCGTGGCGCTGATCACGGCCCTGCTCGGGATTGTCTTGGGGACGGTCGCCGCTTACAGCGGCCACCTCGTCGACGACGCCGTCACCCGCGTCGCCGAGGTGATCCAGTCGGTCCCCCGCTTCTTCCTGGCCATCCTGCTAGCGAGCTACTTCGGCGGCGAGCTCAGCAACAGCTACCTCATCCTCCTGCTGGGCGCCACCTCGTGGCCGTTCCTGGCTCGAGTGGTGCGAGCCGAGGCTCTCTCCATCGCGCAACAGGGCTTCGTCGAGGCCGCCCGATCGGCCGGAGCCTCGAGCGCGCACATCATCGCCCGCCATGTCGTCCCCAACGTCCTGCCCTCGGCCACGGTGGTGGTGGCGGTGACGGCATCGAGGGTGATCCTGCTGGAGTCGAGCCTGTCCTTCCTCGGCCTCGGCGACCCGGAGGTGATCAGCTGGGGCTTCTTGCTCAACAACGCCCAGGGCTTCCTGGAGACCGCCTGGTGGATGGCAGTGTTCCCCGGGCTCGCCATCGTCGTCGCTGTCCTCGGGCTCAACCTGCTGGGCGACGCTCTCACCGACGTGCTCAACCCGCTCCTCCCGAGACGGCCGCGCCTACCTCGGAGGCGGCGGCAGCGGATCACCCCGAGCCCGAGCCACCCTCTGACTGACATCCACTCCTCGGGTCCTCGATGAGGTTCTGGTAGGCGGTCGCCACTCGGCGCCTGGAGTCGGCGAACCCGTCCGTGGTGGCTGCGCTCCGGTCCCCCGCCGCAGCCTGGCGGACGGCGTCGACGAGCGACCTCACGTCGTCTCGGACCTTCTCGGGAGCCACCACCGCCAGCTCGTCGACCGCGGGGCCGATCTCGGTGAGGGCCATGTTGAGCGCCTCCGGACCGACGCTGGCCGGCAGGGGGCCCTCCGCCGGGAGTCCGGCTCCGGCCAGCGCCCCGTTGAATCGGGTGGCCAGCTCGCAGTAGCGCTGGGTCATCTGGACGTCGATCGCCGAGGGTGCCGGTTCCTCCCTTCCTTGGGAGTAGTAGACGATCCCGCCGGCGATCGCCACGAGGGCGAGGACCGCCACCACCCACCGCCACGGCTTCTGGTCGGGGAACCTCGAGATCGGCTTCGATGCCTGCTTGGCCCTCATGATCGTCCCCCTCCCTTGATGGTTCATCTCGTGCTGACCGATTGTCCCGTCCAGGACATCACCCAGCCCGTCGCCGGACAGGTTGTCGTCAGCTCGGCGCCTCGATCTCTAGCCCTCGCCTGACCCGGCAGGGAGAAGACATCCGTTCTCCGGGTCGTTGAGGTAACTCTGCAGACGCACTCGCGCCTCGGCG
>JBBQRO010000207.1:0-5655 GCA_038214685.1 Acidimicrobiales bacterium
TGGTGGCCGGTCGGGAACCCGTCTGGCTGGAGGGGCCCCGCTTCGCCGCCCACGGCGCCCACGGCTCGGGATGCGTGCTGTCGGCGGCCATCTGCGCCGGGCTGGCCCGGGGCATGGAGCCGGCCGACGCCTGCCTGGCCGCCAAGCACTTCGTGGCCCGGGCCATCGAGGCCGGCCCGGTCCTCGGCGCCGGCGTGGTTCCGGTGGATCCGGGCTGGGAGCGGTCAGCGGGCCTGCAGCCGTAGCAGTACCGTCGGAGCGGTGGACGGCGATCACCTCGACGACGAGCAGATTGCCCAGGTGCTCCGGCGGGCCAGCGAGCTCGACGGACAGTTGCCTTCCGGCCAGGCCGGGCTGGACCTCGTCCTGCTGGAGGAGGCCGCGGTCGAGGCCGGGTTGTCCCGGGAGTCGGTGCGACGGGCGGTGGCCGAGCTGCGGGCCGGCGCCCTGGCCATCGGGAGCGGGCCTCCCCCGAGGCGCGTCGGTCTCGGGCCAACCAGCCTCACCGTCGCACGGTGCGTGCCGGGACCGTACGGGGCGGTCAACGACATCCTGCGCCGGTTCCTGGCCAAGGAGCAGTTCCACCTGCGCAGGGACTTCGGCACCAGCTCCCGCTGGGCCCGTCGCCAGGACGTCGGCGCCCGTGTCCGGGTGCAGTACGACAAGAGCATCCACCGTCGCCTATTGCTCCGCGACGCCGAAGAAGTCGAGATCGCAGTGGTCGAGGAGCCCGGCGACGGGGGGATGGTGATGGTCAAGCTCGCTGTCGACGTGAAGCCGCTCCGCCGGGCCCACCGGGTGGCTGTGGGTCAGGGGGCAGGAATTGGAGTCGGCGTCGCGGCCGTCGGGCTGGGGCTCCTGGGCATGCCGGAGGCCATCGTCGTCGTGCCCGCGGCCACCGCCTCAGGGGTGGCGATCGGCCACCGGATCGGCGTCGGGCGCTACCGATCGAGTGTCGAACACGTGGAGACCGCCCTGGAGGGCTTCCTCGACAGCGTGGAACGCCGACCGCGCTGACGGGCTCGAGCGCCCGAAGGTGAGGGCGCCCCTACAAGGCGGCGCACTGGCCCACCTTGTTGGCGGCCGTGTTGGGCTGGCCGGCATTGCTCGGCGCCGGCACGTTGCCACCGCAACTGAGAGTGCCAGAGAGGGTGTTGGCCTTGATGACCGTGTTGCCCGGGCCGTTGCCGGTGAAGGTGGCGGTGTGGGAGACCATGTTGGCACCGAACGTCGTGGCCAGGTTGTTGGTCATCGCCACTTGCCCGGCGAAGCGGTTGCCGGCACAGCCGGCGGCGGGATCACCGATGCGGACGGGCACCTGGGCGTTGGTCACGCTCAGGGCAGTGTTCGTCGCGACCGGCGTCGGCGCCGACACCTCGGTGCCGCACAGGCTGAGGAAGGCCGGATCGTTGGCGGTGATCCCTCGGGAAACCTTGGAGGCCGAGACGGTGAGCGCGCCACCGGGGTTCACGGTGACGGGCCCGAAAACCCGGGCGTTGTTCACGCACACGCTTTCGCTGTTCGCGACCGTGATCGGGCCGAGGACATCACCCGTGAGGGTGGTCGTGCACGGTGGTGGCACGAACGGGGCGATCACCACGGATTCGTTCGGCGCGTTGCACGGGGATGTGGCGGGATTGTTGCTGGCGTCCCCCGAGTAGGAAACAGTCCAGCGGTACGTACCGGCGGCGACCGGCGTGAACCATGCCGAGGCGTAGGCCCCGTTCCCGTTCACGACCACCACGTCGGTGAAGAGGGCGGCGCCGGCGCACGTGGCGTTGTTGGGCCCGAACAGGCGGAATGTGAGGCTCCCCGTGCCGCTGGCGGTGTTCGAGAGCGTGGCCACGTCACGAACTGGCGCGCCGAGCAGGTTGTTGGCCGACGCCTGCGTCGAGACGGTCGAACAGCCCACGAACCGGAAGGCGCCGATCCGGGTGGCCCGGTTGCCGCTGTGCTGCTGGGTGTACCAGAACGTGCAGTCGTCGACGGGATCCACGGACATCGTCGAGTAGTCGCCCCAGCGATCGGCGTTGGTCTGCGATGACGTGCCGGCGAAGAGGGTTTGCTCCGGTTCGGGCAACTGGCCCAGGGGGTCGCCGGCGGTCCGGCCTGTGTACGCGATCGAGGGGAAGACGTTGTTTACCGGGTCGGAGATGGAGTAGCCGAGGGCGATGTTGCCGAGCCGGTCCATGGCCATCGAGCCCATCCACCGGTGGGCCGTGCCGGGGCCGTAGGTGCCCTGCTGGAAGATGGTCCAGGGGTTGGCGCCGACCTTGCGCAGCTCGTACCAACGGAGGACGTGGCGGTCGGCCCCGTCGTCGATGGTCTGGGTGGTGACCATGGACTGGTGGGTGCCGAAGTTGCGATATTGCAGCCGGTGCATGAGCCGGTTGGCGAGGTTGTCGACCCGCATGGTCGTGCCCGGCTGAGGGACACAGTTGCGGAAGGCGCCGTCGCCGTCGGCATCGGTGCAGCCCACGTCGATCGAGAATGGGAGGGTGGCGAGGTCGGTGACGTTTGTGAACGTCGAGTTGGCCGGCGTCACCCAGTCCACGTGCGCTTCGAAGATCTCCAGCCGGTCCGCGGTGGCGTCGAAGGCGCCGTCGAGGGACTGCACGAAGTAGTTGGGCGCGCCGGCGGGGGGCGTGACGGTGCCATCCCAGTCGCTGGGAAGGATGCGCATGCCTCGGGGCTGGGCGCCGTCGGTGATCCCGCCGAAGTACTGGAACGTGGCGGCTGCGCCAGTCAGCATGGTCGTGCGATCGAAGACGTAGGCGCCGTTCTCGCCGCCCCCTTCGAAGACCGACATGTACAGGCCGTCGGGCCAGATCCCGAACTTCATGTAGTCGTTGGAGTCGTTCAGGGTGAAGGCGTAGGTGAAGTAGGCACCCGTCGGGTCGGGCGTCTGGGAGTAGGCGATGCACATCATGAAGGGGGCGCCGCTGTTCGGGCTGGAGAACTGGCTCAACATGAAGCGGTCGGCAGCCTGGTCGTAGAGGACGATGGGGTCGCCTGCGTTCTGGCTGTCGCACTTCCCGTCGTTGACAGCGTTGCTGGTCCACAGCGAGTTGGTCGCGAGGGGACCGACGAGGGACGTGCCGGTCTTGTCCCAGATCTGGAAGGTGGTGTTCACCATCTGTACGTAGTGGTTGGGCCCGACGTCGCCCACGGTGTCGGGCGGCGTGCCTCCCGTCTGACCGGCGAACTGGATGAAGGGAGGCAGCACCTCCTCGGCCGTGGCCCGCAGGTCGTTCCCGGGCTCGACCGGGTCCGCCGTCTGGACCGGAATCAGGACATTCGTCGAAGGATCGCTCGGTGCCCCCCCGTCGTCGAGGCCCTCGGCGACGACCGCCGCGGCGTTGTTCGACGCCGGCGCCAGCGACCGGACGGGCGCCGTGCGCCCGGCGATCACCTTGGGGCTCTGGACGGCGGTGATCACCGATCCCTGAGCCGGCGGTCCTCCGGCAGCCGGCAAGGCCTGGGTGCCGAGCGCCGCCATGGGCGGGCCGGACAACAGCACGGCCAACGCCGCTACGACGAAGCGCCTGGACATTATGTAGAACCCTCCCCCGTCTCCAGGCCCGATCCCGGTGACCGGCGGAGCATACCCGTGGGCGTTACTGAAAGCCCGTGTTGTGGGTGAGGAGGATCTCGACCGGCTCCCCGGGCCGGGTCTCGACGGAGGCCGGTCGGGCCGCCTCGGAGAATCCGGGCACCGGGTCGGACATGACCACATGGGCACCGGGCGGCACGGCCAGAACCACACGACCGCCTTCGTCGGTTCGGCCGCTGGCCACCGATGCGCCGGCGGCGTCGCTGACGACGACAGTGACTCCCGGCAGGGGGCGCGGGTCGCATGCCGGCGACGGTGTGGCCGGGAGGTGGGTGCAGAAACCCGCTCCGCGTACCAGGACCGTCAGCGCCGCGGTACGGGAGGCCAGGACCGTCGAAGGCCCCGCAGTGCTTCCCTCCGGTTCAGTGGCCCCACACCCGGTGAGCAGCGCCAGTCCGGCGGCAAGGAACCCGGCGCCCGCGAGTCCCTTCCAACCTGTCGTCATCGTCTCTTCTGACGAAGCTCCCACAGGGAAAGTTCCCGCCGTGCCATCAACCGAAAGGGAGTGGCGGCGGCTCGATGAACCGCACCGATTCCACGACCTTCTTTATACTGTCCGGTAGGGACTCGAGCGGCAGGTCGGCCTCGCTGGCATCGGTGGTGACCGAGGTGATGAGGTCCTGGTCGTTGACGATCAGGACCCGGTCGAAGATGCGCTCGAAGAGCGACTTGGGCCCGGCGATGCCGAAGCTCGACCCCAGCGGGGCGTGCACTTCGAAGCCAATGGAGGTGAAGTGGCTCTTCGCCGGTTGGATCGACGCCAGGTCGTTGGCCGGCACCGACAGGAAGACGACCGCGGAAACCCACGGTTCTTGCATCATCGGAGGCCGCGTCTCGAGAGGAGTTCTAGCGGACTGACTTCTGGACCTTGCCGGCTTTGATGCACGAGGTGCAGACCGACAGCCGGCGGGGCGAGCCGTTTACGATGGCCCGGATGCGCTGGATGTTGGGGTTCCAACGCCGGCGCGTGCGCCGGTGCGAGTGGCTCACGGCCATGCCGAAGCTCGGGTGTTTTCCACAAACCTCACATACCGCGGCCATGGGGAAAGGGTAGTCTACCGGGCACCCAACTACGATTCGGGCCGATGGACACCATGGGCCCCGAGCAGTTGCGTGCCGCCATGGTGGCCTACCGTGACCTGCTCCGATCCCACCAGGAGCGGCTGAACCGGCTCAATGTCTACCCGGTGCCCGACGGCGATACCGGCACCAACATGGCCCTCACCCTGGAGTCGGTGGTGGCCGGTCTCGACGACACCGACAGCTCAGCCGTGCAGAAGGCGGTGATCCACGGGTCGCTCATGGGCGCCCGCGGCAACTCCGGGGTGATCCTCTCCCAGATCCTCAAAGGCTTGGCCGAGGGCCTCGGCGCCACCGGGGCGGTGGGGGCCTCGGGGGTGGCCGACGCCTTGCTGGGCGCCAGCCGGCTGGCCGATGCCGCCGTCATGCGCCCGGTCGAGGGCACCATCCTCACCGTCTGCCGCGACGCAGCCACCGCAGCCGACGGCGCACGCCACGGCGGCGTGGTCGAGGTGCTCGAGGCCGCGGCTTCGGCGGCGGCCACGTCGCTCGAGCACACGCCCAAGCTCCTGGCCGTGCTGGCCGAGGCAGGGGTGGTCGACGCCGGCGGCGCCGGTTTCGTCCTGCTGGTCGACGCCCTCCTCCACGTGGCCGACGGCCGGCCACTGCCCGAGCCCGACCCAACATCGTTCGTTCGCCCCACGGTCGCCGGTCCCGCCGCCGGTGACGACCACACCGCCGGAGAGCCCGACCTGGGCGGGCGCTATGAGGTCATGTACTTCCTGGAGGCGCCAGACGAGGCCGTCGAGGGGTTCAAGCAGGCGTGGGACGCCATCGGCGACTCCATCGTCGTGGTCGGCGGCGAGGGCCTCTGGAACTGTCACGTCCACACCGACGACATCGGCGCGGCCGTCGAGGCGGGTATCGACGCCGGCGGGCGGCCCCGCCAGATCCGCGTCACCGACCTGCACCAGCAGGTGGTTGACGAGCGCCGCAACCGGGCGCAGGTCACCACCGCGGTG
>JBBQRO010000208.1:0-5653 GCA_038214685.1 Acidimicrobiales bacterium
GCCCTTGCCGCCGGTCTCGAAGCGTCCGGCCGCTGGGCGCTCGAGCACCCGGCACTCGCACAGCTGCTGTTCTGGCGGCCCGTCCCCAGCTTCGAGCCGACCCCCGAGGCCATGGCCCCCAGCGTCACGATGGTTCAACTCCAACGCCAAGCGCTCGCCGACGCCGCCGCCGCGGGGCAGCTCGGTCCCGGCGCCGACTCCGACGAGGCGCTCTGGCTCACGTCCGTCCTCATCAGCGGCGTGCTCGGCCAAGCGATGGCCAACGAGCCCGGCACACCCTGGGGCGAGGGCCGATTCAGTCCCCTGCTCCCCAAGCTCGTCGGCACACTGGCCGCCGTCTACCCCCCGGAGCCCCCCCGTCATCACCGGTCATGAGGCCGAGCGGCCACTAGCCCGTATGTGGTGGGCGATGGGGATCGATCGGGGCGAGGAACGGCCCGACCAGGGTCACCAGCGACGATCAGCGCTCAAGGCCGCACCCGGTATTGCCACCGTAGAGGGGCACGACGTGGTCGTACGGGTGGCCGATGAGCGCATCCGACCCCAGCGCGACACGTTGGGCTCGTTCGGGTGGTGTCGGGGGGTTTCTGCCGTCCGGCCAGGGCCGACCGTCCACCACCGCGTGCTCGAAGGCGAACGCCGTGGCGGCGGCGCCGGGAGGTGTCGCCCGATCTTGGTGAAGATGTTGGAGAGGTGAAGGGAGACGGTTGCGGCCGACAGGAAGGCACCGACGATCTTGAACAGCTGGCTGCAGTGGGGCACCGATGCCGGGCTCGCCGGGCGGCTGGCCGGCGCCGACGTGCAGGTGACCCGGAAGCACTTCACCTTCCGCTACCGCTCGCCCGAGGACTTCTTCGAGAGTTCCGCACCTACTACGGGCCGCCTCTCAAGGCCTGGGACACCCTCGACGACGCCGGTCGCCAGTCGTTCCGCGCCAGATCCTGGCGCTGGCGGCTGGGGCCAACCGGGCCGGCTGCGCAGCATGTCGACCGCGAACTCGAGACCGGTAACGGGGTATGTCCGCTCCGACGATGAAGAGAAAGCCGAGCGAGGCAAGGGAGTCCCGCGAGGCTCCGAAGCGCTACCAGCGGGACGCCCAAAGCGCGCTACTGCGGGAGGAGGTGAGCGTGCCGCAGCTCATCGATGGCCTGATCCGGCTCCCCGACGACGTCGAGGTGCACGATCGGGTCATCGTCCCGCCCCTCGATCACCTCGACGACACGGGCCAGGAACGGCTCGACGGGGTCACCAGCGACGATCAACGCTCCAGGCCGCACCCGGTTCGGTTCCGCCGCCTCGCTGAGGAACGCCCAGACGAAGCCGGTCTCGTCCACCCGGTTCCCGTCAGCGGGCAGGGTGACCGCAACGCTGTGCTGCTTGGTCACTGGTCCCTCCTGACGTAGTGCGGGTACCACGAACCTCGCCCAGCACGTCGAGCAGGCGCTGAGCGACCTCTTCAGTGTACGCAGGGGTGCTCCAACTGCGCCTTCATGTGGGACCTACCTTGGGCGAACGCGTGTTCGGGGAGCGTA
Source organism: Acidimicrobiales bacterium (assembly GCA_038214685.1). GTDB lineage: Bacteria > Actinomycetota > Acidimicrobiia > Acidimicrobiales > AC-14 > CADCTB01. The sequence continues at coordinate 1,533 of JBBQRO010000208.1, forward strand.
CTCCCGAGGCGCCGGTTCCCGGAGGGAAGTCCTTGTAGAGATCGGCAAGTGGCTGGACCGCGCCGGGTGTTCCCGCTTCACGCGAGCATCCAGGAGCGGTGCCGTCTGATCGGCTTCGACAACCTTTCCCCGATCATCTGGTACTACGAGCCCAACGGCGTCATCAAGAACGACATCGAGTACATCCTCTTCCAGCGCAAGCCCGGCGGCTACCGAAAGCCCGAGCTCGCCACGAGAGTGATGTCGATCATCCCCGCCGCGGACCACGCCGAATGGTTCCAGCAAATCTGGCGTCTCGGCGGCGCGTCAACGCGCGACCATCCGGCACCGTTCCCGATCGAGCTCGCCGAACGGCTCATCCGGATGTTCTCCTTTGTCGGCGACACGGTCTTCGACCCCTTCCTCGGTACCGGCACCACCTCGGCGGCAGCGGCTCGTTCCGGTCGGAATAGCATCGGCAGCGAAGTCGATCCGGCCTACTTCGAGCAGTGCGTCGCGCGAGTTCGAGAAGTGGCGGCGACGTTCCAACCGACGCTCGACCTCTCGGCGTAGCATGGCGAAGCCCGTCGAGCCAACCGGCCTCCCTCTTGTTGACGGGCTCTCCGCTCACTCGCCGCCGACGATCGACGACTACTGCCAGGCGGCGGCGGAGTACATCCGGCACGCGTCGGTCGTAGGAAGCGCGAAGTCCAAGGCCGCTCAGATCCGGCTGTCGAACGCGCTCGCCCACGTCACCGTCGCGGACCTGGCGCGCGAAGAAATCGACCTGCGACTGGCTTTCGCGGGCGAGCGAGAGGTGGGAGGTGGTCTACGCAGCGTAAAGGCCGACGGCTCGGAGATGTCGATCACCGATGTCCGGCCCACCCGGGTCGCCACCCGGCGATGCCCCGCCCCGCCCGCCGCCAACGTCAACGCCCGACCGATCACCCCGGCGGTGTCGACACGCCGGCCCAACGCCACATCCGGCGGGAACACCTGGGTTCTCCAGCACGAACAGCATCGGCCACGCCTCGGCCGAAGCGCCACCGGGCCCGCTTCCCCACGAAGCGTTCGGCGACGGGCGAAGCCCCAAGGAGCCAGCCTCCCCTCACAGACCGGGCAGCCCACCGCACCCGCCAACAGATCCGTCTCGACCTTGACCGGGTCGTTCTCTACGATGAGCACAGATGCCCTCCGGCATCAACCAGAGGACCCCCTCGTGCTCGGCCAGAGTCAAGCGAGGGGGTCCTCGCGCGAACAGGACGTCCCCACGCTGTCGCCGCCCCACCGACACCGCAAGCACGCCGTCAGCCCAACCGCATCCTCGCCCTCAACGTCGCCCCGGCAGCCCCGCGTCCTCAACCAGCTTGTCGCTCAACAGCTACCGGCCTCCTTGGCGACGGGGGCTTCGTGTGAGCCATCGCGCGTCACGACTTCTTGCTCTTGATCTTGCTCGATCGGCCGGGGCGGCCGGGTACCCTTGGCAACATGGTGCGCACGCTGCAGCTCGATGAATGGGTTGGCGAGTGGGTGGCTGTGGACCGTTCGGGTCACGTCCTGGCCCATGCCGCCCAGCTGCGGGCTCTGATCGCCGAAGTTGAAGACCGTGCCCTGTTCGAGACCGAGATCATGCGGGCCCCGGACCCGAGCGCCCCGGTGTCCTACGGGTTTGGATGACGCCTGGCGCTACCCATACACCGACTTCGGCGAAGGGCGGGATCTGCAGTCAGGCTCCGTGCTTCGGGCCGCCGTACCGGTGAGCGTTGCTGCGGTGCCCGTCATCTTCTCGGCGATCATCGACACCGGCGGCCCGCTGACCGTCGTGTCGATCGACGTCTTGGCGACGGCCGACCCCCATCCCGAGCCTGGACCGCCGGTCCTACTCAACCTCGGGGGACGTACGTACCGCGCCGCCACGTTCCGCCTGTCTCTCCAGCTTCACCCGATCGATGCAAGGAACGGCTCTGCGACTCCCAGGCCGTGGCTCAGCACTGTCGCAGTCATCGATCCGTGGCCCCACAAGGGCACGGCCTTGATCCTCGGCAAGACAGGCTTCTTGGAGAGCTTCACGGTCACCTTCGGCCCCAGCGCCTTCGCTGTTGAGGACGCCGAAGCCTTCGAGATCCGGTTCGGGTGACCACCGTGGTCTAGCCGGGTCGAGTGTGGTCCAAGCGGTAGCCCTTAGCCTGTTCCGGATAAGTGCTCATATCCGGCCTAGTTTCAGGTCCCTGTGGCGTCCGCTTCCCGCCGCCGGTGCCCGGTCCGGGCCGGTGCCGGCTGTCGCTGGCTGAGGCGATCCGGGTGTTGGTGGAGAGCTTCACAATCCGGAAGTTGTCTCCGGCGACGATGAAGGCCTAACCAGGCTGATCTGGCCGCCGCGACAGCTCCTCCCGCGACGGACCAGCCATAAGTCAGCGAGCGGAGACGCGGTGCGGTCGAGCCCCACTGATGCGGTCCTGCCGTCGTTGCTGTTGACCAAACTGCAGGCCTTCCCCCGCAAGAACGCCCTCGCCCGGGCCCTCCAGGAGTACGGGCGGCTGGTCAAGACCCTGTTCATCCTCCGCTACCTGCAGCAGCCCGAGCTCCGCAAGCGGGTCGGCCGCCAGCTCAACAAAGGCGAGTCCCTCCACGCCCTACGCGAGACGGTGCACTTCGCCCACCACGGCAGCGTCCGCCACCGCCAGCTCGCCGACCAGGCCGCCCAGGCCGCCCAGGCCCTGTGTCTCACCCTCGTCGTCAACTGCGTCGCCGCCTTCAACGCCGGGCTACTCACCCAGGCGGTCGATCAGCTCCGCAGCACCGGCCTCGAGATCGACGACGACGTCTCCCACCTCGGGCCAACCATGACCGAACACACCAACGTCCACGGCCGCTACTACTTCAACCTCGACCAGACACCGAGCGCCTCCGCGACATGCCCGCCCAGCCTCTCGCCGGTGACCACTGACGGCAGGCACCGCTTCGATCGCGTTGGTTTCTAGTCCGCTAATGCTGGGACCCGGTGATGGCCCCGTACGCACGCCGGACCGGTACCCGCTCAGGGCCGGTGCTGGCCGAGATGGAACCCCAAGGTTGGGCCCCGTGCGGGCGCTGGCTGCCTTACCACTACAAGCGGGCTGCGGCCTAGCCATCCCGCCACCCCTGGGGACTCACACGGCCGTAGCTGCCGCTGTGCTCGACGACATGTCGTCGTGCGTTCTCCCGTTGTGCACGAAGTCGTCACCTGCCCCTCGTAGGGTCGAGAGCACCGGCCGGCGACCGACCTCCGCCGGCCGCCGCTGCACCTCCCTCCCCCTGGGGGGTGCGGCAAGCCCGGTGGGCCAGGGGGGAGCGCTTGCGCACGGGCGCTCCCCGCGCATCCCGCTCCGGATGTTCTCGAGGGCGCCCGGGGGGCGCGGCTCACCGGTCTCCGCCCGGGGCCTCGGCGATGTCGTGTCGGTGGGCTCGGTGCTGGTTGGCGGCGTCACGCCGGGCATCGGCCTCGGCTCGCCATCCGCAGCTGCAGCGGACATGCCAGCGCTCGCCCTCTCGGCGGTAGCGGGGCTGGTGGAACTGCTTGGACACGCGACGCAGCTCCCCGCCGCGGAGGGAGCATGAGCTTGACGAGGAACCGTGCAGAATCCTGAACGGATAGGCGCAGAGCGAGCTCAACGGGGCCCCGGGCGTGGGGACGGGAGTCGTCGGTAGAGTGCCGACGTCGGACGCTTCGGAGTCCCGGTTGAGCAGTCAGCCTGGTTGAGCAGCCCACCCCCGGTGGCCGGAGTCGTTCGACGTCGCCCGCCGTCCAGCTCCCAAGGGTTGGATCGGCAGCCTCCTGAGACGATGATTCCGGACGCGGGTTGTGAACGCGGTCAAGAGGGCCTCTGACCGCTCGGCCCGTCGTCGCAGAGTCGACCGTTTTCGAGCCGGAGTTCAGGTGACGCCGGCGCGCAGTAGCTGGAGACAGTGGCGGAGAAGGAAGACCGAAGGGCCGTGCGTCGTCGCTTACCCCAGCCACCCTGCGAGGGCCTCGGCCACCCGGCGGTCCTTCAGCAGGCCGTAGTGGTGGGTACCCGGGAAGGTCGCCCGTTCGCACGGGTCGAGGGCGGCGACCCTGCGGTTGCCCAGGCCGAGGGCGCTCCGCTCGCCCACCATCAGGTCGC
>JBBQRO010000209.1:0-5635 GCA_038214685.1 Acidimicrobiales bacterium
ACGGGCGAACGAGGCCCTCGCCGCCAACCGGGCCACCCTCGACCAGGTGGCCCACGCCCTCATGGAGCAGGAGAGCCTGGAGGGCGACGCCCTCGACGAGCTCCTCCTCAACATCATCGGCACATCGGGCCGGACCGACCCCACGCCGGCCGGCGCCGGCGCCGGCACGGGAGCCGGGGCCAGCTGAGATGGGCGCTGTCGGGAGACGGCGCCCCTTCTGGCTGCGCTGGTCGGGCTGGCCCTGGTCAGCGCAGCCTGCTCCGGCGGCGGGGGCGGGGGCGGCGACCCCACGCAGGACCAGGGCTTCGCCGACGCCCCTGGGGAGAAGATCCTGCAGTTCATCGGGGCGGGCAAGGTGCGCGTGGGAGGCACCCTCACGATGCCAGCGAACGCGGGCGACGGCGGCCCTCCTCCGGCAGTTCTGATCGTGCCCGGTCCCGGCCTTACCAGCAGGGACGGGCGCACGGTGGGCGCTCCCATCGACAACCTCTACGAGGACCTGTCCAAGGCCTTCGTCGCCGCAGGCGTGGCCACCTTCCGCTACGACCGGCGGGGCTCGGGGGCCAGCACGCTCGACCCGGGGTGCAACCGACCTGGGACGACATGGTCCCGACGCCCAGGAGGCGCTCAATACCTGGGCGAGCGGGGCGAGATCGACGGATCCCGCCTGGCCGTGGTCGGCCACGACATGAGCGGTCCCATCGCCCTGAAGTTGGCCGCCACCGACGACCGGGTCAGGAGCGTGGCCCTGGTGGCGGCGCCCGGGCGCCCGCTGGTCGACGTGTGGGCGGGAGAGTTCCAGGCCCTCAGCGGCCAGCAGTCCGCCGACGCCTTCCGGGCCCTGGTCACCGACTTGCTGGCCACCGGCAGCTTCCCAGCCCGGGCCAGCATGCGCCCCGAGCACCAGACCCTGCTGCCCGTAGGCCAAAACGAGCTCTACAAGGCGATGTTTGCCGTCGACCCCCTGGCCGACGCCCAGGCGGTGAAGGTGCCGGTGATGATCGCCCTGGGCGAGAAGTCCACGTCGGTGTTCAGCGAAGATGCCGCCCTGCTCACATCCGCGCTCGGAGGCCGCACCGAGGTGGTCGTGGCCCCCAATGCCACCGCCACCCTGCAGACGCTCAAGGCCCCGCCCCGCAACGTGCCCGGCGGCGACCCCAGCGACATGAGCTCCATGGGCGGAGGGCCGATCATCGCCGATGCGCCCCGGGAGCAGCCCACAATGGCTCGCCTCACCTCGTTCCTCGGAGCGACGGTCGGCGCCCGCGCCGCATAGGGACTTACACGCCGAGCGGGGGCTGGCGTACACTCCCGGCACATTCAGGCTCGGGGACCGGGGGGAAACCAAACGATGAGAACACCTTTCAAGCGGCTGGCCGTGGTGGCTGCAGTCGGCGTGATGGCGCTGACCGCCATGCCGGGAGGCGGAGCGGTGGCCGCCGGGCCGCCCCAGCTCACCAAGCCGGTGCACGCCACCAAGGGGGATCTCAACCCCCAGCGGACCTACGGCGGGCCCTACCTGTCGGTGAACCCCGACAATCCCAACATCATCGTCGGCGGGTTCATCGAGTTCCGGGCCCGCAAGTGCGGCCTCGTCCGGTCCACCGACGGTGGCGCGACCTGGCGCATCCTCGAGTCCACGCCGGAGATCGCGTCCCAGCCCTACTGCCAGGCCGCCAACTCCAACATCTTCCACGCCCCCGTGGCCTGGGGCCGTGACAACACCCTGTACCTGGCCACCCATGCGTGGGACGAGACCACCCGCACCCAGACCAGCATCATCGTGGCCCGGTCCACCGACCTGGGCGACACCTGGACCACGGTCTTCGCCCGCGACGCCCGCACCACCTCCGGTGAGGACCAAGAGAACAACCGCCCGGTCACCGGCTTCGTCGTCGACACCAAGTCGGGCAGCCAGGACACCGTCTACGTCCTGTACCGACGGGCCTTCACCAACCGCCCTGCGCCGAACGCCGCGCCACAGGAGCCAATGGTGGTCGTATCCCGCGACGGGGCCAGGACCTTCGAGGAGCCGGTCTCGGCCATCGGCAACGTCTACCAGGACGCGGCGATCCGGGAGCTGCCCCTCACCGGTCGCACCACCACCACCGTGGGCCCGGGCACCACGACCACCACGGCCCTGGCGGGGTCGCTGGCATCGCGGCCCAACGACATCGCCAACTACGGCGCCTCCAGCAACGGCCAGGGCCTCGCCATCGGCGACGACGGCACGCTGTACGTGTCGTACATGTCCGAGGTCGCCAACCTCGTCGGCGGTGGCCCACCGCGGGCCATCATTGCCTCCAAGTCCACGGACAAGGGCAAGACCTGGACGAGCGTGATGGCGGTGCCGTTCAGCTACGAGCAGTCCCAGAACCCCCGCAATGCGTGGACGCCCGGTGGCGGTCCCAAGGGCACCCTGCACATAGTGTGGGAGTGGCGTCACCCCGGCGACCTCACCTCCTACGCCGACGTCGGCTACGTCCGCTCCACCGACGGGGGAGCCACGTGGAGCAAGCCGCGCAGCATCGCCGACGACGACCCCAAGAACCTGGCCGGCAAGTTCATCCCCATGCTGTCGGTGGCCCCCAACGGCCGGCTCGACGCCGCCTGGTGGGACACCCGTGACGATCCAGGTATCCGGGCCAACGACGTCTACTACGCCTACTCCGAGGACGATGGCGAGACGTGGTCGAAGAACATCCGGGTCTCCGAGCAGACCATCGACCGCCGCTACGGCGTGTGGGGCAACAACTTCGACCAGAACTCCCCGCCCGCCCTGGCCTCCACCAACCAGTTCGCCTTCCTGGGCTGGGACGACACCCGGTTCTCCACCGGCGAGGCAGGCGAGATCGTCCTGGAGAGCCCGGTCAGCTCCCAGGGCATCGGCGGCGGGGTGCAGGACATCTTCGTCTCCGCCGTCCAGTTCGAGAAGATCGGCGCCAATACCTCGAAAACGGCCCAGATCGTCCTGGCCGGGGTAGTTGGCCTGCTGGCCGTGGGCCTCATCCTGCTGGCCGCCGGACTGATCGGTCGGAAGGGCAAAGGCCCGGAGTCGACCTCCGCTCCGAGTGGGAAGGCTCAAGCCGGAGTCGGGTAGCACCGCCGTTGGGTCCTGTGCGCCTCGGACGACCACCTTCGACAAGGCCCGCCAGCCGGCGAACCGGTGACACCTGGTGCGCTCTACGACACCGTGTGTCACCGGTTCGGGTTTCCTCTATGTGCGGCGGCCGATGCCGGCTCGGTCGGCGACGACGATGAGCACGACCGCTGCGATCACCGCGACGATCGAGCCGAGAATGTTCAGCTCGAAGATGTCACCCGTGCCGAGGGCGTTGGCGATCACCCCTCCCACCACCGACCCGAGAACGCCGATGACCAACGTGGCCACGATGCTCAGATGCTGCCGACCGGGGAGGAGGAGCCGGGCCACGGCCCCTACCACCAGGCCGAAGACGATGAAACCGATCATGGGATCCTCTTTTCCTTGTGGACAGGGAACTGGTGGGAACGCCTAGCGGGAGTCGTCGTCGACAGGGGTCGATTGGCCTCCGGCGGGGTGCAGCCGGTCGGCCCGCACGGACGCGACGATGGCCACCGTGAGCACGATGATGATCACGACCAGGCTGGCCCAGGTCGGGAAGTGGTAGAGGTCGGTGATGAGCATCTTCACCCCCACAAACCCCAGGATCGCGCCCAGCCCGACGTTGAGATAGCGGAACCTCCCCGCCATTCCGGCCAGGCAGAAGTAGAGGGCCCGCAGCCCGAGGATGGCGAAGGCGTTGGAGGCGAACACGATGAACTCCTGGCGGCTGACGGCCAGGATGGCGGGAATGGAGTCGACGGCGAAGACCACGTCGGTGGTCTCGATGAGCACCAGGACGGCGAAGAGGGGCGTGGCCACCCGCTTCCCGTTCTTGCGGGTGAACAGCTTCTGTCCGTCGAAGTCGTCCGAGGAGGGCACCAACCTGCGCACCAGCCGCAGCGCCGGGTTCTTGTCCGGGTGGACCTCGGCGTCGCCGTGGCGGGCGATCTTCACCGCCGTGTAGATGAGGAAGGCCCCGAACACGTAAAGAATCCAGTCGAAGGACTCGATCAGGGCCACCCCGGCGAAGATGAAGATGGCCCGAAGCACCAGCGCCCCGAAGATGCCCCAGAACAGCACCCGGAACTGGTACTCCCGGGGCACGCCGAAGTAGCTGAAGATCACCGCCCAGACGAACACGTTGTCGACCGAGAGACTCTTCTCGATCAGGTAGCCGGCCAGGTACTCGCCCGCCGCCGTCCCGCCCTGCCACCACAGCATGACGAGCGAGAACGACATACCGATGGTGATCCACACCGCCGACTCGATCGCCGCGGCCTTGAAGGTGATGACGTGGGCGCCCCGGTGGACGAGCAGCAGGTCGCCGACCAGCAGCGCCACCACGACGGCCACGAACGCGGCCCACACCCATCCCGGCACGTCGAAGCTGGCGAAGCGGTCGGTGTCGGACGCAGCAACGGCTGAAAGTGTCGTGATCAAGGCTCCCCACATTGCCAGGTGGCGAAGCCAAGCCGGCGACAGTCGGCTTCCGCGGGCTTCGGCGGCGCGCGCAGGCCCGGCCCGGCACGCCGTACCATTGGTCCCGTGCGAACCAGGTCCCAGCCCCGACTGGTGGCCGGCGTGGTGATCGCACTGTTCCTTGGCGGGTGCAGTGGCGAAAACGGCCGGCCGGGCGCGGCGCCGGCGTCGGTGGCGGAGCCGTCATCGACCACCGTGGCGCCGACCTCGGTGGCGCCGACTACCACCGTCCCCAGCGCGCCGGTGTACTCCCTGGCCACGGCCAAGGTGCGCAGCGTCGACGTCTACAACTCACCCGTCCAATCGGAGCCGGCCCGGGCCCTCGAGAATCCTCAGCCTTCCGGCGCCGCGCCGGGCTCCACGCTCCCGCTCCGCATGCTGGTGGTGGAAGAGCGCGACGACTGGCTCAAGGTGCTCCTGCCCATCCGGCCAAACGGCAGCAGCGGCTGGGTCCGGCGCGCCACCGTCGACCTCGAGAGCCACACGTTTCGCGCCGTGGTCGAGCTCGGCGAGCACCGGATCACGGTGTGGCAGGGCGACGAGGTGGTGCTGCGGGAGCCGGTCGGCGTGGGGGCGTCGGGGCGGACCCCCACAACCCAGGGACTCTTCTACACCACCGAGCTGTTCGAGGTGGCGGCCAACCAGCGGGATGCCTACGGGCCGTACGCCTTCGCCCTGTCGGGCTTCTCCGAGGTGCTCTACTCCTTCGGTGACGGGGGCACGGGTGTGCTCGGTATCCACGGCACGAGTGACGCGTCGTCCCTTGGTAGCGACGTGAGCAACGGCTGCATCCGCATGAGCAACGCCGGGATCACCAGGCTGGCCAACCTCCTCCCCCTGGGGGTGCCGGTGGAGATCAAGGCCTAAGGATCGCGGACGCGGCCCAGGCGGTCCACGGTGGGCGACTGGCTCGTGGCCGCGCCTGGCGACCCATACGCGCACGTTACGGAGCAGTTACGCCTCGACCTCTACCCTCGGAGGGTGGCACCAGAGCTGGGCACGTCCGCCGAAAGGCGTCGAGCCCGCCGGGGCGGCATCACCTTCCACCATCCCGCCGCCTTCTGGCTGGGC
>JBBQRO010000210.1:0-5633 GCA_038214685.1 Acidimicrobiales bacterium
TTCCCCAGGTTCGCACCCCGACCAGCGACCGCCACTCCCGTGAGGTGGCGAACCGCTATGGCCTCGCCGGTGCGTGATGTTCGAGGTCCGTGTCAGCGAGGAGCTCGCGGTCGCAATTGATGGACCCTGCATCAGGGGTCAGTCCACGCGCCGCGGTCGAGATCGACGCCCACCCCCGCCAGCCAGGCGTTGGCCTCGCTCTTCGTGCGGAACGTCATAGGAACCGTGTGTTCGATTCCCTCGAAGCGGTACCGGGCCTGGTACCGGCCCGAGTTGAGCTTGCGAATGCTTCCCCACGACTGCCGCCTCGCCAGGGCCTCCAGGATAGCGATCCTGAATCGATGTGCCACGGATGTGGCACGAAACCGATCCGGGAATCGTGGTCGGAAGCGGGAAATATCCCCTGACCAGGACTTTCGTGGGAGCGGGCGACGAGAATCGAACTCGCGTTCTCAGCTTGGGAAGCTGATGTTCTGCCTCTGAACTACGCCCGCGTGCGGCTCCCCACCTTACTGCCGAGGGCGGCGAGGCCGATGCGCCAGCAGTTCACTGCCGCGAAACACCGCGGCAATACTCCGTCTCTATGGTCGACGGCGATGGACGTCACCATGCTCCGGTGGCCGGAGGAAGAGGATCGGCGGGCCCGCATCAGCCGGGCCGGCGAACCCCGCCTGCTCCTCGTGCCCGACGGGGAGGACCCGCCGCCGGTGGCCGACTGCCTGGAGGACTGGATTCGCGTGCCGGCGGCCGAGAACGAGGTCCGGGCCCGGGTCCACGCCCTGGCTGTACGGAGCCTGGCCCACACGGCCAACGGTCGTAACGACCACGACGCCGCCCCGTCCGGTCCAATCCTCGACGATTTCGGGGTGCTGCGGGTCCATGGGTCGTGGGTGGCTCTGCCCCCGCTGGAGGCCCGCCTGGCCGAGGCGCTGCTCGAGCGGCTAGGTGCGGTGACCAGTCGGGAGCTGCTCATCCGGGCCGGCTGGCCGACGGGCGCCCCGGGACGCAACGCCCTCGACGTCCACGTGCTCCGGCTGCGCCGGCGTCTGACCCCGGTGGGGCTGGCCATCCGGACCGTGCGGTCGCGGGGGTACCTGATGGAAGCCGTACCTGCCTGAGACAGCCCGCTCAGGCGTACAGGGCCGACGCCGTACTCTGGAGGCACTATGACGTTCGACCTGGCCACCCTCGTCCAACCTGCGACCAGCAAGATCCTCCTGGTCGTCCTCGACGGCCTCGCCGGCTACGCCACGGCGCGCAGAGGCACCGAGCTGGAAGAAGCCGACACGCCCAACCTCGACGAGCTGGCCGCCGCCGGCATGACCGGCCTGCTCGATCCGGTCGGCCCTGGCATCACGCCAGGATCCGGGCCGGCCCACCTGTCGTTGTTCGGCTACGACCCCTTCGACTACCACCTGGGCCGGGGCGCGCTCTCGGCCGCTGGTCTCGACGTGCACCTCAACCCCGGCGACGTGGCCGCCCGCGGCAACCTGGCCACGCTCAACGAGCAGGGAATCATCGTCGACCGTCGGGCCGGGCGCCTCGCCGATCTGGAAGCGCTCGAGGTCGTCCGCCTGCTCAACGAGGGCGTCTCCATCCCCAACGTGGAGGTTCTTTTCGTCCACGAGGCCCAGTACCGGGTGCTGGTCGTGCTGCGCGGCGCCGATCTCGACCCCCACGTGGACGACACCGACCCCCAGGTCGTCGGCGTCGAACCGCTGCACCCCATGGCCCAGGCCCGCTCCGCCACCCACACCGCCGAGGTGATCGCCGAGCTCGACGGCCAGGCCCGCACCATCCTCGCCGGCCAGCCCCGGGCCAATGCCCTGTTGCTACGGGGCCTGGACTCCCATCGCCAGCTGCCCACCGTCCAGGAGCGCTACGGCCTGCGTGCCGCGGCGATCGCCGTGTACCCGATGTACCGCGGCGTGGGCCGCCTGGTGGGCATGGACCCTGTCGGCCCACCCGCCACCCTCGACGAGCAGTTGGTCCTGCTGAAGGAGCACTGGGACGACTACGACCTGTTCTTCTTCCACCACAAGCCCACCGACTCGGCCGGCGAGGACGGCAACTTCGACGCCAAGGTGGCCGCCATCGAGGCCCTCGACGCCGTCGTGCCCCAGTTGATGGCCATGGGCCCTGATGTCATCGCCGTCACCGGCGACCACGCCACGCCCAGCCAGATGGCCGCCCACTCCTGGCACCCGGTGCCCGTCGTGCTGCACGCCGAGCGGGCGGGCCGCGACGACGTGACCCGCTTCGGCGAGCGCTGGTGCCTGCAGGGGGCCCTCGGCCGCCGGCCGACCCGGGAACTCATGCCGATCATGCTCAACTGCGCCGGCCGCCTGGCCAAGTACGGCGCCTGATTCGTTCCCAACTGGCTGCCAAATCGGTCCTCAGGGGTTCAGGTTGCCGGAGCGGAAGCCCTCGAGGTCGACCGCCACCCAGCGGTAGCCGGCGGCCTTCACGGCAGCCACGACTTCGCTCCGGCGGGCGAGGGCGGCGGGCAGGTCATCGAGCTCCAGCTCGACGCGGGCCACGTCGCCATGATGGCGGACCCGGACCTGGCGGAAGCCGAGGCGGTGGAGGGCGGCCTCGGCCCGGCCCACGCCGTCGAGGGTCGACAGGGTGACCGCCGTGCCGTAGGGGATGCGAGAGGCCAGGCAGGCGGCGGCGGGCTTGTCCCAGGTGCGCAGGCCCAGCTCCCGGGACGCCCGGCGGACGGCGGCCTTGGTGAAGCCGGCGTCGACGAGGGGGAACACGGCGCCCCGGTCGCCGGCGGCCCGCTGACCGGGGCGATGGTCGGATAGGTCGTCGACGTTCACACCCAACACCACCGTGGCCCGCTCGGTTGCGGCCAGGGGGGCGACGACGTCCATCAGCTCGGCCTTGCAGTGGAAGCAACGATCGGTGTCGTTGGCCACGTAGGCCGGGCGGTCGAGCTCGGCGGTGGGCACCGGCAGCCAGCGCAATCCCCACTCCTCGGCCAGGGCGGCACAGTCGGCGGCCTCCTCGGCGGCGAGCGAGGGCGAGACCGCGGTCACGGCCATGACCCGCTCGGCACCCAGGGTGTCGTGGGCCACCCAGGCCAGGAAGGCGGAGTCGGCGCCCCCGCTGAAGGCCACGGTCACCCGGTCCAGTTCCCGCAACCGGGTCCGCAGGGCCTCCAGCTGGTCGGTCACGGTCTCCACCGTACCGGCGGTACCATCCGGGCTCCGTGACGACGCTCGAGTTCTTCTTCGATCCCGGGTGCCCGTGGACGTGGCTGACCTCCCGATGGGCGGTCGAGGTCGCGGCCCGGCGCGACGTTCCCATCCGCTGGAGGGCGTACAGCCTGGCCCTCAAGAACGAGAACGTCGAGACCCACGAAGCAGTATCAGCCGATGATCCGCATCACCCGGGGCCCCTGCGGGTGGTCGAGGCGGTGTGGGCCCAGCACGGCGACGAGCCGATCGGCCGGCTCTACACCGAGATGGGCAACCGCTTCCACCTCCAGAGTGACAACTCTCACGATGCGGTGACCGCTGCCGTTGAGGCGGCCGGGCTCGATCCTGCGCTGGCCGCCGCCGCCGAGGAGGAGCGGTGGGACGCGGAGATTCGCGCCTCGATGGCCGACGCCATCGTCCACGTCGGCAAGGAGGTGGGTGTGCCGATCCTGGTCCTGCGCGATGGCGACCGGGTGGCCGGCATCTCGGGGCCGATCATGTCGCCGGCGCCGACCGGCGACGAGGCGCTGGTCGTCTGGGACGCGGTATCGACCCTGGTGTTCGTTCCGGGGTTCTACGAGGTGAAGCGCTCCCGCACCGCCAGACCGCAGTTCGCCAGTGACGAGTAGCTACATCCGGCCGACCTCGGTGAGCAGCTCCTCGACGGGAGCGACCAGCCCGGTGATGAACGCACCGAACTCGGCGTAGACGGCCGAGGCGGGGTCGAAGCGCATCTCGTAGACACACGCCTTGAGGTCGGCGGGATCAGCGGCGAAGAGGGTGACGCCCCACTCCCAGTCGTCAAGGCCGGTGGAACCGGTGACCAGCTGCACCACCCGGCCGGCGAACTCGCGACCTTTGCGGCCATGGCCCTCCATCAGGTCGCGCCGCTCCTCGTAGGGGAGCATGTACCAGTTGCCGGCCACGCTGCGCCGCTTCGACATGGGGTAGAAGCAGACGACCCGCTTGCCCTCGGGGGGCAGCCTGGGGTGCAGGCGGGGCTCCAGGCGCTCGGGAGGTACGCCCTGGGCGTACTCGGAGACCTCGGTCATCGACAGATAGGAGTCGACCACGGCCAGCCCGGCGGCGGTGAGGTCGGCTTGCAGGCGGCGCAGCGTCCAGAGGTCGGGGCCGAGGGCCATGAACCCCACCTCGGCCTTGTGGCCGAGGACGGCGAAGCTCACGACCTGGTGATCGCTCTCCTGGGCGGCCTTGACCGCCGCGGTGACGCCTTCGTCGTCGACCGACGGGCCGAGGGTGCAGAACTGGTGCAGCACGCCCCATCCCGCCTCTGACACCACCGGGCCTACGCCCGGTGCGTGCTCGACGGCCCGGCCCGCAGGGCCGGGCGCTGGCTCAGCCATCAGAACGTCCGGGCACACTCCACCATGCCATAGGACTCTGCGGCCTTGGCCGCGGTCTCGTTGTTCAACCTGGCCCCCTCGAGCGCCCGCTGGGCGCGGGGCTGGTCGTTCACCCGGCGGGACTGGTCGACGTCCTGGAGTGAGAGGTACAGGTTCTCCATGGCTGCGATGTAAAGAAAGGCCCGCTGGTCGTCGTCGTTGGGCACGGAGATGGCCTTGATCCGCGTCACCGCAGCCTCAACGTCGGCGGCCTGCTGCTCGGGGTTCTGGCCCAGCTCCCCGATCTTCGGCTGTAACTCGGCGCAGATGGGGTCGACCTGGGCCGCGTACGCGCCCTTCGCCCCGGTGAGACGACCATCGTCGCCCCCTGCTCCACAGGCACTGACAACGAGCGCGGCGAAAACTGCGACGGCACACTTCCGGACTCTTGAGGCGGTCACGGCCGGACTGTAGCGCGACAGAGCCCCGACCCACCGGGGTCGGGGCTCTGTTCGACTGCTCGATGCCGGGAGACTAGAAGTCGCCCATGCCTCCCATACCTTCCATGCCGCCGCCGCCGCCGCCCGAGTCCTTCTCGGGCTTGTCGACGATCACGCACTCGGTGGTCAGGAACAGGGCGGCGATGGAGGCCGCGTTCTGCAGGGCGGAACGGGTGACCTTGGCCGCGTCGATGTCGCCGGCCTTGAACTGGTCCTCATAGTCGCCGGTGGCGGCGTTGAGGCCGGTGGCACCGTCGAGGTTGCGGACCCGCTCGACGACCACGCCACCCTCCATGCCGGCGTTGACGGCGATCTGCGTGAGGGGCTCCTCGCGCGACCGGGCCACGATGCGGGCACCGGTGGCCTCGTCGCCGTGCAGGGTGAGGGCCAGCTCCAGGACCTTGGCCTGGGCACGGAGCAGGGCCACGCCACCGCCGGGCACGACACCCTCCTCGACCGCAGCCTTGGTGGTGCTGACCGCGTCCTCGATGCGGTGCTTCTTCTCCCGCAGCTCGACTTCGGTGGCCGCACCGACCTTGATGATGGCCACGCCACCGGACAGCTTGGCCAGGCGCTCCTGGATC
>JBBQRO010000211.1:0-5497 GCA_038214685.1 Acidimicrobiales bacterium
CAAGGTCACCGACGCCCAGCTCGCCGATATCAACCTCGTCCGTCACGAGTGGCATGGCGATTGGAACTACACAATCTCCACGATCGCGCGACGCATAAGCGAATGACCGACCAAGTAGTTACCTTTCAGGCCCTTATCGAGCACATCGGGGCTGTCGACGTGGTCGAACTCCGGAATGACATCCTTCATCCGTACTGGCACTCCTCCATGATGCCCCTTCCGCGTGCCGAGTCGCGCCGCCGACATCCTGGCGCTTGGGGCCTCTCGTAGGCGGTACCACGTGTCTCCTAACGCCGGGTGGAGATCACTATTGCCGGGGTCGGTTTGTGCTCTTGCTCACACTGCAAGCGCGACGGCGGCGATCGCACCGACATTCCGAGGCGCGACCCGCGTCTGGCCGGACTCCCACTGCTCGTAGTCCAGTGCCCTCGCCCGGCGACCACGACCGTGAGCCCGGGCTCCCTACGAAGCCGTCAGAGCAGGGAAGGGGTAGACGGGGTGAGGATGGGAGCCTCTCGGGACGAGCCGGGGCGATCAACCTACAACCGTGGACTCGAACGACATGGGGGTCGTTTGCCGGCAGCTATGACTCGGAACCGAGGACCCGAACCCACACTGCACGTCGGGCAGACCGGCGCCTGTCGTCCCCAGGAATCATCTACAACATTCGACTACGCCAGATCGTGGTCGGGGTGCGGCGGTTTTCCTGGGCCGATCGCGGGCAGGTGCACGTCTAGGGGAGGCCAGTGATCCGAGCGAGAGGACTATGACCTCAGGGCAATGGCGGCACCGCTGGCGGAGTAGGGCACGGCACAAGGGTTATTGATCCGGTCACCACCGACGGTGTGCGTTCGAACTTGACGACGGTCCCTGCTGCATCCGTGATACAGACCGAACCAGAGGTCGACTCTTTGTCTGGCACAAACCACACCCCGAAAACAACAAGTACCAGCGCCACGACGGGGTACATCCACCAACGAACGCGACGCCAGTTAGAAAGCCAGACCAAGCGTAGGGATACCGGCTCGAGAGCTCGTTCTACCCCGAACTGATAGCGTTTGATATGTACGCGAAGTTCCTGAATAACTTGCGGACGAACGGTCTTCGCTTCTCGGAGGACGGCAACATATGCATGGAACAGTCGCTCCAAGGATCGTACTCGAGCCGCAGCTCGCCTGAAATGAGCCCAGTGAAGTCCGTCGAGGTACGCTAGGACTACGAGAAGAGGAATCGCCACGAAGGCTATCGCTCCATTCTTATTCGTGAAAGCGAGTCCGGCGAAGAGGCTGGTCAGCGTTATGGCGGTCGCAAATAAGGCATCAGTGATCGCCAAGAGTCGCTGCAGCAGGGCACGAGCGGCGTCGAGATCTCCCTTTGCGGCATCAATGAAGTCTCTGGCATAGGGCAACTCTGGAATGGGGCCGTCGGTCTCGCTCATGGTTTGGAGTTAGCTCGATACGATTTGATCGGCAATCTCCACATAAGATTCATGCGCTTCAGCGACCCTGGCTTCGAGGTCGTCAAGACTCTCGTCATTGGCCCAGGCCTCCAGTCGTACAAGCCATTCAGGAAAGAGGTCGACAAAAAATCGACGACCGTCCTCCTTGTCGCGAGATCCATAACCTCCCTCGCGAACTGTCTGACAAATCGGCTCAAAAGAGTAAAGAAACGTTTGTAGCTCATGTCTAATGTCGGCATCTTCAAGTTTTAGTCTCTCATCGGCCAGCATTGCTTCGCTTGGTCTCGAAAGCCCGACTATCCTGACTGAGAGGTTCACTGACGAAAGCGCTTCAAGGGTGCTTTCAACCAGGAGCACAAGAGCGTGAGAACCGTGGAGTTGCCGGTTGTTCTCATGGAGGCTACCGTCCTTGAGCGATGCTACGAAGTCGTCGATGGCGTCGAAAGCCTCGAGAACAATACCACCTGTGTCAGGCATGCCTCATTCCGCCAAGTGCGCAACAGAGCCGGCTAAAGCTCTCATCTCGCTCGCCGCCATGGGCTCAGGAGGTAGGTCTGCTTCAGTCCGGCCTCGAGCACGAGCATATTCGTAGTAGGGCCGTAGGTCCTTGAGGGACTGGAGATCCGGACCCAGTTCAGGGCGAAGCTCGGCGTACCTGTCGAAGGCTCGTTGCCAGCTGTACTCGTGGATGCCTTCCTGTAACAGGCGAAGTATTGCAAGTGAACGCGCAATTCCGTACAGGTGAGACAGCGCTGTGACCGGGCTATTCCGAAATCTGCCAGCCCGAAGCAGCGGCTCCAGGTGCTTCGCTCGGTTACGTACTTCTCGGCCCAAGGCATCCCTGTCGAAGGCCCTGTCTGATAACGAACTCCTGACTCGCCCCCACGATGGCTTGGAGCAGAGGAGGATTCCCTCGTCGAGCAGATGCGCAACGAAGGACGGACGATCCACGGCTTCCTGTAGCAGGGCGGCAACCGTCATGACAAGTGGGGGGTGGTCCTCCCGCGACTGTTGTCGGAAAGCGGCGAGGACCGCCTGGCGTCCCTCGCCGTCCTCCACAACGACCAAGACGTCCAGATCGCTCTGCTCGTCGCAATCACCCCTAGCCACTGAACCAAACAGAACTACGGCAGCCACATGCTCGCCCTGTAGCTGACCGAGCAACTCTCGCACGCCCGTAGCCCTAGGGTGCACCGGCGCCGGCGAACTCTTGTCCACTCGAGTCACCTCCGAGGCTACTTGATGGGCGTGACGTGATGGTAATCCCCAGAGGCAAGGCTGCGCTAGCTAGGGCGAGACAGCTCTGCTCGACGACTGTCGTCCCATCGGGTGTGTCGCCGCAGCAGTGAGCGGGATCCTGGATCATCTTCGGATTAACTCCATGTCGTAGAGCCGGAGCAGGTACATCACGAACTCCTCGACGATCGCTCTGAAGGTGATCGAGGTCGACTGAACCCAGCGGGCGCCATGGCCCGGATGCCACCCCGGTGACAGGCGGTGCCGCAGCGCTGCTCGCGCATCAAGAGCTGGACGGTGGCAAAAGGCTTGTGACCCCAGAGTACGTCGTCGGCATCCGCCCTTCCCGTCCGCCCTTTGCCGCCTGCGGGCACCGTAGCCGAACGGACCCCGGTGTGCCGGTCTGATATCCCGACCCATCTACTGGTTGTCTGTTCCGATCCTCCTCGGAGCCCTCCTCCGAGGAGCGCGCAATCGGGCTACCCAGCGAGGTCCGCTCTCGCCGTTTGCGACGCAGTCGCTCAACGACGGTCTGACGCTACCGGGAGCCGAAGAACCTCTCGCCCCATAAACGTCGGCGCTCCACGCACCGACGATCGCCCCACAACGCCGGTTATACGGGTGATCCACCTCTTGGGCTGATGGCCCGGGGACCCTTCCCGGGCTCAGGTCCGTCGACGGAGGGAAGCGTGTCATGTGGAGCCCGCGGTTCGAGTGTGTCGTTGGCGAGGACGGCGAGCAGCGCTATCGCGTCGGTCACGAGCTGATCGATGAGTTCTTGGAGTTCATCGCAGCGCGGGCCCGGCCGAACACGGTCAGGGCCTACGCGCATGATCTGAAGATCTTCTTCAAGGTCGTGGGCAAGGAGCCGGCGGAGGTGACCTCGCGTGACGTGTTGGCCTTCGTGACCCAGCAGCGCCGGGGCCGCTCCGGGACAGAGAACGTGGTGCGGATCACCGATGGGTCCGCCGGGTTGTCGGCGGCGACGATCAAGCGGCGTCTCGCCGCGGTGTCCGCGCTCTACGGCTACCTGGTGGTGCGCGGCGACGCTGGCGTGTCGGCGAACCCGGTGCCGCGCGGGTTGCCCACGCGCCAGCGCCGGCGGAACGGCCCGAAGGTGGTGCCCTTGGTCCGGGGCGTGCGACGCCTCCCCCGGATCTTGGACCCCGCCGATGTCAACCGGCTGCTGGGCGCGTTGCGCACCGACCGAGACCGGGCGATCGTCCAGGCGATGTTGCTGGCGGGGCTGCGCCGCTGCGAGGTCCTCGGTCTCCGGCTCGAGGATCTGCGCCTCGGCGAGTGGCGGGTCTTCGTTGTCGACGGCAAGGGTGGCCATGAGCGTCTCGTGCCGATCTCGACGACGTTCTTCACGACGGTCGCTGCGTACCTCAACACCGAACGCCCGGCCGACGCCACCACCGACCGGGTGTTCGTCGCGTTGAAGGGCCCGACCCGCGGCGGTCCGCTGTCCGCCCCCGGGCTCGACGAGGTCATGACCGCAGCTCGGGCCCGAGCCGGACTGAACCGGGGCACATGCCACGAGTTGCGCCACACCTGCTTCACCCGGTTGCGCGAGGCGGGCATGGCCATCGAAGCGCTCCAGGCGCTCGCCGGTCACCGCTCGATCGAGTCGACCCGGATCTACCTGCACCTCGGCGCCGACTGGCTCGCCGATGAGTACAGGCGCGCCGCCGCCGCGATCGAGACGCTCGCGACTACCGAGGCGACCCGATGAGCGCCCGACCGCTCCCGGCCGTCGCGTTCATCGCCGAGGCGACCGTCGCCGACGGTCGACCAGCGAAGGAGATCTCCTGGCCCCAGATCATCGTGGCGGCCCCCCAGATGGCGGCCACCATGGCCCGATACCTCGATCAGCTCGCGGTGTCCGCCCGCCCCGCCACCGTCCTTGCGGTCGACCTGACGCTGCGCCAGTTCGCCGGGTGCGTCACCGCCAGCGACCCGACGTGTCAGACCATGGTTCAGGTCACCCGCGGTCACTTCGAGGACTACAAGCGCTGGCTCGCCCACAGGCCAGGCCGGCGCGGCGCCCTGTCCGCGACCACGATCTCGGGGCGGCTCGGGCTGCTCCGCACCTTCTTCGAACGCATCATCGAGTGGGGCTACGACGACGCACCAGCGCGGGTCCCGATCTTCGCCGGTGACTTCCCCAACCGCGACGAACCGCTCCCGAAGTTCCTCGACGATCCCACCGCGGCGAAGTTCATGGCCGGCCTCGCCGCCGACGAGAACCCACGCCGGCGGCTCATGGTCGAGATCCTCGCCCGCACCGGGATCCGCTCCGGCGAACTGTCCGGGCTCGAAGACGACGCCATGATCCTCATCGGCGACACCCACTGGCTCCGCATCCCCGTCGGCAAGCTCCACAACGACCGCTACGTGCCCCTGCTCCCGCTGCTCGTCGAGCTCATCGACCACCACCGCGCCACCCGCGGCCCCGCCCGCTCAGGACGCCTCGTCGAACGAGACGACGGCCAACCCTTCGACCGGCGCACCATCCACCGCTACGTCGCCGCCGTCGCCAAACGCGCCGGTGTCGGACCCGTGCACCCCCACCAACTCCGCCACACCCTCGCCACCCAAGCCATCAACCGAGGCATGAGCCTCGAAGCGATCGCCGCTCTCCTTGGCCACCGATCCATGAAGATGACAATGACCTACGCCCGCATCTCGGACCGCACCGTCGCCGACGAGTACGTCCGCGTCACCACCGCGGTCGAGGCCAACTACCAGCCGGGCACCCCGCTGATCGCAAGCACGGCGGGCCAGATCATGACTGGCCTC
>JBBQRO010000212.1:0-5483 GCA_038214685.1 Acidimicrobiales bacterium
GCGGCCCAGGAGGCGGTGGCCCGGGCCGAGGCGTCGCTCTACCGTCCCCTGACTGCGGGCCAGCGGGCCGCAGTGGAGGCCATCCTGACCTCGGGCCGGGGGGTGGAGCTGGTCGTCGGGATCGCCGGCTCGGGCAAGACCACCGCCCTGGCCGCGGCCCGCGACGGCTTCGAGGCCGCCGGCTATGAGGTGGTGGGCACCTCCACCTCCGGGCAGGCGGCGCGAACCCTGGCCACCGAGGGCGGCATCGAGCCGAGCCGCACCCTGGCCTCGCTGAACTGGCGCATCGCCCACAACAGCCTGCAGCTGTCAGAGCGCCACGTCGCCGTGCTCGATGAGGCGGCCATGACCGACGACGCCGCTCTGCTCGCCTTCCTGGAGGCAGCCCGCCACGCCGGCACCAAGGTGGTGATGGTCGGCGACCCCCGCCAGTTGGGCTCCGTCGGCCCCGGCGGTGGTTTCGAGGCGCTGGCCACCCGCTTCGGGGGAGCGGTGCACGTCCTGGCCGAGAACGTCCGCCAAGTCGATCCCGCCGAGCGCGAGGCATTGGCCAACCTGCGCGCCGGCGATGTCAGCGCGGCCGTGGCCTGGTACGCGGCCAACGGGCGCATCACCGTGTCCCCTGATCGGGACACGGCCCTGGACGAGACGGTGGCCAAATGGTTGGCCGACGTACGCGTCGGCGCCGCCCCGGCCATGTACGCCTGGAAGCGGGCCAACGTCGCCGAGCTCAACCGCCGGGGCCGCCTGGCGTGGGAAGGACTCGGACGCCTCTCCGGCCCCGAGCTGGCCGTCGGCAACGTCGGCTACCGGGCCGGCGACCGCATCGTCACCCTGGCCCCGGGAGCGGGAGGCGAGATCGTCACTTCCGAGTGCGGCACGGTGCTCGGCGTCGACGTGGCCCGTCGCGAATTGGGCGTCACCATGGACGACGGCCGCTACCAACGCTTTGCTGGCGATGACTTGGCGCAGGACCACCTGACCCATGGCTACGCGGTGACCGGCCATCGCTCCCAGGGAGCGACGGTGCGCCGGGCCCAGTCCCTGGAGGACGGCGGCGGCCGAGAGCTGGCGTATGTGAAGATGAGCCGGGCCTGGGAGTCCACCACAGTGCACACCGTGGCCGACTCGCTGGAGCAGGCCGTCGAGGATCTGACCAGGGCGTGGTCGCACTCCCGGCGCATCGGCTGGGCCATCGACCAGGGTGTCCCCGCTCCGGACGCACCGAAGCAGCAGGCAAACCAGATCGAGCCGCCGGAGTCGCCCAGCCTGCGCCACGCCCGCCTGGTCGCCGAACGCGAGGCCCTCGTCGCGACCCTGCCCTCCGACCCGGGACCCAGCTACCGCCAGGCGGCGGCACGCGTGCAGCGCCTGAAGGATGAGCGCAACGCGCTGATCGACATCGACGGCCGAGGAGTCCTGCGAGGCACACCTGTCGGCGACGCGGCCCTGGCTCTTCGTCGGGTCGTGGACGAGGGGGGGCACTACATGGCCCAGGCCGAGCACGCCCGGTTGCGGGAACGCCCCCAACTGCATCGCCAGGCGGCGAAGGCGCTCAAGCGCGAGCGCCCGCTGCGCGATGCCTTCAAGGCCCTGGCCGGGCCGGAGCGGGATCGCATCCGGGCCGAGCTGCCCAGCGCCGAGAGGAAGCTGGTCGAGCTTGCTGGCCAGCGCGACGCGGCTGCGAACTTCAGCAGAGCCCATCCCGAGGCCCTGCCTCGTCTGATCCAGCTTGGTCGGGACATCGACGCCGCCGCCTACGACATGGACGTGGAGCGCGAGCCACTCGACGGCATCGCACCCCGTCGTCCGGAGGTGCCCCAGGTCGAGCGCCGGTTCCAGCGCGACGACCGGGTGCTGGAGCGGACCATCGGGCTCGATCGAGGATTCGGGCTGGAGCTGTAGGGCGAGGCAAGCCCAGCGCCCCCGTGGGGCCCTGGGCTATCACCATGGTCAGCCGGGACGCCCGGCGGCCTCAAGGCCAGAGCCCTACGGGCGCCGGCTTCGCCGCCGGCCTTGACCCCGCCTGCGTGGAAGGGTCGACGAGGTATGGGTGCGGGCTCGCACGTCACCGGATGACGGACGGGTCGAGCGGGACGCCCGCGCCCCTGCAACGGCACGGTCCGGATGACACACCCTGCACTCCCGCGGCGGACCGCGCGTTGCCCGAGCGCTTTGGCTGCCGGACTTCGCCGATTCCGGGTTGCGGCATGTCCCTGCTGGGCCCCATGACGAAGACTCCTCCTTCTGTGTCGCAGCCGACCGTTGCCGGGGCCGTGACGACGTCGCACAAATCACACCTGATCGGCCCTGCATCCGCCCGACTCGCAAACCAGCTCGCTGTGAGCCAGTGGATCGTACGCTGGGCAAGTAACAGCCTCTACCCTGGCCACGACTGGTAAGGGGTCATGGGCCGCGTACGAACACTTCGGATCAGGAACTTCAGGTCGATCGGCGACTGGATAGAAATTGCAATGCCGGCGAAAGGACCTCTGGTGCTTCTGGGTGCCAACAATGCCGGTAAGTCCAATGTCGTGAGAGCGATCGACCTCCTCCTAGGCGAGGGATGGCCTGGCAGCTTTGAGCCGGAGGACCACGACTACCATGATCGTTCCCGCGACAGTGTGCCGATCGAGATCCGCATGGGGGTCGACGACGTTGTCGTGACGACTCGGGATGGCTGGTTCGAGGTCAACGAAATGGCGTGGCGATTCGATCCCGAGGAGGAGCGTCGCTCAGCGTTCGACATCGTGTCGGCGGACGGGCACGCCCGGTACGGCTCGAATGACGCCCGCGACCAGTGCTTCTGCATGGTCATCGCCGCAGATCGCCGGCTGCAGTATCAACTAAGTTATGCCTCGAAGTGGACACTGTTGTCCCGTCTCATGCGACGCTTTCATGCGACGCTTATGGAAGACGAAACCCGGACGGCAAGGCTGCGCGAGCTGTTCGATTCCGTCGTTGGGACGTTTCTTGAGGTCGAGCCCTTCAGCGCATTTTCGGAGAGTCTGCGTCACCACGCCGCAGATTTCGGCGCGAACCTTGAGTATGGGCTTGAACTCGACTTCTCGGCCTACGACCCGTCGAACTTCTTCCATTCCCTCCGCGTTCGACCCCGCGACGGTTCAGCTGTCCGATCTTTCGATGAACTCGGTACCGGCCAAGAGCAGATTCTCGCGCTCGCGTTTGCTTACGCCTACGCTGGCGCGTTCGGGCCATCCTCCGCCGACTCCGGTTTGCTTCTAGTCGTCGAGGAGCCAGAGGCGCACCTCCACCCGCTTGCCCAGAAATGGCTCGGTCGGAAGATCCATGAACTCAGCGGCTTGGGGGTGCAGGTCATCCTAACGACACACAGTTCGGCGTTTATCGACCTAGAGGCACTTGAAGGGCTCGTGCTGGTGCGGAAGGCAGGAGAGGGCGCCAGTACCCGCGTATGTCAACTGACTCGATCTTCACTCGCCGAGTTCTGTAAAGCCCACGGCGCAGGCGACCGAGCGACGGCCTCGACGATCACGCCTTTCTACGCGAGTAGCGCAACCGATGAAATCGTAAACGGCCTCTTTGCTCGAGCGTGCGTTCTTGTTGAAGGTCCCACGGAGGGGCTGGCGCTACCGGTTCTTCTCAGGCACGGGGGCCTAGATGTGCTTGCCGAGGGAATCGCAGTGATTCCGGTCGGAGGAGTCGGCAACCTCTCGCGGTGGTGGCGGTTCTTCCAATCATACGAGATTCCGACGTTTGTTGTCTTCGACAACGACTCTCCCGACGACTCGTCCGGTGTGCGTCGGGCTGACCTAGTTCGTACGCTCAAGTTGACAGATACGATGGACACGCGCTTGAAAGTATCTGGCATCGATGTGCGCGCCGGCTGTGCGGTAATGGTCGAGAATTTTGAACAAGCATTGCGTAGTCTCTTCACACAGTACGAGGGGCTGGAACAGCGAGGCCACGACCGGCTCGGGCCGTCGAAGCCTTTGGCTGCGCGATATGCCGTCGAGCGGCTTAGCCAGGATTCAGATTTGCAAGGTTGGGCAGCGGTTCAGGCGCTTGGCAACGCAATTAGGCAAGTCTCGCGACTTGGCGACGCCACCCTCATCCAGTCTCCAAGCCAAGCAGAAGTTCCAGGTGCGATCGATTCGAACGAGCGGATGTGCTGAAGGTCCAAGGAGCATCTCTGGATTGGGCGTTGGAACACGTATCTCGCCGCGGGGACACTGACATCTTGCCGCTACCTATCGAGTACGCAGCGATTTCGAACGACTGGGACAGCGTCAGACACTACCTTGCTAGCCACGACTTGGATCAGTGGGCCGTACGACCCTTCCGGAAGATGCTAACGCCAAAGCATGGACTCGGATTCCGGATCGCAACCCAGTTGGACCCGCTCGACACGCTTCTCATCTGTGCGCTCGTGTACGAGATCGGATCGGAGTTCGAAGGGGTCCGAGTACCTACGAGTGAGCGCCGAGTCTTCAGCTACAGATTTCTCCCCGCGGGTGACGGTCAACTCTACGACCCAAGCGACAATTACGAGTCGTTCCGTTCGCGGTCGCTTGATCTGGCGGGCCTCCCGGAGACTTCATATGTTGTGATGACGGATATCGCGGACTTTTTCCCTCGTCTTTACAATCACCCAATGGAAAACGCGATGCGGGCCGCTACCGCTGGGCCGGATCACGCACGGGTGATCACGAAACTGGTCGCCGCTTGGAACATGGGCGTTTCATACGGAGTACCGGTCGGCCCGTCACCATTTCGGCTCATCGCCGAGGTCACGATAAGCGATGTAGATCAAGCCTTGCTCGCTGAGGGTATCAACTTCTGCCGGTTCTCTGATGACTACCGATTATTCGTACGGAGCGACAGGGCAGCGAGGGAGGCTCTTGCGTTCCTTGCCAACGCCCTATTTCGTAACCATGGGTTTACCCTCCAGGAGAGCAAGACAGAGATCGTGCCTGCAGAAGACTTTGTTGCGCGCTTTGCGCGTGCTGAGCGGGACCAGGAGCGCCACGCCCTGCAGTCCAGCTTCAGCGGTCTGGCCAAGGCTCTCGGACTAACCGGACAATATGAACCCGTCCGATATGAGGATCTTGACGCCCAGCAAAAGGCGCTTGTCGACTCTCTCAACCTTTGGGCAATCGTTCTTCGCGAGGCGCAAGCTGACCGGGCGTTGGATGTGCCTCTAATCCGGTTCACGCTCGGTCGCATCTCTCAGCTCGGGTTGCGGGATCTGAGTGGTCTCCTCGTGCAACACCTTGAACGGTTTTACCCGGTATTCCGTGAAGTCGTTGAGGCCCTGGTCGCTCAATCCGGCTTGACGACGACTGAGCGTCGAAACCTAGGCGGGCAGCTGCTCGATCTGTTCGACCACCCGGTTGTCGGTTACCTCGAGTATCACCGAGACTGGCTTTTAACGCCGTTCGTCGATGACGCTATCTGGGACCATACCGACCGGTTGATCCAACTGCACCAGAAGTACTTCGACC
>JBBQRO010000213.1:0-5464 GCA_038214685.1 Acidimicrobiales bacterium
GCAGGCCCAGGAGCAGCAGCGACGCGACCCGCTCCGGCCACCGGGCGGCAAGGGCGGCGGCCAGGATGGCCCCCGTCGAATGCGCCACCACCACGGCGCGCTCGGGCAGGTGGGGAACGAGGGCGGCGAGGTGGCAGTCGACATCGTAGGAGGCGTCGGGCGGGCTGGGCGAGCGCCCGAAACCCAGGAGGTCGGGAGCGGTGGCCCGGAAGCCGGAGCTGGTCGCGGCCAGGCTCTCCCAGTACCGGGACGAGGCACCGAGACCGTGGAGGAGCACCACCTCCGGTCCCCGGCCCCACGACGTCACGTACAGGCTGTCGCCGCTCACCGGGGCCCCGACCGGTCGAGGGCCACCAGGTAGGCGGCCAGCGACACCAGGAAGACGCCGTACCAGGTCAGGTTCCGGCCGGCCACGTAGTGGCTGGAGATATGTCCGAGGAACACGTCCATCCACCGCTGGTGGGAGCGCCCCGCCATGAAGGCCAGGTCGGGGGCCATCGCGAACAAGTGGGCGCTCAGCACCCACACCAGCGGGTACGGGATGGGCCGCCCGGTATGGGCGGTGACGACGGCCATGACCACCAGGGCGGCGCTGGCGCCCACGAAGAAGTGGGTGAACCAGTGGAAGCGGGCGTCGTGGCCCCGATAGGAGAGGTACAGGCCGACCTCGGCCACCACCGCCGCCACACACCACAGGCACAGGCGCAGCGAGCGTGCCGAACGCGCCGAGGGGCTGGCAGTCACGGCAGGGCCCGTAGGATGGTGGCCACTTCAGCCAGATTGTCGGCCACGGCCGGGTCGAGGGTGCGGTAGCGGACCCGCCCGTCGCGGTCGACGACGGCGTAGCCCACCGGTTCCCCGCCCGAGCGGGGGAGGGGCAGGCCGTAGGCGGCGGCCAACCCCGCTGGTCCGTCGTTGACTGTGGCCACGCCATCGCAGCCGCCGGGCTCCGACACCACCACGACGAGTTGGGCCCGCTGCTCCAGGGCCGCGCCCGCCAGCGAGCGACACAGTCCCGGCGCGTCCTCGGGGCGCAGGAAGAACACGACGGTCGGCCGTCCCCGTAGGGGCAGGCCAGCGGCCAGCGACGGGGCAGGCTGGGGAAGCCCTCCGGCGTCGAGGAGGCCGGGCCGCTGGCGGGCGGGGTCGGGGTCGTCGAGACCTGACTCAGCGGCGCGCGCCAATGCCAGCAGCGAGCCGAATCCGAGCATCGCCGCCAGCCACACGGCGACGAACCCTCGCCGCCGCCGACGAGGGCCATCGGTCAGGGCCGATCCCATTGCGAGCCCCCGTCGCGGCTGACCAGCACCCGCACGCCGCTCCCGTCGTGGACGCCGACATAGAGCACGTTCGGCTCAGCGGGGTCGGCCTCCACCAGGCTGGCCCCCTCGGGAAGGCTCAACGTCGTCCACGTCCGGCCGTCGTCGGCGCTGCGGGCCGCGCCCTGGGGCCCGGAGACGAACAGGGTGGCGACGCCGCGGCTGACCCAGGTCGCCCTCGGAGGGCCGCCAAGGGCAGCCCAGGTCCGGCCCCCGTCGGTGCTCTCGGTGGCCCCGCTCCGTGCGTCGGCGGCTACCAGGTGCTGGTCGTCGTCGGGGCCGGGGAGGATGCGCCCGAAGAAGGCCTGGCCGGCGGCGTCGGTGCGCCGTTCCCAGCTGCGGCCGTCGTCGGTCGAAGCGACGACCCCGTTGGCGGGCCCGGCGGCGTAGAGCACCGAGGATCCGGCGCCGAAGGCGTGGGTGTCGGTGCTGGGCAGGCCGTCGTTTGCCTTGGCGAAGGTGGCGGCGCCGTCGGTCGACCGGGAGATGCCGGGGTGACCGGTGACATACACGGCGCCGCGAGCGAAGGACCACCCCATGGCGTCGGCGCCGTCGAGGGCGCCGACGCGCGACCAGGTCCGGCCGCCGTCGCTCGACACCGACACCGCCTCGTGGCCGCCGACGAAGAGGCGCCCGGGGGTAGTGGGGTCGACCACCAGGGAGTGGAAGTCGCCGCCCACGAAACCCGCCGACTGCGATATTGGGGGGTCGCCGTCACCCCCACGGGAGACCACCACCACACCGACGACGAGCGCGGCCAGTGCCGCCATGACCAGCCACACTTGGTTGCGCTTCGGCCAGCTCGGAAGAGGGGGTCGTTTCGGCGCCGGGCGGGCGGCGGGCGGTCGAGTGGGGCGGGTCTTAGCCATGCTGGGCCTCCGCCGGGTGCGCAGACTGCGGGCTCTTCTCGGCGCTAGGAGCCGTAGCGGCGTCGATCGGCGCAGGGTTCGGGCCGCTGGCGCGCCGGCGCCGTCGCACAGCAATCACCGCCATCCAGGCGCCCATGCCGAGGACGCAGCCCCCAGGGCCGACCAGCCAGTACACGAGCCTGTCCATCGCTACTCCTCTTCTTTGCTGTCGAGATCAAGGACGGGTGGGGACTTGGCCCGGGCCGGCAGATCCTCGAGGTCCGAGGCGCGGACGCCACCGACGATCTTGGACACCACCAACCCGGCTGGATTGATGAGGGAGGACTCGGGCACGCCCGCCACCCCGAAGTCGAGGGCGATGCGCCCCGAGGGGTCCACCAGCATCGACCACTCGCCGCCGTGGTCGGCCCTGAAGCGTCGGACGGCGTCGGCCGAGTCGGTAGCCAGGATGGTGGCCAGCACCGGGCCGACGCAGGGGGGCCCACCTGGCGACGATCACCACTCCGAAGCCCCGGACCACGGTGTCCTGGTTGCGAAGGAACAGCGACCCCACCAGGGTCGCCCCGATGCCGAGGGCGGTGAACACGGAGGTGAAGCCGGCCACGAAGAGAATCGCGGCCCGGACAGCAACCCGTCGGGCGTCGCGCTCGCCCAGCTCGGAGACGGGCAGGGCCGACATAGAGGACAGGTAGCCCGGCACCAGTGGCAGGCAGCAGGGAGAGCGCTGAGCGACACGAAGCCCGCGACCAGGGCCAGCACGGGCAGGGGTGGACGGCTTATCAGGCTCACTGCCGGACGGCGGCCAAGGCGCAGCCCGGCCAACAACAACTCCATCGACGATCGACTCCTCGAA
This sequence comes from Acidimicrobiales bacterium, assembly GCA_038214685.1. Classification (GTDB taxonomy): domain Bacteria; phylum Actinomycetota; class Acidimicrobiia; order Acidimicrobiales; family AC-14; genus CADCTB01. Next base: position 3,042 of record JBBQRO010000213.1, read on the forward strand.
CGGCGGACGCCTACTGGCGTCCGACATGGGACCTGTGGGCCCAGGAAAGGGCGCGCCGCGCCCGGGATCGGGCGCGCCGGGGCGCGCTCAGGCCAGGCGGGGAGGTCGCTCGAGGACGAAGCTGTGGAGCAGAAGGCGCGCCATCCGGGGCCGCCGCCGCAGCCGCAACCCGAGGAGGCCGAGGGCCAAGGCGACGCCTGCCGCCAGGACCGCCGCGCCGCACAGCGGCGCCACCGCCGGACCGCAGTCCGGGCAGCCCGCAGCACCGGACATGCCCGCCATGAGGGGGATGCCGGTCACCACCACGATCAGTACCAGGAGGACGAGGAGCGCCTTCTTCACGACCGCCCCACCGTAATCGGGCGTGCCCGGTCGGGCGAGGTCACCCTCCGACGTCAAGGACCTCGCATACCCGGTGGCCGGGAGGAGGCAGGTTGGTCGGCCAGCGCCGCCGTCCGGTGAGCCGGAAGGCGGGAAGGCCACGGCGAAGCGACGATGGCGTGGCGAGCCTCGGCATCGGTTCGGTCTGCTACCGGCACAGGATGGAACTCATAGTCGCCGGGCAGGCCGTGGTAGGGGTCGCGGGCGGGCCCCACTCCGCTGAGCGCGCCCGTGCTGCCGAGGAGCAGGTCCCTGGTCCTGAGCGGCGACCGCGCCTGGGCCACCACCCGTAGCTCTCGGCACCGTCGAGCTCCACCCGCCAGTGCCCGTAGGAGCGGCCGGCGAGGGCCGGGTCGCGCTAGGCGGTGACGAACTCGAGGACCCGAGGCACGGGCGGCGGCGCCCCCGGCGCCGGGACCGGACCTGGGGCGGCGCGGCTCACTTGCCCTACCTTGCCCTGGTTCTTGCGATCCTTGCGTCCTTGGTCATCCGCTGGCGTCGCTCTCGCCGTACGGCCCGCAGCCGCGCGCTCGGCCCGTCGTCGTGTAGCCGGTGACCGGGAGCTGTCGACCGAGCATCAGGCTGGGCACGACCAGGGTCCGGGTGCAGCCCTGGGTTCCCTGGACATTCCACCCGGTTAACCGTATCATCCGGTTGTACTGATCGAGCAGGGAGAAGACCCATGCCTGGTGGTCGTCCGGCCATCGTCGAGCCCGAGCCCGTCGTCCTGGCCGACACTGAGCTGTTGGCCCGGCTGTTCCGGGCCTTGGGCGACGCCACCCGTCTGCGCCTGCTCGAACTGCTCCTAGCGGAGGGCGAGCTGCACCAGATGGAGCTGGTACGGCGCCTGGGCGCCACCCAGGCCCGGGTCTCAGAGCACATGACCTGCCTGGTGTGGTGTGGCTTCGTGCAGAGTCGCACCGAGGGCCGCCGCACCCTCTACCGGGTGAAGGACCGCAAGGTCCGGGGACTGGTGGACAGGGCCCGGCGCTTCCTGGAGGCCAACGAGGCCCAGATCGCCTGTTGCCGGCGCATCGACGCCACCACCACCGAGGAGAGCTGATGGCCAGGATCCACATCGCGGTCGAGGGCATGACGTGTGAGCACTGCGAGACAACGGTGACCGCCGCGCTGCGGGGGGCGGGAGCGACTGCCACAGAGGCCGACTTCCGGTGCGGGGCGGCCAGCGCCGACTTCGACGGCGACCCGAATGCCCTGGCCGACGCCATCGGCCAGGCCGGCTACACCGCCGGTGACATCGACATCGAGCCCGCTGAGGTCGTCTCGACCATCACGGGGACATCTGAGGGCGACTACGACCTGGCCGTGATCGGCTCCGGCGGCGCCGCCTTCGCCGCCGCCATCCGGGCCACCGACATGGGCGCGCGGGTGGTGGTGATCGAGCGGGCCACCGTGGGCGGCACCTGCGTCAACGTCGGCTGCGTGCCCTCCAAGACGCTGCTGGCCGGAGCCGACGCCTTCCACGCCGCCGGGTCCCACCCCTTCGCCGGGCTGCCCACCACCGCCGGACGTCCCGACCTGGCCGCCCTGGTGGCCCAGAAGGACGAGCTGGTCGGCCAGCTCCGCCAGGCCAAGTACGTGGACGTGGCCGCGGCCTACGGCTTCGACATCCTCTACGGCGAAGCCCGCTTCATCGACCCGGACACCCTGGAGGTCGACGGGCGACCGCTGCGGGCCGCTTCGTACCTGGTGGCCACCGGGGCCGAGCCCAGGGTTCCCGACGTGGCCGGGCTGGCCGAGGCCGGCTACCTGACGTCGACGACGGTCATGGAGCTCACCAAGGTGCCGGCACGCGTGGTCACCATCGGCGGCGGCTTTGTGGGCATGGAGCAGAGCCAGCTCCTGGCCCGCCTGGGGACCCAGGTCACCGTGGTCGGCCGCCTCGCCCCCCGGGCCGAGCCGGAGCTGGCGGCGTGGCTGGGCCGGGTGTTCGCCGACGAGGGGATCACCGTCCTGGCCCAGCGGGCGGTGGCGGTGGAGCGCGACGGTGCCGGCACCGTGGTCATCACGGCCGACGGCAC
>JBBQRO010000214.1:0-5451 GCA_038214685.1 Acidimicrobiales bacterium
GAGGCGATCATCCAGCGAAACCAGGTTCTCCGAGAGCTGATCGGCGGGAAGTGGATCACCGTGGCCGGCCGTTCGCACGGGGACGAGCGCTGGTCCATCCGCAGCCCGGGCGGCACGTGGGCGACGTGGTGGCCCGCCGACGATAGCGTGGATCACAGCAACGCATCGCTGGAGGTTCGATGAGCTGGGGAAGGCTTGGCTCCCATGGCCAAGATCGGAGGTCGTCATTGACGGCGACCAGGTTCCCAGCCGAGCGAGACCTCTTCATCGAAGCCGGCGGCGCCGGATGCTCGGGCGTAGAGGTTCCGCAGCGCAACCCACCGGTTCCGCATGCCTGGGTTCCAGAGCTAATCGTGTGTCTGGGGGTGTTCGGGTGGTAAAAGGTGCAGGTCAGCATCGCAGAGCACCTCGGGGTGCTCGCCGGGGCGAGCGAAGATGTGGTCGCCCCGGCCGCGTGTTCCTGAGCGTGTTGGGCGTCGGGGGTGCAGACTGGGGTGTCTGTTCCGGTTGGACGCCGTTGCCTCTGTAGTGCCTTGGAGCCTGTAGGTCAGCATGGTGGTGGAGGGCTCCCACGGGAACCGTGGAATGCTGCCATCGAGCACGAGCATCAGACTTTCGAACTTCCTGCCCTCCCCGGAGCGGACATCCAACGCCGAGCGAGAGGAGACAATGATGGAGGTGGTGCATCCCCGGTGCGCCGGGGTTGACGTGTCGAAACGGGACGCGAAGGTGTGTGTCCGGGTGGCCGGCACCGGTCGAGCCAAGGCCCGATCGACGGTGACGACGTGGTCGTCGGTCACCAACCAGGTGTTGGCCCTGCGGGATCACCTGATCGGCGAGCAGGTGACGCTGGTGGTGATGGAAGCGACGGGCGACTACTGGAAGCCCTTCTACTACCTGCTCGAAGACGGCCCGTTCGAGGTGATGCTGGTAAACCCGGGCCCGGCCGGTGCTTCACCACAGCATCCTGCAGCGCTTCGGTGCACAATTGGGTGCGCAGGTGGTCAGCTGTCGACCAGCCCACCACCATCCGGGTGCAGCAGTCGATGATCGCCGCCAGGTAAACGAACCCCTCGTCGGTCCAGATGTAGGTCACGTCGGTCACCCACACCGCGTCAGGCACCGCCTGGTCGAACTGGCGGTTCAGCAGGTTCGGAGCCGGCACCGCGCCCGGGTCCGCCTCGGTCGTGCGGGTCGTGGTGCGCTGGCGTCCACAGCGGGCGACCAGGCCGGCAGCAGCCATCAGCCGAGCCACCCGCTTCGAAGCGACATGGATGCCGTCGGCGGCCAGCTCGGCCCGGATCCGGGGCGAGCCGTAGCGGCCACGGTTCCGGGCGAAGATGACCCGGATCCGCTCCGTCAGCTCCGCATCGGCGATGTCCCGGGCCGAACCGCCGGCAGCAGCCCGGCGCTCCCAGGCGTAGCAGCCCTGCCGGGTCACGCCGAACTCGGCGCACATGAACACGATCGGGAAGGTGGCCTTCTCCGCGGCGATGAACTCCCAGATCACGTCAGGGTGTCGTTCGCGAAGAAGGCCGTCACTTTTTTTAGCAGTTCTACTCTCATCTGCAGCTCACGGTTCTCAGCCCGTAAACGGCGGAGCTCGACGCTCTCATCGTTGGTCACCCGATCATCACTACCGGACTCGCGACCGCGATGTGTGGATACCCAGTTCGCCAAAGTCGACTCACCGATGCCCAACTCGCGAGACGCGGCCGCGATCGACTTCTTCTGCTCGACCACGTACGCCACCGCCTTCTCCCGGTACTCCACCGAGAACGACCTGCGCCGTTGTGCCACGACCACCACCCTCCCGGGAGAGCATGCTCCCCCGCTTCAGGGAGTGACAACCGAACCGGGGGAGGTTCACTTGGGCTTTGATGTTCGTCGGTTCTCGGCAGATGCCGAAGGGCACGGCGACTTGACCGACGCCGTCACGGAGGTGCTCGCTGTCGAGTAGCCGTTCCACGACGGCACGGGTGCGGTCACCGCGGTGGTCGACCTGGAGCGTGGCCAGGAGGTCCACGGCTCTGCGCTTCCTCTTTTGGGTGACCGAGTAGTAGCCCTGGGTGGTGGTGAGGCGGGTGTGGCCCATCAGGGCGGCGAGCACCTCGACGGGGGTGCCGTTGTCGGCGTGGCGTTGGGCGTAGCAGTGCCGGAAGGAGTACGTGGTGACATCGGAGCGGTCGAAGGGCTCGCCTCCCGGGCCGAGGAGCTGGGCCAGGCCGTCGACCCAGGCGCGGACCTGGCCACCGAGGGTCACGGCTCTGCAGGGCTTCGCGCCGTACGGGTTCTGCTTCACGGCCGGGAACAAGGCCAGCTGCGAGGGGGGCGAGGCCGGGTATCGGGCACGGACACGTTCCTGCTGTGCCCGGATGATCTCCACCGCTTCTTCGTCGATGGGCAGGCGGTAGGCGCGTACGCCCACCTTGGGCATGTCGTGGATGAGCACCGGCGCCGCCCCGGCCAGGCCGGTGTCATCGAGGACCTCGTCGAAGGCCAGGCACTCCAAGCGCAGGCCGCACAGCTCGCCGGTGCGCCGACCCACCCGTGCTTCGAGTTCGACCATGGCCCGCACCTGGGCGCCGCAGCTTGCCTCCAGCACCTTGAGGGCGGCGGGGCCCAGGAGCTGGTCGAGGACCGTCTGCGGCAGCGCTCGGCCTTGCTCTTCGAGCGGCACGCTCCGGACGTGGTCGCCGGGGCGGAACACCACGTCCTCGGGGAGTCCGCACATCGGCCCGCCGGGGCGGCTGTGGCCCATCGCCCGCGCTTCGCGGAGGAACCGGTCGACCTCGAGCACCCACTGCCTACGGGTGTTGCGGGCCAGCTTGCCGCGTGCCTCCAGGTGGGCCAGATCGTTGGTGAAGGCCACCAGGTCGGAGCGGGACACCAGGCGCGGATCGCTCCCGCGGTCGGGGCGGTGCCGGCACAGCGACTCCGAGAAGGCCCTCACCGCCCGCAGGACAGCCTGGGTGACCCGGGGGGTCTCCACCGTGTCGATGCGCTCGGCCACCCAGCACTTGGCCGTCTCCTTCAACCACCCTTGGCTGATCGGGCCGAAGCGCAGCAACCCCGGGACATGGCCGAAGACCCGCAGATCCCAGTCGTCCTTGGTCGCCTCGCCGGCCCGGGTCGCCAACCCCAGCCCGACCTGGTCGGCGGCGAACGTCACGAACCGGTGCGTCTGTGGGTCCTCACCGGCCTCTCGTGGCCGGGAGTCGAGTCCGGCACACCCGGCACAGGGCGCCGCCCCGGCAGTGACGCACCCGCTCGGGCACCGTCTCGCAGAACCGCTCGAAGTCGGCTCCCCGCTCCGCCTTCCGCCAAAGCTGGTCGCATCGCCAGCACAACCCCAGGCTGGTGCGGGCCAACTGGTCGCACAAGGCCGCGTGGCATTCGGTGAACCCGAAGATCGGGTCGGCGGCGTCAGGGGCGAACCGCTCCATGTCAGGGTCGAGGCCCAGTCGGGCCAGCACCGCCCAGTCGATCAACCGGCGGAGCTCGGTCGTCGGCCCGGACGGTTCGATCGAGGGAGCGGCTCTCCCCGCATCGCCAAGGCTCATCGGCGGTCTCCTTCGTCCCGTTGCGCCCGCCGCTGCCGGCTGATCTTCTCGACGGCGTCGACCGCGTCCCGCATCCGGACCTGGCTCGGGTTGACGTACATCTGGGTCGACGTGATCGACCGGTGCCCGAGCAGCGCCTGCACGACATCGATCGCCACCCCGGCCTCGGCCATCTCCGTCCCCATCGAGTGCCTCATCATGTGCGGGTGGACCGGCCGAACAAGCCCGGCCCGCCGGGAAAGGCTTCGGAAGCTCTGGCGGACCGCCGAGGCGGTCATCGGCGCCCCCAGCGGGGAATGGAACAGGTTGACGAAGACGAAGTCGCAGCTGTCGGCCGCCGGGCAGGCGAGCCGCTCCTCCAAGTAGCGGTCGTAGTAGGCGAGCACCCAGGTGCCGACCGGCACCGCACGGTCGGCCCTCGACTTGGCCGCAGCCCCGTTGGCGTTGTCCTCCCGACGCACCACGTGCAGGTGCGGGCCGGGCACCGAACAGCCGACCGAGGTCGAGGAGGCCATGAAGTGCATGTCGGCACGCCGGAGGCCGAGTGCCTCACCGATCCTCAGGCCCGAGAACCACAGCAGCACCAACAGGAACCGGTCCCGCCAGGACACCGCCGCCTCGAGCAGCGCTTCCCACTCGGACTGCAAGGCCGCCTCGGGTCGACCCGGCCGGCTGGCCCGCAGCCGGTGAAGGGGCCGGGCCCGGTAACGAAGCCCCCCGCCCTCAGCGCGTAGCTCAGCCGGCAGGAACCGGTCGTCGGCCACCTCGTAGAGCGCCGTCAGCACCGAGCCGTCCACCGCCCCGGCCGCCACCGCATGCTTGAAGAACTCCCGCACCACCGCCAGCACGTGGTTGACCCGCGCCGCCCCCGGCGGACGACCCCGACCAGCACCCGGCCGCTCGATCGGCGTGCTGCGCAACACGAGCATGAAACGGCTCAGATGGCGGGCGCCGTCCTCCAGGCTCCGCCCCGTCCCGGTGCACCAGCCGAGGAACCTCGCCAACTCACCGGCATACACCCTCGTGGTCGACTCGGCCCGGTCCCGGCCGAAGCGCAGATCGAAGAGGAACTCGTCGGCCACGTCAACCTTCAGGTACTCATCGTCGACGACGCTCCACTACGCCCGGCCGTCGGGAAGCCCGGAACGCCCGGAAGCCCCGCTCCCCTCCGCTCAGGCCCACCACCAAGGGACGCTCGGACACATCAGTGGCGGTATGACGCCAAGCCGTATCCCACACGGACTGCCTGGCGCCCCAGGGCACACACGGGCACACCGTGGGGACTGCTGAAAACCATTCGGTCAGCCACCAAGTATCGACACGTGCCCTCGATCACCCCGGTGGCGATGGGCCAGCCGGCGGCCAGGGCGGCCGGGTAGTCGAGGTAGGCGGCCTTGTTCACCAGGTACCTGGCGCAGTCGTCGGCCTTCTTGCGTTTCGCCTTGGGTAGCCCGCCAGTGGTGGCCCGTCGCCGGATGCCGGCGGCGACATCGGTCGCGTTGCCCTCGAGCACGGCGAGGGCCCGGCCGCGTACCCACTCCTCGGCTGCGGTGTCGCCCTCGGAGAAGAAGCACCACACCGCCCCCCACAGGTATTCGAGCACGTGGATGAGGTCGACCACGACGGTGACGTTGACCTTTCGTTGCTCGGCTTCGGCGTTGATGCGTTCGATCTGGTGGCAGTTGCCGTCGACCAGGGCCACCCAGCGGCGCTTGTGCCCGGGTTCGCGGCGTTCGGCCTCGTCGAAGACCCGGGCGATCACCTCGGCGGCGTCGTCGGCCACACTGGCCGTCACCCACTTGGCCTTGGCTCGGGGCGCCGGCGCGGCGGTGCCGTCGCTCTTGGAAGCCAGCACGTCGGCCGGGCTGCGGGGAACAGGAGCGAGGTC
>JBBQRO010000215.1:0-5445 GCA_038214685.1 Acidimicrobiales bacterium
GCCTCGACGTCTTCGCCATGGAACCGCTCACCCTGCGGTGGGTGAACCTGGAGCTGACCATCGCCTTGGACCTCTACAGCCGTTGCATCGCCGGCCTGCGTCTCACACCCGTCTCCACCAAGGCCGTCGACGCCGCGCTCATCCTCTACGAGGCCCTCACGCCCCACTCCCAGGCCCTCACCGGCTGCGGCGTCATGCCCTACGCCGGTGTGCCGAGCGTGGTGCTGGTCGACGCCGACCAGCTCGACAACGCTCAGGACAAGGGCCTGCCCGCCGTCGCCCCGGAGACCCTGGTCATCGACCACGGCAAGATCTTCCTCTCCGAGCACCTCCTGGCCGTGTGCGCCCGGCTCGGCATCTCGATTCAGCCGGCCCGCCCGTTGACCCCGACGGACAAGGCACCGGTGGAGAGGTTCTTCCGCACCCTCACCGAGCAGCTCCTCGCCGCCCTGCCCGGCTACAAGGGACCCGACATCTACAGCCGCGGCAAGTCGCCTGAGGACGAGTGCTACTTCTTCGTCGACGAGCTCGAGCGGATCCTGCGGGAGTGGGTGGCCACCGTGTACCACCAGCGCCCCCATGACGGCCTGGTCGATCCGAAAGTTCCAGGCCTGCACTACAGCCCGGCCGAGATGTTCGACCAGGGAGTGGCCCGGGCTGGGAGGTTGCGCATCCCCGCCCGCTCCGACCTGGTCTATGACTTCCTGCCCGTGGCCTGGCGGACGATCCAGCACTACGGCGTCGAGGTCAACGGCCTGCGCTACAACGGTGCCGCCCTCACCCCCTACCGCAGCCGCACCAGCCCCTTCACCGGCGCCAATGCCGGCAAGTGGCCCTTACGGTTCGACCCCGATGACGTCTCCCGGCTCTACTTCCAGGACCCGGCCGACAACGCCTGGCACACCCTGCTGTGGGAGCACGCCCAGGACATCCCCGCTCCCTTCAGCGCCGAGGCCCTGGCCTACGCCCGCCGGCTGGCCGCAGAGCGCGACCGCTTCCCGGACGACCGCCGAGTGCTGGCCGAGCTCCTGGAGCGCTGGGACGCTGGTCTTGCCCACAACCCCACCGAGCGTCGCATGGCCCTGCGCCTGTCCCAACAGCGCGACGCCCGCCAGCGCCAGCAGGACGAGCACGGCCCGGGCGCCGAGGTCGTCCGGCTCCCCACCGTTCGGGCCGTGCTCGCCTCCGCAGCCGAGCCCTGCGGCCCCGATCCCGGCCCGCCGTCGGGCGACGACGACGGGGACGGCGACCTGGAGGCCCAGGCGCCGGACGACGTCGCAGAGATCGCCGACGCCGACTACTACGCCGACGCTTTCGAGAGCCTCGCATGACGATCCTCTCCGAGGAGCGGGACTACACCCTGTCGCTCAAGGAAGGCTGGTTCAGCTCCCTCGAAGCCAAGCCCCGTGCTCAGCCGCCGGTCCGGTCGCTGGCGGAGCTGGGGACGCTGGGCAAGGCCGAGCGGGCCGCCTATGAGGAGAAGCGCTCGGTGTGGCACGCCAACCTCGGCCCCATCTCGACGCCCCAGATCATGTCGTTCCAGGACGACCTCGACGAGATAGTCGAGGCGAACCGCCAAGACGGTGACAGGGTGAGGGGGGCAGCCGTCCTCGACGCCTATCCGGGCCTGGGCAAGACGACCGCAGCGGTGACCTTCGGACGTTCCTACCACCGCCGCCAGATCGATCTCTACGGGCCCACGACCCCGGGTGGACATCAACGGATCCCCGTCGTCTACCTGGGCCTGACGGCCAACACGACCATGCGCAGCCTCAACGCCATGCTCTGTCGTTTCTACGCCCACCCCGGCGCCGAGCGCGGCAATGCCCTTCAGCTTGCCAACCGGGCGGCGGACTGCGTGCTCAGCTGCGGCACACGGCTGATCATCGTCGACGACGTGCACTTCCTCGACATGGGCCGCCGGGACGGCCGGGAGGTGGCCAACCACTTCAAGTGGCTGTCCAACCAGTTCCCGGTCACGTTCCTCTTCGTGGGCGTGGGGCTGCGCCAGCGGGGTCTGCTCACCGAGGGCCTGTCCCCCGCCGACGCCGCCTTCGCCCAGACCGCCCGCCGCTGGACGCCGCTCAGCCTCGGCCCCTTTGAGATTGTCACCGACGAGGGCCGTCGGACCTGGCATCGTCTGTTGCTCACCATCGAGCGAATGGTCGTGCTCGCCGACAAGCACCAGGGCATGCTGGCCGAGGACCTCGCCGGTTACCTCTACGCCCGCAGCACCGGTCACTTCGCCTCGCTGATGACGATCCTGATGCGGGGGTGCCAGAGGGCCGTTCGCACCGGGCAGGAGCGCCTGACCAAGGAGCTTCTCGACGGCGTCAAGAACGACGAGGCTGCCGAGCTCGCCCGTCGGGAGCTGCAGGCGGCGTTGGAGCACGGAGGGCTCAGCGTCCGCCATGCCCCGGCCGGGGCCGCCTGAGAGTCGGCGCGTGCGGCGGATCCCGATCCAGTTCCGGCCGCTGCCGGGAGAGTCACTCGACAGCTGGCTCATGGGTTACGCCGCCCGATTGCACACGACGCTGGGTGATCTCACCGACGCCTTGGGCATTGGCTCTCTGTTCATCAGCCAACCTGCGGGCATAATCGCCCTTGGTCGTCGCGCCCCCGACACTGCGGACATGGTGGAGGCGGCCGGGCTCCCAGCCGAAGTTCTCGAGGCCCTATGGCAGCCGCTGGCCAGCTACGCGGCGATCGTGCAACGCCGCTTCGGGTCGCAGCGCATCGCACGGGCTATTCGGCCGATGATGTGGAGCCGCTTCTGCAAAGAGTGCCTTGTGGAATCTGGAGGCCGATGGGCCGCAGCCTGGCGCTTGCCCTGGTTCGTCACCTGCCCCACACACGGCAGCCTCCTCTCCTCCACCTGCCCGGGGTGTGGCCATCATCAGCTGCGGTCGCCCCTCCGCCACGACGACGTACCCGAGGGCGGCAGGTGCTCAGTGCCTCGTCCGGGTGCCAACGGCCGTGGCCCGAATCGTTGCGGCGCCGAGCTGGCGGTGGGTCCGCCTGATGCCGACGCGATCCCGCTGGCGTTGGCCGTCCAGCACCGACTCAGTGTGCTCGTTGATCCCCCGGTCACGGATCAGGCGCTCTCCAGCGCGACCGATCACCTCGCCGATCTGTTCACGATCGCATCCCTGACCGGTCTCGACTTCGACGACCTGGACGCGGCTGGGTTGACGGACACGGCTTCGATCGATGCCGCCCTTCATCGAGCGGACGCCGTTCTTTCAGACGAGACCGGCGGAGCGCTGATCGACCTCGCCACCGGCGACATGCACAAGCGCCCGCACCCTCTTCCCCTCGCCTGGCGCACCGCCAGCCCCCGGCTCATCGCCCGCGTGCTGTCGATTCGCGACCCAAGGCTCCGCCCCGTCGACCGGCTGCGATGGCGAACGACGACGGTCGGTTGTCCGCCGGAAGGACAGACCAGCCACGTTCCTTCTCGACGGATTCCCGGGGCCCTGTGGCCCGATTGGTCTGTCCGGCTCAAGCCACGCAGCGGCGTCGAGGCGTCGGCGTTCCGCGTGGTCGCCGCCGCCGCGCTCGGCCTTGTCGGCTCCCGATTCCCGGTGCCCGATCTCGTCGCCGCACAGGAAGGCACTGCCCCGGCTGCGTTCGCGCAGAAGCTTTCCTACTGCCTTCAGACCGTTGCGGCCACTGAGCACGGCCGGGCCATTCTGCAGGCGCTCACCCAGCTGAGTGACGGGCTCCGGGCCCACGGCAGCCCCATCGACTACGAACGCCGGCGCCAGCTCGCTGCGGCCGCTCCGCTGATCGAGCTCGCCGCCTGGGACGGCATCTGCGCCGCCGCCGGCGTTCCCACCGGGGGACACCGCAAGCTCAAGAACGCGCGGCTGTGGATCTGGGAGACGCTGACCGGCGGGCTGCCTCAGCAGGCTCCGGGCGTCCTCCGCCCCAGCCCTATCGGCCTCGCCATCTATCACCGATTCGCCCTCGACCTACCCGACGTCGCCGTCAACCTCCTGGAGGACCACGTTCGGAAGGTCCTCGACGGGTCCGGCTGCGAGGGCGAGCCGCTCACCTGGTCGCCCCCAAGTGCCTGCGTCGATCTGGCAGGGCTTCCGGTGCCCGATGTCGATTGTCTTGACCTCGATCGTCTGGGGACGTTGCTGCGTCGCAAGCGTTCTGTCACGGCCATCGCCGAGGAACTCGACACCAGCCTCGAACACGTACGCCTGATCGTCCGGCGAGATCCTGAGCGCTTCCAGCCCGCAAGCCAAAGCCGGCGATCCGCTGCGCCGCCCGGCACCGTCGCTCCCCGCAACGCTCGCACCCTCCCGCCGCCCGACCTCACAACGGAGCGACTGCGAACGCTCGTGGCCGAAGAGAACCGAACGCTCAGGTCCTTGGCCCCCGATCTTGGTGTCGGCCGCAAGTACCTTGCCGACCGTCTACGGCGCGATGGGATCCCTGTGCCGTCATCTCGTCGGCGCCCCGTGCACATCGTCGATCCCGAGTGGCTTCGTGTCGAGTACCTGGAGCGTCGGCGAACACTGCCCGACATCGCCGCCGAGGTGGGCACCACCGCTCCGAACATCGCCAGGATCGCTCACCAGCACGGCATCGAGCTGCGCAAACGGGGCGGGCCCAGTCACGCCGCCAGCCTGACGACGTATGCCGATTGGCCGGAGCCGCTCGCATCGGGGGCCCTCGGCCAAGGCGGGAAGGACCGCGTACGGAGGTTCCAGGTCTACGCGCGGCATCGCTCGCTGAACGAGGCGGCCATTGCGCTGTCTCTTCATACGAGCGTGCTCACTCTGCAGCTGGCTCGCCTCGAGTCCGCCTGTGGTGGCGAACTCATCACCCGGTCACCCCGCAGCCAACAGCGGCAGCGCATCACCGGACTCGGCGGCCGCCTCCTCGCCCAGGCGGACGACCATCTCGGCCGCCACCCGAATGAACCTCGGGCCCTACCGGAACCCCTTGCCACGGCCGTCGCGAGCTTCTGGGGACTCAAGCGGCTCCGCGGGTTCGAGATCGCCGCCCGCTCGGACAGTCTCGCCGCCGCAGCACCCCTGGTTGGCACCGACCGCTACACGTTGGACAGCAGCCTGCGCGGTCTCGAGCAGGCCCTCGGCGGCGCCCTCCTCGACCGATCAGGGCCGAGCCAGCCGCATCAGCTCACGGCTCTCGGCAGGCAACTGCTCGACCAGATGGGCGACCACCGTGGCGCGACTGCGTAGGAAATGATCACTTCCGCCGCATCGCAGGCCGTCATGCAGCTCCCGGGCTGATCATGTCCAACAGCCCATCCTGATCATCCTCGCCGAATCCCTACACTTCTTCTTCTTGTAGGTTCCGGATGAAGATGGCGAAATCCGCCGCATGTGGCAGCACGTGGCGAACGTCCGGGGATAGATGGCGAGAACGGATTGCCACAACCCCATAAGGGCGTCCTTCGCGAACGTC
>JBBQRO010000216.1:0-5438 GCA_038214685.1 Acidimicrobiales bacterium
GCCGGCATCGACGCCGAGATCGCCGATCTGGCCCGGTCGGCCACGGTGACCCAGCTGCGCCGGGTGCTGGGCAGCTACCCCTTCGCCGAGGAGAAGCCCGGTCCTGGCGAACCGGTCCCGCCCACGCCCCCCGAGGAGACCCGCAGCGTCAGCTTCGGCCACACCGACTCAGGCCGGTGGCGACTGTCGGCCGATCTGCCCCCCGACGAGGGGGCCCTGGTGGAGCGGGCCCTGGTGGCGGCCCGAGACGAGCTGTTCGCCGCCGGGGAGGGTGACCCCGTTCCTCCCACCACGCCCGACCGGGCACCGACTGTCGCCGATGTGAGCTGGGCCGATGCCCTCCTGGCCATGGCCGAGCGCTCCCTGGGTGCCGGCGCCACCGTCCGGGCCCACCACGACCGTCACCTGGTCCTGCTGCACCTGCGCTCCGATGCTGAAGGCGCCACCGGGGCCACCGGCGCCCACCTGCGCTCCCACCTGCACCTCGGCCCGGCATTGAACGACGGCCTGCGCCGTTTCGTGGGCTGTGACGCCCGTATCCGCCCGGTGATGGAGTCCGGAGGCCGGCCGGTGAACGTGGGCCGGGCCTTCCGCACCGTCCCCGACCGCACCAGGATGGTCATCGAGGAGCGTGACAGGGGCTGTCGGGTGCCGGGGTGTGACCGTGATCGCTGGCTCCATATCCATCACGTGGTGCATTGGGAGGACGGCGGGGTCTCCGACACCCCCAATCTCCTGGCCCTGTGCCGTCGACATCACCGGCTCCACCACCTCGGCCATCTGGGCATCGCCGGCGATGCCGACGATCCCGACGGGGTGATCTTCACCGACGGGCGGGGCTGGAGACTGAACGGCTGTGGGCGACCGGTGCCCCCGGGGCGGTCGGTGGAGGCCGCCGCCGGTGAGCTCGGCATCGCCACCGGGGCGTGGTCGCACCCCACCGGGGAACGCCTCGAACCCGGGGCTGTGTACTTCAACGAGCCGGCGGGGCGGCCGGCGTAGCTGACTGTCTGACCGTCGATGCGCATGAACGAGTCGACCGCCTCCGACCCGTTGGCGGCGACGTCGGCCCGGTACCCGAGCCTCTCGATCATCCGGCCGGCGACGAGTTGGGCTAGACCGCGGGCTAGACCTGTTGGCCTCCGGAGGTCACGCAGGGCTGGTTGAACGTTCGGTACCGGTTCGCCGACCACACATTGGCGTCGCAGTTGGCGTTGCCGTCCTTGAGGTCGAAGCTCGGGCCGAAGACCGGGTGAGGGATGAAGGGCCGTGCACTGTTGCCGATGGCGGTGTTGTTGATGATCCGGTTGCTGGTCGCTCCGGGGAAGGTGCTCACCGGCTGGCGGATGTCGATGCCACTGTCGGCGTTGCCCGTGACCAGATTGTTCTCGACCACGTTGCGCGTCGAGCGGGTGAACACAATGATCCCGCTGCCGCGGCGGGCCGTCGTGCGGTAGAACCCGTTGCCGTCGACGTGGTTGTTGCGCACGACGTTGTCAGCCGTATCGGCGAACAGCGAGATGCCGTCGAGCCCGTTGCCGCTCACCCGGTTGTCGGTGAAGGTGTTGAACACCGCGTCGTTCTCGACCCGTATCCCGTCATTGTCGGTGCTGTTCGGCGTCACCCGGTCGCGGCTGATGATGTTGCCCGTGATGCTGTTGCCGGAGACCAGGTTGTCACGGGCCACCCCGCGCGTCCCCGGGTGGTCGCCGTCCCGGCGGGAGTAGAGCCCGACTCCAGAGTACGGGCCGTTGTTGACGACCTGGTTGCCAATGATGCGGTTCAGGCGGGAGGAAAGGATGGCGATGCCGTCGCCACCGATGGTGCCCGAGCCGCCGATGTTGTCCCGGGCGGTCATGGCAGAAACTGTGTTGGCCGATCCGCCGTCGATGGCGACACCGATGTCGAAGGCGGTGACCGTACCGCCCGTCACGGTGACACCCGTGCGGTTCAGGAGGTAGACGCCGGCGTCGTCGCCGCCGCCGGGCGTGCCGAAGATGCGGTGCCCGTTCAGGTTGAAGGTGATGTTGTCGGCGCCAATGACGATGCCGTGGTTGGCGCAGGGACCGACGTCGTTCTCGAGAGTCGTGTCCTGGGTGATGGTCTGCCCACATGACAGGACCGCAGCCTGCGCGGGGCTCGTCATGGCCAGCCCCGCCAGAAGCGTTACCGCCGCGGCAACGGACCTACCGGTGCGTAGTTTCATGCTGCGCCCTCCTGGCGTTCCCCTGAGGATGGCCAGGTCGCCAATCCCACCGGGACACTACTCGCGCGCTACCTGGCCGACACCGGGTCACGCAGCGGTGTGGGGGAGGAGAGAGTCGGCCGACCCATGCTCGTCGTCCCCGGACGAGTCGGCGGGGACCCACCGGGCCAGCAGGAGCCCGAGCTCGTCGGTCCGGACCTGCTTGGTGATGTAGTCGTCCATGTCGGCCTGGAAGCTCGGGGACCGGCCGAGGGGTGACGCCAGCCAATACGCTGCGTCCGTGCAACTCCGGACATTCATGGCGCCACCGGTCGCATGAGCATCGAGGCGGTGATCTTCGACTGGGGCGGGACCCTGTCGGAGTTCGTCGATGCCGAGCTGGTCGACGCCTGGCGGCTGGCCGCGCGCCACCTCGATGCCGCCCATGAGGACGAGATCGCCGCCCGGCTCGTGCAGGTGGAGGCCGACTTCTGGGCCACGACCTCGGGCCACCAGCGCAGTGCCACCCTGGCCGACCTGCTGGCCACGGCCACTCGGGCGCTGGGCCTCGACGTGGCCGAGGCGCTGCTCGAGGAGGCCGCCGTCCGCCATCTCGACGCCTGGACCCCCCACATACGCCACCACGCCGATGCGGTCGAAGCGCTCACCCGACTGCGGGCCGACGGCCTCTCGATCGCCATGCTCTCCAACACCCACTGGCCCCGGGCTTTCCACGAGCGCTTCCTGGAACGCGACGGCCTCATCGACCTGATCGACGCCCGCCTCTACACCAGCGAGATGCCCTTCCAGAAGCCCCATCCCTCGGCGTTCCTCGCCGCCGCCGCCGCGCTCGACGTCGAGCCGGAACGCGCCGTGTTCGTCGGAGACAGGCCATGGGACGACATCTCGGGCGCCCGGGCCGCCGGCATGCGAACCGTGCTGCGTCCCAACCCGGTGGCTCCCGACATCGCCGGCATCGAGCCGGACGCACGCATCGAGCGGCTCACCGATTTGGTCGACCTGGTCCATCTCTGGCAGGCCGGCTAACCGACCCTGATCGTGCCCCGCATGCCGTAGGCCCAGTGGCCGGGAAGGTGACAGCCGAACAACACCGGGCTGCCCGCCCGCCCGAACCGGTAGGTGGTGACCGCCATCGCCCCGGGCGCCACCGATACCTCGCCGGGGCTGTTGCGGTGGTGGGCTTCGGAGCCCGCCTCGTGGACGTCCTGCACCGTCTGGTCGCCGACGATCAGCTCGTGGGGGATGGGGTCGGTGTTGCGCAGCACGAACCGGACGGTCTCGCCTGGGCGCACGACCAGTTCGTCCACTGAGAAGCGCGAGTGGCGAACGGTGACCTCAACGGTGCGCTCCCTCGGGCCGGCGCTGCAGCCGGCCCCGACCAGGCCGATGGCCATGGCCAGTCCGAGCAACCTCATCGCCGGCGGGCGGCCACCGCCACGCCGCCGGCCCCAACAACCAGACCGATGGCGCCGGCCACGGCCCAGGGCAGCATCGACCCATCGCCGCGTGGCCCGGCGGCAGCAGCAACCGGAACGGGGAGCGGGTCGAGGGTGGGTTGGGCAACCACGAACCCGGCGGCCTCTGCCGACGGCTGGTCGGCGCCGGTGGCGTCGACGGCCAGGTCGTAGGTGAGCTCGGCCGGGAGGGCGTCGACCTTGAGGTAGCTCAGCCACATCGACGGTGGCATCCAGTCCATGCCCTTGTCGGTGCGCAGGTCGTTGAGGAGGCTCCTGGTGGCCGGGCCCTGGCGGTCGAGGGACAGGCCGGGTGCGTCGGCGCCGGGGAGCAGAGCGGGGCGACGGTCAGTGAGGAGGAAGACGTCGGCATTGATGCGCTCGCTGGCCTGGCGGCCCACGCCGAGGATGCGCAGGGGCACCCACGGATTCGGCGTGGGAATGGTGATGTGGACCGGGGTGCCGTCGCCCAGGGCCACACCCTTCTGGCGGGCGGCGTCGCCGTCGAAGCGGGCGGCCAGGAAGATGGGGCTGCGGCGAGCGTAGAAGTCGAGCACCTCGGGTGTGTCGGGCGTGAGGAGGAAGCCGTTCTTCGTCGCCCACTCCCCCACCGCCTGCCCTCCGCCCTGGAGCACAGTGATATCGAGGGCGTCGATGCGGGTCTCGAGGAGGACGACGGCGGCAGCGTCCACCGCCGCCCCGTTGGCCGATGAGCTCGACCGAGCTGACACGGGCTGCGGGGTCACCTCGCGGACCAGGCGCTGCAGCGTCCAGTCGCCGCCCCGCTCGACAGACGTGGGGACGTCGGGCAGCGGAATGATCGAGCCGAACTCGCCACCCGCCCCGGCGAACTTGAACGCGGTCACGTAGTGCTCGACGCCGTCGTGCCACGCGGCCAGGGTGGTGGTGCGGACCAGGTTGACCGACCCGTTGCGCCCGATGAGGCCGCCGCAGGCCAGGGCCGGGCCGGCGCCCAGCACAATCGCGACCAGTCCGGTCCCGATCGCCAACAGGGTCTTGCGCATCGCCCACCTCCGGTAGCTCGTGTGGAGATGGGACGACGGCTACCGGCCCGCTGGTTCCGGAACTCGCACCTTTCTCCGGTTGTGGACGAAGAACAGGATGAAGCCGCCCCCGACGATCACCGCGGTGATGACGGCCAGCACGGCCACGCCCGTGACGCCCGCCCGGGGAATGGGGGGCGGGGCGGGCCCCAGCACGACGGTGACGTGGCCCTGGATGTTCGCACCGGTGGCGTCGCCGAACGGGAACGTGCGGCACGTGGCCCGGCAACGGATGACCGCCGTTCGCCCGCCGGCCTCGGTGGTCACGATGAGGTCGTTCTCGTCGATGCGGACCTGGCTGAAGGCCTCTGCGGTGACCCGCCAGATGGCGCCGGTTCCTTGGCCCGGGGACGAACGATCGGCCACATAGGCGATGCCACCGCGCCCGATGAATCCGGGCGTGGTGAAGCCGACTCCCTCCACCCCGATCCCAGGGCCGGCGGGCAGGCCGGAGTTGATGAGCACGCCGCTGGTCCCGTCGAATCGGATGAAGATGACGTCGCCGCTGATCTCGTCGACGCCGATCAGATCCCCCCCATGCTCACCGAAGAGCTCAGGGGCCACCTCCATGCCGCCCTCCATCCGAGGGGCGCTCTCGGTCAGCGTCTTCAGCCGTCCCCGGCAGTCGATGGAGAACACCACGGTGGACCCCGCCCGGCGGCCGCTAACGAGCAACTGGTTGCCGAAGCGGCCGGTGGCGTCGAAGGCGACGCC
>JBBQRO010000217.1:0-5384 GCA_038214685.1 Acidimicrobiales bacterium
CGACCAGATCTCCATGGCGTCGCGGAACTCGGTCAGGTGGCCGTCGCAGAGGTCGCACTCATAGGACTGGCCTTCCACGGTGTACAGAACCGTCTCGACCGCTTCGGCAGCCCCATCGTGAACATCGCAGGTCAGGAGCACTACAGGAAGGCCCAACGATCATGTCGACTCCGCGTCGAGCGAAGCGGTTTCTCACAGCCGAGCAGAAGTACGACCTGTGGCAGCGGATGCTCACCGGGCAGCTGACGGCAGCGGCGGCGGCGGCCGAGGCGGGTGTCGACCGGTCCACGGTCATGACGATGCGCAAGACCGCACGCGACGGCGCCATCGCCGCGTTGCAGGCGTCACGGCCGGGCCGGCCGAAGACCAGCCGGGCCGAGGCGACCGAGGTGGCCGGCCTGCGCGCAGAGGTGACCCGGTTGTCGGCAGTGATCGTGGAGCAGGCGATCGAGCTGGCGGCCCTCCGGGGAAAAGGCTCCTGGGGTTGAGCGGCCCGATCCCAGCCCGAGTCGACAGCGCCGCCAAGACCCTGCTCCTCGACCTGATCGATGACGCCGTGAAGGCCGGGTGACCCTCGCCCGGATCTGCGGCGTCCTCGAACTCGACCGGCAACGAGCATGGCGGTGGCGGCGGCGCCAAGCCGCCGGCACCCTCGACGACACCCCAGGGGGCGGCAATCCGGTCCATGGGCTGCTGGCCTGGGAGGAAGCCGAGATCCTGGCCCTGTTCGAGCAGTGGGGTGACGTTGACCTGTCCCACCGCAAGCTCGCCCACCGGGGCTCCTACACCGACCGGGTGTGGGTCTCACCGTCCACCGTTGACCGGGTGTTGGCCCGGAACGGCCTTGTCCTGCAAGGGATTCCCCGCCCGGCCCGCTCGGCGAAGAAGCCGTGGCCCGACTGGGTGCAGTGGCGGCCCAACCAGCTGTGGTGCTGGGACGCCTCCCACTTCTCGGCTTGCGAGGCCTCCCCGGTCGTCTACGG
Source organism: Acidimicrobiales bacterium (assembly GCA_038214685.1). Taxonomy (GTDB): domain Bacteria; phylum Actinomycetota; class Acidimicrobiia; order Acidimicrobiales; family AC-14; genus CADCTB01. Next base: position 984 of record JBBQRO010000217.1, read on the forward strand.
CATCATCGACGTCGTCTCCCACAAGTGGATCGCCAACCTCCTGTGCGCCGAGCAGACCGGCACCCAGGTCAAGGTGCTGTTCCTCGCCGGCCTGGAAGCCGAAGGGCTCCTCGCCGACCTCGAGTGGCGCCTCGACAGCCCCGGCGATGTCGACCTCGACGAGCCCGCCGCCCCCGTCCTGCTGGCCGTCTCCGACAACGGGCCAGAAATGCGGTCCGGGGAGACGAGGGCGTTCATGGCGATGCTCACGATCGGCCAGCACTTCGGGCGGCCCTACACCCCGACCGACCAAGCCTGGATCGAGACGCTGTGGGGTCACGTCAAGGCCGAGAACCCGCACCTGCTGTCGATCACCGACCCGCAGGTCCTAGGCGCCGAGCTCGAACGGGTCCGCCGCCACTACAACGCCGCCACGAGTCGATAGGCTACGTCACCCCCAACGACGAGCACGAGGGCCGGGGTGACGGCATTCGCCAAGCCCGCCGGGATGGCCTCACCGCCGCCGACCAAGCCCGCCGCACCGCCCACCGCGCCGCACGCACAGACGGGCTGCCATCATGAACACCACCACCCCCGTCAGAACCGCTCCCTGTGGTCTGAATCACAGCCCGATCCGTCGCGAAGAGTCAGACACACCTCAGTGTCACGTTAGCGAGGTATCCTCACCTGGCGGGCGGTGGTGTGGGATAATGGCGCGTGGCGCTGAACATCACGGTGGGACCGTCGGATCGGGCCGTGTTGGAGGGGTGGTTGCGGTCGCCGTCAATCAGTGCGGGCCTGGCGCAGCGGGCTCGGATCGTGCTGCTGCTGGGCTCCTCTCCTGCGGACGAGGTGGCTCCCTCGACCGGATGCCCCGTCTCTACCTCCGGCCGAATCACGCGCCGCTCTGGCTCTGCGGCCTCTGGTTTCCCACGGCAGGCGGACTTATCGTGATGCTCCTGGCGTGGCCAGCGATGCCCTGGTGGCTCCACGTCGGGCTCCTGCTGGCCGCATGGGCGGCGCCCTTCATCTGGCGCGTGCGGATGCTCGATAACTATCACCGGCCAGTCAAAACCACTAGCAAAAACCACCCGGCTGCGAGAACGACAATCAGCATCGATACTCAGTAACCCCCGCATAAACTGCTTGTCATCGGAAGAATGGTGGCTCTCCTCGTGGATCCGTGGGTAGGTGACGCTCATGTTCTGCCGGGGAGGGGTGGGCGGTGGCCACCTCGGTCGAGGTAGGCGAGGGCGATGAGGTGCTCGGGTTCTTTGAAGCCGTAGGCGATCCGGGTCAAGAGGCGAAGCTTGGTGTTCGTCGACTCGATCAGCGCGTTCGACAGGGGTACAGCGGGCGAATGGGCCGTGTTCGCCGACGGCGGTGAGGTGGCGGAGGAGGTGGGCGCCGCATTGGGCGTGGAGGGTGCCGGGCCCATCGATCGTCTCGTAGGGCGTCCACCCATCGTGGACGATGGTGCCTTCGAAACCGGGGAGGACGTCGATGTCGAGGAGGGCTTCGGCGCCCCGGTGGCGACAGGAGGGTGAGCAGCTCGGTGCAGGCCACGTGCACCCAATGTCGGCCGACGCCCTCGGGGGTGACGATGCGGGTGCCGGTCTCATCGGCATGCACGACGGGCGCGGCCCGGATCCGGTCCTTGAGGTTGCCGATGAACGGGCCGAGCCGACCGGAGGCTTCGAGCTGGACCTGGCAGAGCCAACCGGCCGCGACGGGAGCGCCGAGCATGTCTCGGAGCAGTTCGGCGCAGCGGCTGATCGGTAGGTGCTGGCGGACCAGAAGGTAGACGGCGAAGGCCCGTACCTCAGGGCCCCAGCACACCGAGGCCCTTGCTTCGGGCGGGAACTCCGCCGCGGTGACCGTCCCGCAGCCGCACCGGCGCTTCTCGATCACATGATCCGAGACGGCAGCTTCAACAGCTGGCAGGTCGATCACCTGGCGGACCTCGGTTCCCACCACCGGGGCGTTAGCCAGATCGGATCCGCAGCAGGAGCAGGCGACCGGGCGGCGGACCAGGGTGACATCGGGGCCCCGGCGGCGGAGCGACGCCCCCGGGGCCCCGGGCTGACCGCCCTGCTTCTTGGCGTTTTCGCGGGCCTCCGCCCGACGTTCGGCCCGCTTCTTGCGAGGGCCGATCGGGTCAGACGAGGGCGGCCTCGACGAGTTGTTCGAGTCCTGACGGAGCTCGGCCTCCAGCCGGGCCACCCGATCCCGCAGCGCCTCGTTCTCCGCGATCAACTCAACCAGACGACCCTCCAGTTGAACGACCCGCTCGGCCAACCCCACAGAAACGTTCTACCCCACCGCGCGCGCCCAGTGGTGGACCCCCGCGCGCTCCGCGCGAAACGACCTGAACAGTTACGCCGAGACTTGCTTCGACTTTGACTTCTGCTCGGGGTTCTTCAGGCCCGGAAGACGTGACTACGTAGATCGCCAGTTCGGATAGGCGCTGTTCTCGACCAGCTGGGGAAACGTCAACGACAGTCGATCAAGAAGGTCTTGCAGAAACTGGTCGGCAACCATCAACAGTTCTGCATATCCAACGCAAGCGCTTCCCTCAAGCCAGGTGGGATCAACCACAACCCGGTCCGACTCATCACGACTGAAACAAAAGTCTTGGCCGTTCACGTATGAAGACAAGACCTTCGAACTATTCTTTGATAGATTGTTGAGGAGTCTCTTGAGACCAAGCGCAAAACCCAGGACTGCGATATTGTGAGAAGCAAGACTCATATCGAATGAGTCGATGCGGAACTCTATCCGGCCGAGAAAATATCTGACAAAAAAGCCTATTTCATCGTCATGAAGATCGAATACTGCGTCAGGGTGCAAGCAATACGGCTTCAGGATGTCGGCTGAAAGATGGATAGACATCACGTCACGCAAATCAGTATGGGAAAATGGTGGTGACTTCTCCACTGGTTACATGAAGCCGTATCTTGCTTGTCAATTGTCCGTTTTCATAATAATGGACCCGATCACCCCCGTCAACTTCATACTTGTACCTTGGATCGTCCGGACTCGGGGATTCGGTTCCGTAACAGAAGGCGTCCGCTACCAGCCTTTTGACGTCCTCAAGGGAATCGACATCTGGTCCGAATCTACTGTCTCCAGGCTGAGCCGTATCGTATCCGTGAATGAGTATGATATGCTTGGAAAACAGGTACTCCGAAAGGAACGGTATGGTTGCACCAGCACGGAGTGAGCCAGGTGGGCAGACTTCTGCGGGTTGGGATGGTGCCACAGTCGTAGTTGTTGATGATGGGGGTATAGGCGGGGACGAAGCGGCGGTTGTTTCGAGCGAGGCCCGGCCGGGCATTCCCGAGAGGACTGTTCCATTGCTATCGGTCTGCGTAGCTATGACAGTATGTAGACCGATAGAAATGTCGGCAGGAATGATGAAGGTTCGTTCGAACACTTCGGTTGGATTGATCTGCCAAACAATCGGTCCGGTGCGCGAGTCAAAACGCATTTCGATATTTGTTACTGAGGACGAAGCGCTATAGTTCTTACCCTTCACGGTTACGCTCGAACCAACAGGCGCGCTCGTGGGGATCACGTACAGCGTAGCCAGGGCTCCAGTATCGTCATCCGCAAAGCTGCGGTCCGCACCCAATCCGGCGACCAACATCGCTATCAACGGAGTCAATGCCAAGAAGAGGGTCAAATGGGTCCTCGGATGAGGCTTGCTCGCTGGACTCTGTCCTGAGGACACACATTCTTTGGAGTGAATCAAGAGCCTTCCCTATGTGGTCGTCGATGGATAGGACGCAATATCACTACTTATACCGCCGCGTGGCGGCGCCTGCCGGCCCGCGCCATCTACGACGCACCATCGTCTGAGGAAAAACTCTGGCAGAGTGTTTGGTTGTAGGGATGGTACCGCTACAAGGGGTCAGCTGCCGGGCTGAGGACCACAGAGTCGAGGGGGACGTCCAGGCACAGGCCGATGGGGAGAAGCGGCCGCAGCGGGCAACGGCCCCCACCTTGGCCGGTGATCCCGCCGGGGGGGTTGCAGCACCAAGGACCCCCGCGGTTGGCTGAAGCGTCAGACCGGGGCCACCCAGGTACCACCGGGACCCCATCCGAAGCCTCCTGCGGCCTCCTACAGGACGCTTCGCGCCCGCCCACGCCGTCTGATCGGCCTCGGCCACCAACAGCCCGGGACCCCGATTCCGATTGTCCTCGCCGGCCAGCATCGGGAAGGCCGCTGCCAACGATGATCCGACCGGGCGCTAGCCGGGGGCGCCGGGTGCCCCGTATGGGGACCGTCGACCGGGACACCACGGCGCCGGCGCCGGCCGCCGGCGATCACCAGCTGCAGCTGCAGTCCGGCCGTCCCGCAAGACCCGCCCGGGGGATCCCGCCCGGTCAGGCACGCCGAACGGGACAGGCCCCCTCAGG
>JBBQRO010000218.1:0-5310 GCA_038214685.1 Acidimicrobiales bacterium
CTGGGCTAGGGCCATGAGCCCTGCGAAGTCGACCAAGGAGCGGCTGAGCCGGTCCAGTTTGGCAACGACGATGCCGGCGGCCCTGCCCTGCTGTACGTCGTCCAGGGCGAGCGTCAGGCCGGGGCGGTCCAACTTCTTGCCAGAGATGCCAGCGTCCTCATGGATGGCGATGAGGGTCCAGGCTCGACGGGAGCACTCGGCCTGGATGGCAGCCCGCTGGCTGGCGAGGCCAAGGCCCGAGTCGGCCTGGTCCTCGGTCGAGACGCGGACGTATCCGACGACTGCTGAGGGATCTGAACTTGCCTCACGGGTTCGAGCCACCGATCCTCAGCATACACTAAAGGACCGTATCGTGTATAGACCCTTCGTGGACGATCTTCGGAAGAGTTGAGCCAGCGGCTTGCTCAGCGGCGATTACTGCGCCCTCCATCCTTCGCCTGATCGCATGAGCCGTAGGAGTCGTCGCGTCCATCGCTCCGGCGTCTATCAGACGGAGGACGGCTCGGAGGAGCCCTGCCGCTTCCCTCAGGGTTGACGGTGAGGGCGGGCGTTCAGGCGCGCCTCCGCCGGTCACCTCGGTCATCGTCGCATCTCGACCCGTGGGAGGGAACTTGCCGGGAAGTGGCACGGCGCTGGAGCCCGCCGCGGGGCTCCTTCGGGAGTGGGGGTCGTGCCCCTGCAAGGGGGGCACCGACCCACCGACCCTCGGGTGGATCGGTGAATGTCGGTGTCACCGACCCACCGACCAGAGGGCGCTTCATGGCTTCCGGGTGTCCTCATTCGATCTGATCGTTCTCTACGGAGTAGGTCTTCACGTGGTGGTGGTAGCGGGCTCTCCCGACCATGGTGAGGTCGAGGAAGCCCTCTCGCCCCAGCAGGATGAGAGCCCGATCGATGGCCTTGTCGTCGCCATGGACGGCAGCGCGTATCGCGTTACCCGAGTGCTGGCCGCTGGGGTTCGCGGCGAGGTAGGCGCTGCAGCGCTCCATGATAAGAGTTGGTCGAGAGCCTCCATCAGCGGCGGACCGCGTCACGTTCGCAGGTCGGATCTCCAAGTCGACCCGGGCATCGGGCCCGCAGGTGACGACAAGGTCGCCCACGGTGTGCAGGTCGGGGAGGTTGGCACGAACGGCCCCGGGGCGATCCTTGGCCACGGTGATGCGAGCCCAGCCGCTATGTCCTTGCGCCCAGGGCTTGCGGCGTTCAATGACGTACTGCGCGCCGTCAAGGCCGGCGAGTTTGTGCTGGCTTCCGGTGGCCCAGCGTCCTCGTGCGTCGCCCGACTTGACGACGTGGTCGACCAGGACGACGGCAGGTCCGGCGTCGGCGATGCGGCGGACAATCCGCCTGTGGAAGTCGGCAACGTCAGCGCCGCTGTCACCGGACCAGCCGTGAAGGGTCAAGGCTTCGGTGACGCCGTCAAGTATAACTACCGCAGGTTTGAGGCTCAACTCCTCGGTCAAGTCGAGTTCTTCGTCCGCCTCCAGGGGATCATTGGCCCGGAGGTAGCGAAAGCGCTCAATGATCGATGTGGACGAGGCTCCCAGAGCGACTAGACGGGCGACGATGCTGTGTTCGTCGTCTTCAAAGTCAATCAAGATTGCGACTCCCCCGGATTCGATCGCCTGGACGATGGCTAGGAGCGCGAGCCAGGACTTGCCGGACTCGGGCTCGCCCACGAAGGCGTGTGTCCTACCGGGATACAGGAGCCCGGTGCCGTCCGAGCGCAGGAGGAGGTTTGCTATCGGGCCAGTTCGGTTGCCATCGAGCACGGCTGACAGGTCGCGAGCCCGCCATGAGGTTTCTCGGCGGATTGTCTTGCACGCACTGAGCGGCGTGACCGTGGCTTGAAGTTTGATCGGCGCGCTCCAAATGGCGGCTTCCTCTTCGGTTAGCGACCGTAGCGGCCTCACTCAATGCTCACGACTAATGAGGCTTCCCACGCATCGATTAGGTCGTTGAATGCGTGAGGAAAGGCGTCGGCGTCAGCGCGCCGCCACTCGTCTATGTCATTGTAGACCGGCGGAACGTAGAGGTTGTGGACGACGATGCCGTTGTTGTCGTTCAACTTGTTCAGGATTCCGCGGAGGCTCTGGCCAGCAGGATCGTTGTCTGTGATGACGGCTAGTTGAAGACCGGCGAGGGCAGTCGCCCACTCGGCTTTGAAGGCGGCGGCACCCGGGATGCCGATGACGTTCACGTCGGGGAAGGCGTGGATCATGGCAACCACGTCAGAGACGCCCTCGCAGACGACGAGGGCCCCTGCCTCGCGAGCCGATGCCAAGAGGTCAGCCCTGTACGGCCACGGGATTCGGCCGGTGGGGGAGAGCCAGGTCGGATGACCCTCCCCGATACGGCGGTCTTGATGCCATGTCTCCCCCCCATCGCCGGGGGGCCATGGGAAGCGCACCCAGCGCTGACCGTCCGCGCCCGTCACAAGATGCAGGCCCATGGCCGTCGCGAGTTGGTGGTCCCAGCACCGCTTCTCAAGGAACTGCCGCAGCAAGTCGTCGCCGGTGGAAGGCATGTGACGGAGGTCCTTAGTCGCCTTCCACGATGTTGACGTCGACGGCATGCCAGTCACGGGGACCGGCTGCAGGTCGATTCGGGCTGCTAGACGCTCGATCGCTTCGGCCTTGCTGACCTTGTCTAGCCAGACGAGAAGGTCGATGGCGTCACCATCTACGCCGCACTGGGACCAGCACTTCCAGTGCCCGTCCTTCACGCTGAAGGACGGATGGTGGTCCGGGTGGTCCGGATTCGGGCATCGGAAGGTCGAGGTGCCGCCGGAGGAACGGACGGGTGGACCAGCGAACGTGCTGACGACGTCGGCGAGGACCACACGATCGAGGATGGCAGGGATGCGATCAGGTCTGGTCACAGGCGGTACCCCCGCGAGGCGTAGGGTGCTGGTGGGCCGACGCGGAGAGTGGTGCCGCCCCTCGACCCCTTCCATGCTCCTGACTGCGTGGGCAACCTTGGGCGCATGAGGGAGGAGCACGAAGATGTCCAGCGTCGGGGTAGGAGTGTTCGCACCCGTCCGACGTAGGCGGTGCCAGGGATCACTTGGACGAGACCGTTGAGCGGGTTCACTCGACGGTGCTCCGGTTGTCGAGCCACGAGTCGACGTCCGAACGCCGGTAGCGAAGGTGCCGCCCGACCCTGATCGACTTGGGCCCCACCCTGCGATAGCGCCACTGGTAGAGGGTGGCGATGGGGATGCCGACGTAGTCAGCCAAGTCAGCGGGCGTCATGAGGGCGCCGGCTTCATCCCGAGAGTGCGTGTCAGTTGCCATCTCTACACGGTGTGCCACACCATCTGGTATTGTCTAGGGGTGACACGAATCAGAGACGCTGCTGCCATCGTCAGATGGAGGGCGGTGGAGGGCGACGTGGTCTCTGTCGGCCTGACCGTTGCGGACATGAAGGGCTACGGGTTCAGGTTCACCTACTCCGGAGCGGGGGTCCTCATCGGCATGGAGATGGCAGATGAGCGAGCAGTTGCCCGGGAGGAGAGGCTCCTGCCCAACCTGCTTGAGCGGTCCGGAGGTGATCCGCCGCTTGCCGAGGTGACGGTTCGGGCCCTCCGTCAGGTCCCGTTCGGTGCCATTGATGCGGCTGCACGCCGGTACATCAGGGGCACACTCGGTAACGCGGAAGTCAAGGCCCTCGGACCGCCCGCCGTGGACAACGCTCCCCGGCTCACGACAGCCTTCACTGCTCGCAAGCCGGGTCGTCCGGGTCAACCCGACTCCTACTACCTGAGGTTCGCTGCCAAGTACGTCGAGTTGCTCGGTACGGGCGCGGTGATCCGGCACCTGGCGGACGAGTTCGACGTGAGCCCTGCGACCATGCGGAACCTGATCTCAGAAGCACGCCGGCGGGGCCTGCTGACGCGACCACCGGTCAAGGGTCGAGCAGATGGGCGGCTGACCGCAAAGGGCGAGGCCCTACGCAGGAGCGTCGAGCCGTGACAGCAAGGAGTGCGGCAGTGTGAGCAGTGTCGACAAGACCACGGCCGGGTACCGAGCCCGCTGGCGGACTCCGGACGGGAACTCCCGCTCCAGGACGTTCAAGAAGAAGATCGAGGCCGAGCGGCACCTAGCCCACATCGACCACGACAAGTTGATGGGGGCATACGTCGACCCGGCGGCTGGACGCGTCTGCTTCCGCGACTACGCAGAGCGCTGGCGCAACGCGCAGGTTCACCGAACCAAGACAGCCGCCCAACTGGAGACCAACCTGCGCCGGCATGTCTACCCTCGTCTGGGCGAACGTCCGCTGGCAGCCATTCGCCAGAGCGAGGTACAGGCCCTCGTCAAGGCGATGCACGTCGGAGGCAAGGGGCAGCAGCCACTCGCCCCGGGGACCGTCAAACTCATCTACGGCTGGGTGGCAACGGTGTTCAGGGACGCTGTCATCGACCGAGTCATCGTGTCTTCGCCATGCCGGCAGATCCGCCTGCCCGAGGTGGCCACGGTGAAGATTGAGCCCCTCTCGATCGAGGTGGTGGAGGGGCTGATCGACAACATTGACCGGCGGTACCGGGCGATGATCGTTCTCGGCGCAGGAACGGGCGTTCGCATCTCGGAAGCGTTCGGGTTGAGTGTCGATCGCGTGGATTGGCTCCGGCGCACCGTCACCGTGGACCGTCAACTTGCAGGCGTCAGCGGTGGAGCGCCGGACTTCGGCCCGGTGAAGGACCGCCGCAACCGGTCGCGGACGATCCCGGCGCCGGAGGTGGTCATCGAGGAACTCAGCCGCCACGTAGGGGAGTTCGGTCAGGGTCCCGAGGGGCTCCTCTTCACGAACCGGCGTGGCCTGCCGCTGAGCAGGTCCACGTTCTCGGAGGCGTGGAAGCCCGTGGCTGCGTCCTTGGGGATCGCCAAGGGCGATGGCTACCACCAACTGAGGCACTTCTACGCCAGCCTGCTGATTGGCGACGCCCTCTCGGTGAAGGTGGTCCAAGAGCGGCTGGGACACGCCAGTGCCATGGAGACCCTGGACACCTACGGCCACCTCTGGCCGGCAGACGAGGACCGCACCCGGTCCGCTGTTCAGGCGGCGCTCGGACGGATCGCAGGGGGTTCTTCAACAGCGGCCGGCGGGTGATGGCGCGGCCTTCTGTGTCACGTCTGTGTCATGGAAGCGGGCGAGGTTGGTCGTTTTCGCAGGTCAGGGGGTGTGTGACGGGGCACCCGGGCTGTAGGCGGGGTTCTGTTCACCGGTTGCTCTCGCTGGCCGGATCGGTGGTCATCCCTCTGTGCGGTCTACCCGGGGGCGTTGGACGGGCCGTCCTCCCCCTGCTCG
>JBBQRO010000219.1:0-5260 GCA_038214685.1 Acidimicrobiales bacterium
CTACGAGCGGCCGTACTACCTCGTGCCCGACAAGGGCGGCCAGAAGGCCTACGCCCTGCTGCGCAACGCCATGCGGGAGACCAACAAGGTCGGCATCGCCCGGGTCGTGCTGCGCACCAAGCAGTACCTGGCCGCCATCCGTCCCATGGATGACGCCCTGGTCATGGAGACCATGCTCTTCGCCGATGAGGTGAACTCCCTCGACGAACTCGACCTGCCCGGCCCCGATGTCGACGTCACTGACCGCGAGGAGAAGATGGCCCGCTCCCTCATCGACTCCCTCACCACCGACTTCGAGCCCGACAAGTACCGCGACTCCTACCGCGAGCGGGTACTGGCCCTGATCGAGCAGAAGGCGTCGGGCCAGGCCATCGTGGCCGAGACGACCGCCGAGGAGGCGCCCCGGGTCGTCGACCTCATGGCCGCCCTGGAAGCCAGCCTGGCCGCGGTCAAGGCCGGAAAGCCCGCAGAGAATTGAGTCCCTCCTCGACATCGGTCGAGGTGGAGGTCGGCGGCCGGCAGCTCAAGCTGTCCAACTTCGACAAGGTGCTGTACCCCGAGGCCGGCTTCACCAAGGGTCAGGTGATCGACTACTACACCCGGATAGCGCCGGCGCTCCTGCCCCACCTCCACCAGCGGGCCTTGACCCTGAAGCGCTACCCCAACGGCGTCGACGGCCAGTTCTTCTACGAGAAGAACTGCCCCAAGCACCGCCCGCCGTGGGTCGAGACGCTGTCGGTGTGGAGCGCCCGCAACATGGCCGACGTGAACTACTGCCTCATCGACGAGCTGGCCGGCCTGGTCTGGGTGGCCAACCTGGCGTCCCTCGAGCTGCACACGTCCTTGTCGCATGCGCGTGATATCCAGCGCCCGTCCATGCTCGTGTTCGACCTCGACCCGGGCCCGCCAGCCACCGTCGTGGAGTGCGGGCGGGTGGCGCTCTGGCTGCGCGAGGTGCTCGACGGCCTGGGCCTCCAGGCCTTTCCCAAGACGTCGGGCTCGAAGGGCCTGCAGATCTACGTGCCCCTCAACACGCCGGTCACCTACAACGAGGCCAAGCCCTTCGCCCACGCCCTGGCCAAGCTGCTCGAAAAGCAGCACCCGAACGACGTGCTCTCGGTGATGACCAAGGACCTCCGCAAGGGGAAGGTCTTCATCGATTGGAGCCAGAACGACGATTCCAAGACCACCGTCTGCGTCTACTCCTTGCGGGCCCGGGCCCGGCCTACCGTCTCCACGCCGGTCACGTGGGAGGAGGTCGCCGCGGTGGTCGAGAGCGGCGACCCCGACGACCTCGTCTTCGAGGCCGATGCGGTGCTGAAGCGGGTTGCGGCCCATGGCGACCTGTTCGCCCCGCTGACCGAGTTGGAGCAGTCACTGCCCGCCCATCCGACCACGACATAGGGTCAAGCGCCATGGACCGCCAGGGTTGGGACGAGCGCTATGCGGCCAGGGACCAGGCGTTCGTGCGCGGGCCGAACCCCTTCGTCGAGGCCGAGCTGAGCGCAGTACCGCCCGGCAGGGCGCTCGAGCTCGCCGCCGGCGAGGGGCGCCACGCAATCTGGTTGGCGTCGGCGGGCTGGAAGGTGGTGGCCGTCGACTTCTCCGAGGTGGGGCTGCGGCGGGCTCAGGCCCGAGCACGCGCCGAGGGCCACACGGTGCACTTCGGCCTGGCCGACGTCCACACACTGCGACTCCCTCCCCGCCGGTTCGATCTCATCCTCGCCACCTTCTTCCATCCGCGTCCGGCGGAGCGGGTGTCGCTCTATCCGGCCATGGCCCGGGCCCTCGCCCCGGGCGGCAGCCTGCTACTGGTGAGCTACGACCTGGCCAATCTGACCATAGGCACGGGTGGCCCGAAGGATCCCGACTTCCTGCTGAACCCGCCGGTGCTCGCCGCCGAGCTCGATGCCCTCGGCCTCACCGTCGTCCGGGCCGAGTCGGTGCCACTGCACACGACCGACGCGGAAGGTCAGGAGGTCGACGTGGTGGACTCCGTCATCCGGGCCGTGCGCCCCGCTTGATCACGCCGCCCGCCTCGCCGCCGCGTCGGAGTCGACGCCCAACAGGCGGGGCCGGGTAACGGCATGGGCGCCGCGCATCAGGCCGAACACCGCCACCGCCCAGGCGAAGGCCCCGACCCAGATGCCGGCCGAGCCGGCGCCCAGCAGTCCCCCGGTGGAGAGGGCGTACGACAGCATGATCAGCGGGAGGGTCACCAGCCCCGACGCCTGCTGGGCCGCCGCTGCGCTCTTGACCCGGGCCGACAGGCGCAGCACCACCGACAGGGTGATGGCAAGGAACGGCGGCACGACCCACAGCATCAGCACCCACCATGCCGCGGTGGGAAAGAACCAGCCGCCCACGTGTGGGCCCACGATGAGGTTGACGGCCAGTGAGTAGCACCCGAACCCGACCAGGGTGGTGAGGTAGCCCGGCACCAGGCTGGCGATCAGCTTGCCCAGGTAGATCTCCCGCTCCGACGCCGGCGAGTGGGCGAGGAACTCTCCCGTCCCCTTCTCCTTCTCCCCGACGAGGGCGTTGGCGCCCACCGCCGTCGAGATGGTCATGGGCACGATCACCGCCATCGGGGCGAACAGGTAGACGGCGAGGGCGTAGCTGGTGCGGTCGGTGGCGCTCTCACCCCGGATGGCCGCCTGGGCCGCCGGCGGAAGGAGGTCGAGTGCCGCAGAGACGTTGCTCACCGTCTGCACGCTGCCCAGCTCGGTGATGGTCAGCAGGAGGATGGTCGGCACGATCACGAAGAAGAGGGCGGCGAGCACGAGCATGGGCGCCCAGAAGTCCGGGCTGTGGGCCAGCTGGCGGAGGTCGTTGCGGGCGACGGCCCACATCCGGCCGCGGTTCACCGGTGCCGCACCCGGAGGTAGAGCTCCTCCAACGACCGCTCGTGAGGCGCCACCCGGGTCAACCGGACGCCGGCGGCGGCGAGCCCGGCGATCAGCTGAGGCACACGGCTGAGGTCGTCGAGCTCGACCTCCGCCCCGTCGGCGTCGCCATGAAAGGCGACCACACCGTCCATGCCGGCCAGGATGTCGAGCCCGGAAGGGTCCACGGCGCCGAAACGGACGACGGGGCGGGGCCAGTACCGGCGCATGAGATCGTCGGTGGAGCCGGCCAGGACGGCCGTCCCGCGTTCCATCATCACGACCTGGTGAGCCAGGCCCTCGGCTTCGAGGAGCAGGTGGGTCGACATCACCACGGTGGTCCCGCCGGCGGCCATCTCCCGAACCAGCCCGAGCACGTCGTGGGACGACTCCGGGTCGAGGCCCGACGTCGGCTCGTCGAGCAGCAGCAGGTCAGGCCGGTGCAGGACGGCGCGCGCCAGGGCAAGCCTGGTCTTCATCCCGGTCGAGTAGCCGCCCACTCTGAGATCGAGGGAATGGTCGATCCCGAACCGGGCGGCGGCGATATCGATCGGCGCATCCCGACCCAGCCCGAACAGCTCGGCGGCGTAGCGCAGGTTGTCGCGACCGGTCAGGCGATCGTAGAGGGCAGGCTTGGCTGCCACCACTCCGCACCGGCGGCGGACGTGCTCGCCGTCGAGCCCGCTCGGGTCGAGCCCGAACACCCGGGCCGTGCCGCCATGAGGGGTGAGCGCACCCGTCACGATCCGCAGGGCGGTGGTCTTGCCGGCACCGTTGGGGCCGACCAGCACGGTGATGGAACCGGCCGGAACGACCAGGTCGAGGTCGACCAGGCCGGCGCCGGCCCCGAAGCTGTAGCGCACGCCGGTGAGCACGACGACGTCGTCACCGCCAGCACGAGCGGTGGTCGCCTCCCGGTCTGACACGTGGGTATGCATGAAGGGCCTGCAACATCTATCGGCTTGGTCGGTGCCGGCCTTGAGTCAGACCAGTCGGCGGTCGGAGGCCCAACGACTGAGCTGGTGGCGGTTGGTGAGCTGCAGCTTGCGCAGCACAGCCGACGCGTGGGTCTCCACCGTCTTGATGGAAATCGACAGCTGGCGGGCGATCTCCTTGTACGAGTAGCCGCGGGCAAGGTGGCGCAGCACCTCTTTCTCCCGCGCCGTGAGCAGGTCGAGCTCGGGGTCGACCGGGCCGCGGTAGTCGGCGGCGAAGGCGTCCAGCACGAAACCGGCCAGACGGGGCGAGAACACCGCGTCGCCGCCGGCCACCCGCTGGACCGCGTCGACCAGCTCCGGACCGGAGATGGTCTTGGTGACGTAGCCCCGGGCGCCGGCCCGGATGACGGCAATCACGTCCTCGGACGCGTCCGACACCGACAGGGCCAGGAACTTGATCTCGGGATGGGTGGCCCCCACCGCCTCGATCACCGCCCGGCCTCCGCCGCCGGGCATGTGGACGTCGAGCAGGACCACGTCGGGCGTGCGCTCACCGATCATCTCGATGGCGGCCTCGACCTCCGACGCCTCGCCGACCACCTCGACCGAATCCCCGAGCTCAGCCCGCACACCCGAGAGCACCAGGGCGTGGTCGTCGACGAGGAACACCCGCGGCCGGCTCATCTCGGCATCACCAGTTCGACCTCCGTCCCCTGACCGGGCTCGCTGTGCACGACGGCCTTGCCGCCGTGGCGGTCCATCCGCCCGATGATCGAATCGGCGATGCCCCGACGGTACCGAGAGACCTCGTCGAGATCGAAGCCCGTACCGCGGTCACGCACGAAGACCGTGACCTGGTGAGGCTCGACCTCCAGATAGGCCGACACCGTGCTGGCGCCCGAGTGCCGGGCTGCGTTGGCCAGCGCCTCCCGGCTGGAGAGCACGAGGGCCACCAGCCGGTCGTCGACCGGGCAGTCGCCCACCTCCACCGCCTCCACGGCCACGCCGTGCAGGTACTCGATCTCGTCGCGCACCCGCTCCAGCGACGCGGCCAGGCTCTCTCCCGGGTTCACCTCGGGCGTCCCGTACAGCCAGGCCCGCAGCTCGCGCTCCTGTGACCGGGCCAGGGTGCTCACCTTGCGGGCGTCGGTGGAGTTGCGCTGGATCAGGGCCAGGGTCTGCAGCACCGAGTCGTGGATGTGGGCGGCGACCTCGGCCCGCTCCTGGGTGCGGATGCTGTCCTGGCGCTCGACGGTCAGGTCGTGGGTCAACCGCCACCACCACGGGCCGAAGACCATGACCATGCCCACGGCGATGGCCGCGCTGGCCAGGATGCCGGCGCTGGGCGACGCCACGCTGGGCGTAGCCACGATGAACACGGCCACGCCGGCGATGACGAGGCCCAGGCCGAGCACCACCTGAGCCAGCGCGGCGGCC
>JBBQRO010000220.1:0-5241 GCA_038214685.1 Acidimicrobiales bacterium
ATGTGCGCGACCCCCGAGCCCAGGAACAGCAGGGCGAACAAGATCCGACCGATGAGCACGACGACGTCCATACTTGGCTCCTGACATAGAATACTTACCTTTCGTAAGTCAAGAGATAGCAGGCATTGGAGGTAGGGTCAATCATGAGCCGGTCAGGGCCAAGAACGGGACGGGGGTCCGTCGAACGTGCGCAACTCGACGCGGACCATGGTTCGGGCTATTGCGCGGTCTTCCACCGGGCGATCGAGCTGATCGGCCGGCGATGGAACGGCGTCATCGTCCGAGCACTGCTCGCCGGCGGGCAGCGCTTCAGCGACGTGCGCGCGGCGGTCCCCGGGTTGTCCGACCGGCTACTCGCCGAGCGACTGCGCGAACTGGAGCGCGAGGGGGTGGTGACGCGGGCCTGCCCCTCCTCGGCCGGGGGCGCCCGCTACAGCCTGACGGCCAAGGGCGAGGCCCTCGCCCCCGTCGTCGATGCGGTGTCGTCGTGGGCGGCCACCTGGGTGGAGGCAGGCGAGGCAACATCCGGCGATGGCCGGGACCGCGCTCGCCCAGGGGGCACCCCGGGTCGGGTGCCAGGCGTCGGGTAATCACGCCCATCACGGCCCACCTGTTCATCCGCATCCGGGGACCGGCATCCGGATTCTGTCCAGGAGGATCGCCTACGGTGGTGGACTCGCTGCTGCCGCTCGTCCTCACCGGGGCCCTGCCCCAAGAAGCGCTCGACGACCATGCCCCAGACATCATCGCCGCCCTCTTCATCGACGCCGGCGACGACGCCACCCGGTGTCGCGCCTCCGTGACCGCCGGCTGGGCCACACTCCAGCAGCCACAGCCGTTCTCGAAACGATCCAGATGAACTGAACGGCGGACGACCACTCACCAAGCAGACCGCTTCCGGCTCGGCGATGTCCGCAATGGGATCGCTCATCGGGTGATCCGCTGGCGGATTCGCGAGGTCAGCATTTTCCCCGACGGCTGTCTGCTCGATCGTTGCGCTGGGGTGGTCGGCGTCAGCTGTGCTCGTCGAGCCAGGCGACGACGTGGCCCGTGATCTCGTCGCGATTCGTCTCGTTGAAGATCTCGTGTCGGGCTCCCGGGTACACCGTGACGGTGACGTCGGCGACACCGGCCTCCCGGTAGCGCTGCGCGAGAAGGTGGACGAGCTGACCGTCGCCCGAGATCGGGTCAGCCTGTCCGGAGACGAGCAGGAGCGGCAGCTCCCGGCTGATGTTGGCCAGCGCCGCCGGGTCGGCGAGCCGTGCCGCCCCCTCAAAGAGCGCGGGCACCGTCTCGTCCGGGAGGTCGAACCCGCAGAAGGCATCGGCCACGTACTTGTCTACCTCCGCCTCGTCCCGGGAGAGCCACTCGTAGCCGGTCCGCTGCTCGAAGCCGGCGTTGAACGCCTCGAGTCCGAGTGTGCCCTCGCTCTGAGCGAGGTTGGTGCCAAGCACGTCGAGGGCCGTCGTCCCGGCCAGGACGACTCCGGCGTACTGCCCCGAGTGGTCGAGCAGCATCTCCTGCGCCGCGAACGAGCCCATCGAGTGGGCGATCAGGAAGAGCGGCAGGCCGGGGTAGTCCTGCGCAATCGCGGCGCCGAAGGCAGCCATGTCCGCGGCGACGCCGGGGAACCCGGGCTTGCCGAAGTGGCCGAGGTCGGCCGCTGACGCTGCCGACTTCCCGTGTCCCCGATGGTCGTTGGCGTAGACCCGATACCCGGCCCCGGCCAGTGCCTGGGCCAGCCGGTCGTAGCGGGCGCCGTGCTCGGCGAGCCCGTGTGCGACCTGAACCACCCCACGTGGCCGCTGGAGGTCCTCGCCCCAGCTGTAGGTCACGATCTTCGTCGCGTCACTCGGTGACTCAAAAGTGGACTGTGTGGGAATGGACATGCTGCTCCTCTTTCGGCGCCGGTTAGGGCCATGCTGGCACGAGCAGATGCGGATTGATCGAACTGAACCGCCCCGGCGAGTCCGGAGTCTCCGGAAACTCCGGGGCGGTTCAGTTCTTCTCCTCCCTGGAGTGGGAGGTCCTCTCACTCCACGAGTTCAAGAACACCGGCCAGGCCCAAGCCGTCTTGCTGGACTGGTGCTACGGGTTCTACAACCACGACCGCCGGCACAGCTCGCCGGGCATGATGAGCCCGATCAACTACGAGAACACCGCGGCCCCGCCCGGGAAGCCGCATAGGGAAGCCTCAACGAATCGGAGGGGGAACCACAGGCCGCGGGCAACCAGAACGTCTCTGACCGGTTCCCTGGCGAGGGGAAGTCGGCGCTCAGCATCCAGCGCCCCGTAGAACGCGTTGGACTGGTCCAGGGACGCCTAGATGTACCCGAACTGCCGGCCGACCAAACCAGTACAGTTCTTGAAGCCGCGAGTTCGCCGTTGATGGAACGGGAGGTGGAGGACGACGTGCCTGGCGACGACCCTGTACAAGCTTCATTGGCCACGATCGATCGTGCCACCGTTGCGCTGCAACACGTGAGCCGCAGACTTCAGACTTGCTCGGAGACCCGTGAAGCAACGGAACAGAACCTGATGAACCTCTTGGCAGCGCTAGAGGCGCTCCGATCGGCACAACGAGATTGCTTCCTGCTCACAGCTCAGCTGAGTGAGTGGATCTCCAGCGCGGGAGGAACGGTGGCAGACATGGATTGGCGGGGCGAAGCTTGAGCCACGGCTGGTCAGGGCGGACAAGCCGACGTGGGTCCGGTGCCTCCAACAGGGGTCCACGGCTTTGGCTTTGAACCAGCAGGGGGTGAAGCGCAGGCCGGGGAACCAAGCCGGTTTGGGGGCGGCTCACGAATCGGCGTCACGGGCGCAGACCCATGTACGACCACATTCATTGGAGCAGCGCCGAGAGGGGGTGCAGGACTCTCACGGGTCTATAGCCGCAATAGGCGGCTTGCTGTCCCTCCCAGCATGCCGGCGGTGAATTCCTCCGAGAGGCCAAGATGCTCGCCGGGCTCTCCACCCGCCGCTACCCGGTGGGCCTGGAGCCGGTCGGTAAAGCCGTCAAAGCCACTGCGAGGTCGACGAGCAAATCGGCGGTCTCGCGCAGGTTCGTGGCGATGACCGAGCACGCCCTGGGCGACCCCCTCGGCAAGGACCTCACCGGGCTGGATCTGGTGGCGTTGATTAGCGACGGCGTCTACTTCGCCGACCACCTGTGTGTCGTCGCGCTCGGCATCGACATCGACATCGACGGCACCAAGCATCCCCTCGCACTGGTCGAGGGATCCGCGGAGAACACCACCCTGGTCCGCGGCCTGCTGGTCGGCCTGCGCGAGCGCGGCCTGGCCGTCACCCGGCCGATCCTGGCCGTGCTGGACGGAGCCAAGGCGTTGGCCGCGGCGGTCAAGGAGGTGTTCGACGCCCCGATGATCGCCCGGTGTCAGTTCCACAAGTTGCGCAATGTTCGTGACCACCTGCCCGAGAAGATGCGTGGTCCGGTGACCAAGAGGATGCGGGCGGCTTACCACGCCAACTCCGCCCTGCAAGCCCAGGCACTGCTCGAGGCGCTGGCCAGGGAACTGGACAAAACCCACCCCGGCGCCGCCGGCAGCCTGCGCGAGGGCATGGCCGAGACGCTGACCGTGCTCCGCCTCGACCTCCCGCCGACCCTGGCGCGAACCTTGCCGTCCACGAACGCGATCGAGTCGATGATCGGCATCTGCCGCGACCATTCCCGCAACGTCAAGCGGTGGCGTGACGGGCAGATCGCGCTGCGCTGGTGCGCGGCCGGGATGGTCGAGGCGAGCAGCCAGTTCCGACGCGTCAACGGCCCCCTCCACCTCGCCGCTCTCCGAGCCGCTCTGGAACGGCACGTCGCCGCCGAGACTGTCGGGGCCAACTGCAACACTCAAGACGTGAGCGCAGCCTGATGCTCACCGGACCGCCACCGAAGTTCCACGGAACTCGGGACATCCTCTCTTTTCGGGCATGTATGGGTTGAGACAGTAAGCGAAGCGTAAGTGCTGTCGAAACAAGACCGGTCGCCACGCGCACGACATCAGCGCGTTCGAGAGGTGCCTTGTCATTGGGATGCCGACGGCATCACGGTCAAACTGCCGTCTGGCCTCGGCCTCGGCTCACCCGATGCGCTCGAACACGGCGGCCATACCCTGCCCACCACCGATGCACATGGTCGCCAACCCGTGGCGGCTCTCCCGCCGCTCCATCTCGCGGGCCAGGCTGCCCACCATGCGCATGCCGGTGGCGCCCACCGGGTGACCCAGCGAGATTCCTGACCCGTGGACGTTGGTGCGCTCCAGGTCAGCGTCACCGAACTTCCATTCGCGCATCACCGCGAGCGCCTGGGCCGCGAAAGCCTCGTTGAGCTCGATCACGTCGATGTCCTGTAGGCGCAGCCCCGCGCGCCCGAGGGCAATCTCGGTGGCCGGCACCGGGCCGATGCCCATAACCTCCGGGCCGACCCCCGCGAGCCCCCACGAGACCAGCCGGACAAGCGGCCGCAGCCCGAGTTCGTCCGCTCGCGCCGGCGTCGTCACGATGCTGAGCGCGGCGGCGTCGTTCTGTCCGCTGGCGTTCCCGGCGGTGACGGTGGCGTCGGGGTCCTCGGACAGCAGCAGCGGGGTCAGCCCCGCCAGGCTCTCCAGCGACGTGTCGGCGCGTGGATGCTCGTCCTGGTCCACCACTGACACGCCGCGTCGCCCCTTCACGGCCACCGGGATGATCTCCTCTGCGAACACGCCGGCGTTCTGGGCCGCGACGGCACGGCGATGCGAGGTGACGGCGAGCTCGTCCTGCTCGGCCCGCGAGATTGTGTACGCGCGCCGGAGGTTCTCCGCGGTCTCGAGCATCCCGTGGGGCACCGGGTGGAGGCATCCACCGGCGGTGACTCGGGCCCGCACCAGCGAGTCGTGCAGGGCGACCTGCCCCCTCGCGCCCCACCGCACGTCGGTCGAGAAGAACGAGGCGTTGCTCATGCTCTCGGTTCCGCCGGCGACGACCAGGTCGTGGGCGCCGGTCTGCACCTGCATCACGGCGTTGACGAGGGCCTGCAGCCCCGAGCCGCAACGGCGGTCGACCTGTTGTCCCGTCACCCCGACCGGCAGACCGGCGTCCAGGGCCACGACCCGGCCGATCGCCGGCGCCTCGCTGGAGGGGTTGCAGTGGCCCAGGATGACGTCGCCGATGTCCTCTCCGGTGATGCCGGTGCGGTCCATCAGCCCGCGCAGCGCAGCGACGCCGAGGTCGACGGCAGTGAGGCTCCGGAAC
>JBBQRO010000221.1:0-5201 GCA_038214685.1 Acidimicrobiales bacterium
AGTCCACTCCGGAAAGCCCATCGGCCGGTTCCCGCCTGTCACCGGGATCAACGCCTCGCTGGCCAATGGGCGGTAGACGAAGTAGAGGATCATGCCAGTGGCGGCCACGAGACCTACCTCCAACGACAGGACGACCAGGACCACCGACCGCGCCCGGGCTACGGCATCGCTACGCCCCGGAACCCGCTCCACCACCGTCATCTCGGGCACTGTAGGGACAAGGGAGCATCCGGGCTGTGCGGCCGCGGCGCGGCGGAGCCACGACTTCGCCAGCGCAGCGGTGCACCCCAAGAGCGAGATCGCGTTCCCCGAGCGCCTCCGTCAGCCACCGCCCGGTTACCGAACGCTGCGGTGATGCCGCTCCTCGAGCCGCTTTTGCCCGCGCTGTGACGATGGCTGCTTTGATCGCGGCCTATGAGATCGTGTCGGTAGCCCTGTGGGGCCGGACGATCGGGAAGCTCGTGGCAGCCACCCGCGTCGTGGCGTTGGAATCGGGGGCGACACCAGGATTGTCGCGGGCGGTCCTGCGGTGGGCGGTGCCGGCGATCGTCAGCCTCGGGTCCCTCTTCCAAAGCGACGGTCTGGCAGGTGGGCTGGCCTCCATGGTCTCAGGCGTCGTCACCATCGTCGTGTACGTCGGCCTGCTCAAGGAGCCTCTGCGACAGGGCGTGCACGACAAGGTTGCCGGCACCGTCGTGGTGCTCGTCCCCAGGGCAGACGAGGACGCCACCGACGGCTCCAGCACGGGCGCCATCCACAGGGCGGCGCCACCCGCGCCGTAGCGCGCACCGCCGACGACATTCAGCGGGAACGCCGTCCGACCGCTAGGTGGTGCCGAGACCCGCGGTCGCTGTCTGCGTTCACGCCGTCGCTACTGGTTGTCAGGGGAGACGTGCGATCGCTCGAGCCGCTACCTCCAGCCCGCTCCGCCGAGCCGCGTCTAACGTTCAATCCTGCGCCGTTGCTACTCAGACCCGCTACCGGGCGTCTGCAACTGCGTCGTTTCCGGGGGTGGCCGGGAAACGGTGAGCAGGCCGCAGTGCTCGAGTGCGTGGCGGGCGGTGGGCTCGAAGTCCGGTTGAGTGAACTGGAAGTTCTCTTCGAGCAGCCGGGTGGGGATGCAGTGGCGGCCGGTGAGGGCGAGGCTGGCGCTGCTACCGAGAATCGGGGCGCCCAGCTTGGCGATAGGGGCGGGTGTCGGGAGGCCCAAGTGCCGGCCGAGGAGGCTCCGGTAGGTAGCCATCATCTCGGCGTTCGTCACCGGGTTCGGAGAGGTGACGTGGTAGGTGCCTCTCATGTCGGGGTTGTCGATCGCCCGGAGCATCACGGTGAGGAGATCGTCCAGGCCGACCCATGACACCCACTGCCGGCCGGAGCCGACCTTGCCACCGAGGCCCATCCGGACGATCTTGGCCAGTTTCGTGGTGGCCGGGTCGCCTCGACCGCCGAGACCGATGCCCATGCGCAGGAGCACGGTCCTGTCGACGCTTGAGGTGGCCTGGCGGAACGCGCCTTCCCACGCCAGGCAGACAGTGACCATCTCGCGAGGGCCGACACCGCTCGGGGTGATCGTCTCGTCGATGACGTCGTCGCCGCCCTCACCGAAGATGGCCAAGGAGGACGACTGGACCCATGTCGGTGGCGGCGAGGTGCAGGCACGGACCGCGTCGCCCACGGCTCGGACCGGCTGGACTCGTGACGAGATGAGCTCGTCGATGTTCCGCCGGGAGGCACGGGTGTCGACTCGGCGGCCGCTGAGGTGCACGATCGCGTCGGCGCCGTCGACCTCCTCGACCCAATCACCGACCGTCGTGGCGTCCCACGTAACCGCTCGCCACCCATCGGTGCTTCGAGGCGGGCCCCGGGTGAGCAGCACGACATCGTCGCCCCGTGCGACAAGTCGATCGGCCAGCGCTCGGCCGAGGTAGCCGGTGCCACCAGGGATCACAATGCGGGCCATGGCAGGGTCGCTGCCGTTCAGGGTGCTGTCACGGCTGCCGGCTGAGCAGATCGCATCGGGTCCAGGGCGTGCCAGGTCACCGGGACGTCGCGCATCAGCAGGGCGCAGTCCAGTGTCGCCGAGCCCGCCGGGAATGAGTTCGGATCCTCGAAGTAGCTCGATCGGGCGGCCAGCACCCGCACGGGCTCGACCTTCCAGGCGTCGGTGCGAAGCTCCATGCCGTCGAAGCAGTCGCCGGAACGCATCGCCGAGTAGCCCACCGAGCCCTTCTTGAAGAACGCAGAAGCCTGGCCGACGTCGGCGAACAGCAGGCTCGGCCCGAGGTCGGAGGCGGACTCCACCTTCACGTCGACTGCCGCAGAGCCGTCCGCACTGTCGAAGGCGACGTGCAGCCCACCCCCGGTGTCCCGGGCGGTGAAGCGGGCCCGCTGGTACTCACCCGGGAAGAACCGGCCACCGATGGCGCTGTTCAGCGCAGAACCTGTGTCACGGCGAGGGATGTACACCCCGGTGATCACCCCGTCAGGCCCATCCCACTCGACCGCGATCCGGTGCGCAGCGTTGACGCTGCTCCGCCCAAGGAACGCCGGCGCTCCCCGGGGTCTCGAGTGGCCGAGGCGCATGGCGCAGATGCCGGCCACGGCCCAACCATCCACCAGTTGGGGACGGAAGGGTGCCGGGAGGAGCCTGGCGGCCACTTCGGCATCCACTCGATAGTTCACCAGCAGGCGCCATTCGACCGTCGATTCGATCTCGGGCATCTTCATCAGTCGTCCTCCTTGGTTCGTCGCTTGCGTCGAAGCGCGACCTGGTCCGGGCACACCGCCGAGAGGAAGCCCCCGACGCACAGGGCCAACCGTTCCTCGACGAGGGAGTAGTAGATGCGGTTGGCTTCTCGCCGCTCCCGCACCAGGCCGGCGCCTTTCAGCACGCCCAGGTGACGCGAGATCGAGGGGCCGCTGATCGAGAACCTCGACGCGATCTCCCCTGCTGCCAGCTCGCAACCCCGCAGATCCTGCAGGATCTGCCGCCGGGTCGGGTCGGCCAGCGCCCGGAAGACACCGGCCTGACCTTCGTCACCCTCTTCAGCCATGCTACGTGTATAGCACACTAGCTAGAGACGCAGCGACCACCGGAGCTCTGACGTAGGCCCTCGCTCGACCGCCGAAGCGAGCGGCTCCAAGCGCTACGCGGGCACCACCTCGCGCCCGGACGGCCGAGCGGTGCCCAGTGGCCATCCGCTTCCCGGGTGCGGTCACGGGCCTCAGGTGGTGACGGAAGTTCCGCCTTCGGCAGCCCGCTTCAGGTGGCTGCCGCGCTCCTCGATGAGCTTCTTCATGTAGCGGCCGAGAAGCGCTCGCTCCACCGCCCAGCCCACCCCAAACGACTGGAGCCTGAAAACTGACCCGGTCAGTCATCAGGGTTCCCGTGCCCCTCGCTTCGAACAAGTGCTCGTGCCGAAACCATTGGAAGGGCCCACGAACCTGTTCATCGACGAATCGCACCGGGCTCTCCAGCTCCGTGACCCTGCTGGTCATCCGGAAGGGAATCCCGAAGTGGACGGCGCGCCATGTCACCTCCTCGCCCAAGCCGATCATGCCGGTCGTGACCCCAGCTGTGGCCTGCTCGCGGGACCCGGCCATCGACTCCAGATGAGCGTCGACGCTCAGCGACAGGTCGAAGACCACCTCCGGGCTCGCCCTGATCGTCATCGAACACTCGAACGCGACTCCCATGACCGGAGTCTGCATCGGGAGCGGTCATTCCTCGTGCCGGCGCCGGCCGATGGCCGGGGGCCTCCGTCGGCTTCCTGAGCGAGAGAAGCTCCTCGTGGGGCGCCCACGACGGGACCCACCCCTCAGTAGGGGATAACCCGGATGGTGGGCAGCCGGTCGACGGCTAGACACTTCCAAGGGTGAACGCGGTCCACGATGCAGAGCCGGAGGCGTAGTTGTGGGTCAACGTTGGGCTCTTGCGCAGTACGGGTTTTCGGCAACTACCGGACTTGTGGTTCTGGCAGCCCACATCTGGCTTCTTAGGGTCAAGTCGTCCAATCATCTGGATTGGATCTTCCTCTCATTCCTGGTCTTGGACCTCGTCCCCGCAGCAGTTTTCGGAGTACTGGTTCGGCGTAAGTCGACGGCATTCATCGCCGGGCCGTTGCTTCTAATTGTGACCGGTTGCTCATGGCTCGTCGTACGTTTTAGCTCTAACGACTTTGCCTTGCTGGGACCGATATTTGGTTGGTTCGCGGCGCTCAGCATCGCCGTGCTCGCAGGGGTGAACGATCATCCGGGGTAGCCGAGAAGTACCACAAGAACCCTGGGCGACGGGCAGACCCCCACCCTCGCCGCCAACATCGCCGCTCCGCGCTATAACCGGCGGACTGCAGCGGGCAGACCGCCCCATAATTGCGGGCGCCGGGTACCGGGGGACGTAGCCCAGACGCAGCGACTTCCTCGACAAGCGCACGAGGGGAGGCGGGGCACTGCCCGCTGGTTGATCGTCGGGCTCCCAGGTCCCGGCCCGGCAGTGCTGAGGGGCACCGTCACTTCGTCGGCGCCGTCACTGTCAGTTTCCCTTCACTTCACATCCCGAGAACTCCGCAACGACACGCGTGCGCTGCGTCGCCGCGTCGAGGCCGGCGAGGACGTCACCATCACCCTCGACGGCCGGCCGGTGGCCGTGCTGCGACCGGTCTCAGCCCGGAGGCGGTGGATGTCCCGGGACGAGTTCCTGCAGCGCCTCGCGCTCCACCAAGCCGACCCTGCGCTCACCGATGAGCTCCGTCAGCTGGCGCCGGGTTCCACCGACGACCTCCCGTGAGCCCCCCTCGGCCTGGCCGCCCCGAAGCCCGAGCGGTCGCTGACACCAGCCTGTACATCGCTCGGGAATCGGGGCGCCCACTGGAGGTCAAGAACATGCCGAAGGAGCTGATGGTCTCGGTCATCACCGTCGGTGAGCTGCGAGCGGGGGTGCTGGCCGCCACCGATCTGCTAACCCGCGACCGTCGCTTGGCCACCCTGGTCGACGCGCTGGAGCTCGATCCCCTCCCGATCGACCAAGCGGTGGCCGAGGCGTGGGCGCGCCTGCGGCCGCTGCTGCGCGACGCCGGTCGCCGCATGCCCGTGAACGATTCGTGGATCGCGGCCACCGCCATCGCCCTCGGCGTGCCGGTGGTGACCCAGGACGACGACTACGCCGATGTGCCCGGTCTGTCGGTGATCCGCGTCTGAGACCC
>JBBQRO010000222.1:0-5185 GCA_038214685.1 Acidimicrobiales bacterium
GGGGCGGCCGCTACTTCGCTCTGGCCCTGCCCATCGCGGTGCCCGTGCTCCTCCTCGCCCTGCGGGACGGGGGCGCCCGCCTGCGCCCTGACGCAGGCCGGTGGGCGGTCGCCGGGCTGGCCGTCTGCTCGCTGGCCATGACCACCATGGGGGTGTCGGCCGTCAGGTCGTCACACCGGGCCAACGCTCGCTTGGTGGCGACCGTCGACCGGGCCGGGCAGACGGTGCTGGTCACCACCGAGGGGGCGATGCCCCGTTTCGCCTGGCCGACGTTCGACCGTCAGCGCTGGCTCCTCGCCGGTCCCGACGATCTCGACGACCTGCTCGCGCGACTTCGGGCCGCCGGCGTCACCCAGGTCGGCTTCGTCACCCGCAACCTGGACCGAGACCGGGAAACGCTCGACGCCGCCGGTGCGGGCGTGCTGAGCGTCGACGCATCCGAGAGCGCCCGGCGGTGGCACGTGCTGGTCGTGCAGGTGGATCCGGCGTGAGCCTGACGATCGACCGGCTTGCGCCGGTCGAGCAACGGCGGAACTTCATCCGCCGGCTCTGGGACGCGCCGGTGCGCCTTCATCTGCTCGGACTGGCCCTGGTTCTCCTGGCCGTGGTGCCGATCGTCGGGACGAACGCCTCGTTCAGCTCCGACGAGGGGGCGGCCATCATCCAGGGGCGGTCGCTGGCCTCGGGCGACGGCTGGATCGTGCCCCACCCCATGCCCGAGGTGGACCCCGAGGGGCGGCTGTACCCACTGGTCAGCGCCGAACGGGGCAGCAACGGTTTCGCTCCCCTCTCCAAGCACCCCGTCTACTCCGTGCTCCTGGCCGGTGTCTGGCGGCTGGCCGGCGTCACCGGGATGGTGCTGCTGTCGGTGGCGGGGACGGTGGCCGCAGCCGGGCTCGCCGCCGCACTGGCCGCCCGTCTTGACCCCGTGCTCTCCCGAACGACCGTGTGGGCCGTCGGCCTGGCCAGCCCGCTCTTCTTCGACAGCTACCTGATCATGGGACACACCCTGGGCGCGGCCTTCGCAGCGGGAGCCACGCTGTTCGCCCTCCGGGCCATCGTCGACCGGAGGCCGGCCATGGCCGTCGCCGCATCGGCATGCGTCGCCGGAGCCGTGTTCCTGCGCACTGAGGCCGTGCTGTTCGCCCTGAGCCTGGCCGTGGTGGCGCTGGTCGTCGCCCTCCGGCAGCGGCCGCGGCTCCCGGCCCTCCTGGTTGCCGGCGGGGCCATCGGCGCCGCCGTGGTCGCCCGCTCCGTGGAGTCGGCCTGGTTCGCCCACATCATCGGCGACGTCGCGCCTGCGATCCGGGTGCCGGCGCCCATCGGCGAGAGCTTCCTCCAAGGCCGCCTCGAGAGCTTCGTCATCACCTGGCTTCTACCCGGCTACGACGCCTCGCCGGCGCCGACCATCCTCTTACTGGCCATGGTGGCCGGCGTGGTCGCCGCCGCCATGGAGGCCCGGCGGGAGCCGTCGACACCGGCCCGTGTGCGCGTGCCTGCGACCCTCGCCGGATGTGCAGCGGTGGCCCTCGTCGTCATCGGGCCGGCGCCAGTGGTGCCCGGCCTCCTGATCGCGTTCCCGGTGCTGACCGCCGGCCTGCTGGTCATGCGCCGGCCGCTGTTCCGTGACGTCGGGGCCAGCATCGCCGTGGCCACTTCGGCCTTGTTCGCCCTCGCTGTCATCGCCACCCAGTACTCGACCGGCGGCACCGGGGAGTGGGGCGGTGTTGCGGGCGGTACTTCGCGCTGGCCATCCCGGTCGTCGTGCCCGTCGTTCTCCTCGGTCTCCACCGCCAGGGCCAGACGTTGGAGCGGGTAGCGCGACGAGCGGCGACTGGCGCCCTCATCGTCTGTTCGATCGCCCTGACAGTGACCGCGATCCTCAGCCTGCGGAGCAACCATCGGGATATGGCCGGCGTGGTGACGTCGATCGAGCAGGCCCAGATGGTCGCCGGGCCGGGCCGCCCGGTGGTCACGACATGGCAGGCGGTACCGCGGTACTCATGGGCGATCTTCGACCGCAGCCCGTGGCTTCTGGTCGAACGGACCGGCATCGCAGAGGTGCGCGAGTCACTCGCCCGGGTGGGCACGGATCGGTTCGTGTTCGTCACCGCCAGCCCGGCTGCCGACCGGCTGCATCTCGATGGTCTCGAGGTCGTCTGGGCCGAGGACGACTTCGACGGGCAGGTGCGGATCCTCGTCCTGCAGCGCCGCTGACGCGGTCCCGAACTCCCGTCGCTGGGCCTATCCTCAGAGGGTGTCCGACAAGCTTGTGATTCGCGGGGCGCGGGAGCACAACCTGCGCAACGTCTCCATCGAGCTTCCCCGGGACAAGCTGGTGGTGTTCACCGGCCTGTCCGGCTCGGGGAAGTCGTCCCTGGCGTTCGACACGATCTACGCCGAGGGGCAACGACGGTACGTGGAATCACTGTCCGCATACGCTCGGCAGTTCCTCGGGCAAATGGACAAGCCCGACGTCGACTTCATCGAGGGCCTGTCGCCGGCCATCTCCATCGACCAGAAGTCGGCGTCGCGCAACCCCCGGTCGACCGTCGGCACGATCACCGAGGTCTACGACTACCTGCGCCTGCTGTGGGCCCGGATCGGCGTTCCCCACTGCCCGACGTGCGGGGCGGTGGTCGCCCGCCAGACGCCGCAGCAGATCGTCGACCGGATCCTCCAGCTGCCCGACGGAACCCGCTTCCAGGTGCTGGCGCCGGTCGTCCGGGGCCGCAAGGGTGAGTACGAGGGACTGCTCGAGGAGCTGGCCACTCAGGGGTACACCCGGGCCCGCGTCGACGGGGAGCTGATCGAGCTCGCCGATAGGGCGTCGACCAAGCTGGGCCGCTACGAGATG
The DNA here is from genome assembly GCA_038214685.1 of Acidimicrobiales bacterium. Lineage (GTDB taxonomy): Bacteria > Actinomycetota > Acidimicrobiia > Acidimicrobiales > AC-14 > CADCTB01. Next base: position 2,858 of record JBBQRO010000222.1, read on the forward strand.
CACAACATCGAGGTGGTCGTCGACCGTCTCGTGCGCCGGGAGGGAATCGAGCGGCGGCTCACTGACTCGCTGGAGACCGCCCTGCGGCTGGCCGACGGGGTGGCCGAGGTGGAGTTGCTGCCCAAGGACGGCGGCACGGCCGAGCCTGAAGTCCTTACCTTCAGCCAGCACCTGGCCTGCCCCAACGACGGCACCTCGTTCCCGGAGCTGGCGCCCCGCAACTTCTCCTTCAACTCCCCGTATGGGGCCTGCCCCCACTGCGACGGGCTGGGCACCCGGTTCGAGGTCGACCCCGAACTGGTCGTGCCCAACAACGACCTCACCATCGACGAGGGGGCGGTGGCCCCGTGGGCCGGCGCCCGCGGGGAGTACTTCCACCGGGTGCTGGCCGCTGTGGCCGAGACCTACAACTTCCGCACCACCACCCCGTTCAAGAAGCTGACCAAGGCGCAGCAGAAGACCCTGATGTACGGGTCGGGCACCAAGCAGGTGCACGTCTCCTACCGCAACCGGTACGGGCGCACCCGGTCCTACTTCACCCACTACGAGGGCGCCGTCCCCTACCTCCAGCGCCGCCATTCCGAGGCGGAGTCGGACTACATGCGGGATCAGATCGAGGGCTACATGCGGGAGGTGGCCTGCAACGACTGCGGTGGCGCCCGCCTCAAGCCGGAGTCGTTGGGCGTCACTGTCGCCGGCAAGAACATCAACGAGGTCTGCAACCTGTCGATCGCCAAGTCGGCCGAGTTCCTGGCCACCGTGGAGTTGTCGAAGCGTGACGCCATGATCGCCGAGCGGGTGGTGAAGGAGGTCAACGCCCGCATGCAGTTCCTGCTCGACGTCGGCCTCGACTACCTGACCCTGAACCGCTCGGCCGGCACCCTGGCCGGCGGCGAGGCCCAGCGCATCCGCCTGGCCAGCCAGATCGGCAGCGGGCTGGTGGGCGTGCTGTACGTGCTCGACGAGCCGTCGATCGGGCTCCACCAGCGGGACAACCGCAAGCTCATCGACACCCTGATCCGGCTGCGTGACCTGGGCAACACCGTGATCGTCGTCGAGCACGACGAGGACACCATCCGGATCGCCGACCACGTGGTCGACATCGGGCCCGGCGCCGGCGAGCACGGTGGCGAGATCGTGGTCAGCGGGTCGGTGAAGGACCTGATCAAGGAGAAGCGGTCGATCACCGGGCAGTACCTGTCGGGCGCCCGCTCGATCCCCGTGCCGGCCATGCGCCGGGAGCCGAAGGACGGCTGGCTCGTCGTCCGCGGGGCCGGGGAGCACAACCTCAAGAACATCGACGTCGAGCTGCCGCTGGGCTGCTTCGTCTGCGTGAGCGGCGTGTCCGGGTCGGGGAAGTCCACGCTGGTCAACGACATCCTCTACCGGGCACTCATGCAGCGGATCTACAAGTCCAAGACGGTGCCCGGCCGGCACAAGAAGATCGAGGGCGACGAGCTGCTCGACAAGGTCATCAACATCGACCAGTCGCCCATCGGCCGCACCCCCCGGTCCAACCCGGCCACCTACACGGGCGTGTGGGACCACGTGCGCAAGCTGTTCAGCCAGACCCAGGAGGCCAAGGTCCGCGGCTACCTCCCGGGTCGCTTCTCGTTCAACGTCAAGGGCGGCCGGTGCGAGGCGTGCGCCGGCGACGGCACCATCAAGATCGAGATGCACTTCCTGCCCGACGTCTACGTACCCTGCGAGGTGTGCAAGGGCGGGAGGTACAACCGGGACACGCTCGACGTCACGTTCAAGGGCAAGAACGTGGCCGAGGTGCTCGACCTGAGCTGCGAGGAGGGGGCGGAGTTCTTCGCCAACCAGCCGGTCATCTCCCGCCACCTCTCGACACTGGTCGACGTGGGCCTGGGCTACGTGCGGCTGGGCCAGCCGGCGCCCACGCTGTCCGGAGGCGAGGCCCAGCGGGTGAAGCTGGCCAGCGAGCTGTCCAAGCGGGGCACGGGCCACACCATCTACATCCTCGACGAGCCCACCACCGGTCTCCATTTCGAGGACATCCGCAAGCTGCTGACCGTGCTGAGCCGCTTGGTCGACCAGGGCAACACGGTGCTGGTGATCGAGCACAACCTCGACGTGATCAAGAGCGCGGACTGGGTGGTTGACCTCGGCCCCGAGGGCGGCGACGGTGGGGGAATGGTGGTGGTGGAAGGCCCGCCGGAGGTGGTGGCCAAGACCTCCGACAGCTACACGGGCAGGTTCCTGGCCCCGGTGCTCGGCCTCACGTAGTCGCCGGCGGCGTCACGCGTGCCGGCCACGAGGACGGCGACGGCGACGGCAAGCAGGAGCAGGGTGGAGCGGGTGCCG
>JBBQRO010000223.1:0-5177 GCA_038214685.1 Acidimicrobiales bacterium
CGGCGGAGCGCGTCGGTCGCCTTGCGACGCGTCTCGTCGTGGCGACGCCCGGCGGCGGCCACCATGGCGGCGGCCCGGTCAGGCGTGGCCATCGGCTGGGGGGACGAAGGACTCGAGGGCGTCGATGATGCGATCGAGGTGGCCGAGCACCACTCGGTGGTTGTCGGCCAGCCGGCTGCGCCCGTCGGCCTCGGCTGCGACGACCAGCCGACGGGTCTCCTCAGCCTGGCGGTGATGGGTTGGCAGGAACTCGACGGTGGTCTGGAAGTCGGGACAGGTCAGGCAGGCGTTCGGGTGCGGGCAGTCCTGCTGGGGCGGCCGGCCGCAGAAGCCGTTGGGGAGGCTGGCCTGGATGCGGGAGAGGTGGTGCTTGACCCACTCGGCATCGGAGGTGGCAGCGTTCGGCTCGAAGGGCAGATGGTCGCCGTCGATGTTGACCCGGGTGGCGCACCACTTCTCGAACGCCTCTCGGACTGTGGAGTCGTGCAGACGGGCATAGGTAGCGGTCATCTGCGGGCTGGCGTGCCCGAGCAGCCGCTGCACCACGTGCTGGGGCACGCCCTGGTTGATCAACCGTGTCCCGAAGGTGTGCCGGAAACGATGGGCGCTCATCCGAACGGGCCGGCCGGCGCCGTCGCGCAGGTCGATCGCCTCCTGCCAGCGGCCCATGCGCTGGCGGAGAGCGTTGTAGGTAAAGGGACGCGCCCCATCGGGGTTGGCCTTGGCGGCGGGGAACAACCACGGCGAGGACGGCCAGCATCGGGCCACCTCGGCCTGCTGGGCGCGGATGGCATCGGCGGCCCGGGCGGTGACCGGGACCAGCTGTTCGGCGCGCACCTTGTTGTTGGTGAAGCGCAGGCAGGGCCAGCCGACACTGTCGGGGACCAGGCAGTCCACGCCGAGCCGGCAGGCGTCGCCGGCCCGCAGGCCGGTCTCGATCACGACCACCACCAGGTGTCGGGTGGTGGCGTCGGGGAGTCGGGCCAGGGCGGCCTCGGATTCGAGCTGGGCCATCTGGTCCTCGGCGACGAAGCGGGGCAGGCTGGCGGGACGCCTCGGCAGGTCGTCGTGATAGAGCACGGCGCCGGCGGGCAGCTCCAGCCATCCCCGGCGCCGGGCGGTCTCCAAGAAGCCGCGCAGGCCGGTGAGATAGCCGAGACGGGTGTTGGGTGCTGGGCCGTTGGCGGACAGGTGCACCAGGTAGGCCTCGAGCGTGGCCCGGGTGACCACGGATGCGCTGCTTGCCCCGGGGTGGGCATCGGCCAGCCAGCGGGCGAACCAACGCATTGCGGTGGCGTCGCGGCGGATGGCGCCGAAGGACATGCCACCGACAAGGCGAGACCGGGCCCACGCCTTCACCGCGCTGCGCAGCCACGGCTGGGGGATGCCCTCGAAGGACACCGTGTGGTGGCCAACAGTGACGGCAACACCTAGGCGACGGGCGTCCCAGCGGTCCCGGGCGTACTCGCCCTCCGCTCCGGCGCCGCCCACCACGGCCTCGACCTGGCGCCAGGCGTAACGCAGGAAGCCCGTGGCGCTGGCGAGGCTTGTCCGGCTCCCGGCCGGGAGGGCGGCGACCCATGCCTCCAGCGGCCGGTCGAGGAGCGAGTCGACGCCGGCGCTGGCGATCATCGCCACCACCGGGCGGACGGCCATCGGCCGCAGCCCCCGGCCTCGTTCGTCGTGGCGGCGCTGCAGGACCAGGGCCAGCTCCAGCCGGCATCGTGACGGCAAGAGGGAGAGGTCAAACAGCTCGTCGGCACGGGCCCGGCCGGGACGAACCGGCGCAGCGGTGGCGATGAAGATGGCGAGATCCGGCTTGCCCTGCTGTGCCCAGCGGGAGCGGTGGGCCGCGCACAGCCCCCGAGAGCGGGCGGGCCGGTCACAACCATCCACCTCGCAAGGCGCGCCGGCGAGCACTGGGTCGTCCGGCTCGGGCCGAACAACAGCGACGTTGAACTCGGGGCGCAGGAGCGCCAGGAGGCGGCCAGTGGCCTCGTCGGTGACGATGGCGGGGACGGCGGCAAGGGCGTTCATCGCACGCCGGCCCGGGCCAGCTCGGCCCGCAGGTCCTCGACGTCCAGGTGCACATAGGTCTGGCTGGTGGTGGTGACGTTGGCGTGGGTGAGCATCTTGGAGACGACCTCGATCGCCACCCCGGCCCTGATCATCTCGCTGGCCGCCGAGTGGCGGAGCATGTGGAGGTTGAAGTCGATCCCGGTTCGGGCCCGGAGCCGATCCACCAGACCGGCCACCGCCGAGTAGCGGAGCGGTCGGCCCACCGGCGGGGCAAAGAGGTTCACGAACACGTAGTCCGAGTCGACCTCGCCGTACTCGTCGAACAGGTAGGTGCTGTAGAGACGCACCAGGGCGGCCGAGACCGGGATCGCCGCCTCCTGGCGGCACTTGGCCCGTGCACCGTTGGCGTTGTCGTCGCGGGGGACGATGCGCACAGTCAACTCCCGGGACACGACGTCGGCGTGGCGGAGTCCGAGGGCCTGACCAATGCGCATCCCCGTCTCGGCGAGCAAGGAGAGCAGGAACTGGTCCCGCAGGTGCTCGCAGGCATTGAGCAGGGCCGCGACCTGCTCAGTGGTCAGCGTCTCGGGGAGGCGTCTTGTGGTTCGGAGGCGCACCGGGCGACGAGGCGCCCGCCGGGAACGTCCGCCCACCTGGTCCAGGAACGGCTTGTAGGAGCCCCGCCCGCCCCGGCGCCAGTCCACCAGCTCGGCGGCCACCCGAACCCCGCGCCGAGCATGGAAATCGTAGAGGCCGAACACCGCGGCGAGATGGCGGTTGACCGTGGCCACCGCCCGGCCGGCGTGCCCAGCGTCGATGACGATCACACCCTCGGCCGGGGCCCGCAGCCATGACACGAACCGGCCGACGTCATCGAGGCGAACGGCATCCCAAGAGACGCGCCGGTGCGCCAGGTGCTCGAACCACAGCCGAAGGCTCGACGCGTAGGCCCGCACCGTAGTGGGCGAGCGCTCGATGGCCTCCAGGTGGGCCAGGTATGCCTCGGCCGGTTGCACCGGCTCGAAGCTGTCGTCGACCACCGTCCACGACACCGCCCCGCTCACCGGAGCCACCACCTGCTGGACGAGCATTCGCCCCTCCGTCCTGTACGAACACACGTTCGTTACAGGACCGGTCTACTCCTCAGCGAGGCGACATGCAAGACATCAGCGACACGATGCCGATACGCAATCACGGGCGAGGGATACAGGGCTCGGAGCGGGCTCGTTGGTTACTTCGTAGACACCCGGAAAACCGGTGTAGAGAACAATCTTGTTCCACTTGGAAGTGCCAGGCGGATAGTGGCAGACGCTGATCTCGAGGCCGGTCTCGGCGGCCAACTTGGCCAGCTCGACCTTCCACAACCGGTTGCGGTAGCCGTTGGACCCGCCGGCATCAGCGGTGACCATCAACCGTTTCGCCTTCGGGTAGCGCTCGGCGCCCATGCTCTGCCACCAGCGGCGGATGGCGTTGACGGCGAACGCCGCAGTGTCGTGGTCGTCGCCGACGCTCATCCAACCCTCGTTGGCGCCGACGTCGTAGACGCCGTAGGGAACGGCCTTGGGCATGTCCTTGTCTGGGAAGTCATGCACCCCGGCCTTGTTCGGTTTCCCCTCCGGCTGCCACTCACGCCCGGCGTTCTTGTAGCCGGGCACCTCTCCCACCAGCTCTTTCTTCTTGCAATCGACGGATATCACCGGCTGGTCGGCGGCCAGGAACTTGGTGGCCAGGGCCTGGATGTGCTCGAACTGGGCGTTGCGGTCGGGGTGCTGGGCGCCCTCCACCGTCTTGGCCGTGGCCTGCAAGGAGTAGCCCATCTCATGCAGCAACGCGTTGACGGTGCGATAGGAGATCTTGTGGCCCATGGCCACGAGGGCCTTGGCCAGCTCCCGGGTCGACTTCAGCGTCCATCGCAACGGTGACATCGGGTCGCCCCTGGCGTCGGGCTCGACCAGATCGTCCAGGTCCATCAGCAGGTCGGGGTCGGTGTCGATGAGTCTGGGGGGCCCACCACCCTCACGGCGCACCCGATCGGAAGGCCCCGCTCCGGAGTCGTACTCCTTGACGCCGTCGATCACGGTGTTTCGGCTCATGCCCGATGCCTTGGCCACCACTGTCGGGCCACCCCGGCCCAGCATCCGCGCCGTCGCACCAGTCAGCAGCCGGAGCTGGCGCTCGTCGAGTAGGGGCGACATGAACGAGAAGAACCCCTCAAGGTCTTCCTCGCTCACCTCCATGCCGGCCAGGCTACCGCTCAGCGACCCCTAACGCGCGGATAGTCGATGCCCGAGCCCTAAGAGGAATCGCGCCACAGCCTGTTGCTCAAGCTCCGGCCATTCGTGCCAGGTGCCGTAAGCCAGTCGCTCGAAGATGCTCTCGGTATCGGGCCACTCGATCCAGTCCTGCCGTCGCCAGTCGGATCCGCCCGCAGTGACCGTGATCTCCATGATCCTGGGCAGGAAATGCTTGAAGTCGACCTCGTTTCCCCACACCGTGAGTGCGTCTCCGGCGAAGCCCCTGAGATCGTCGGCACTCAGCTCCGGCAAGAGGCGTTCGTGGAGCACGCGTTCCTCGTCGGGCTCGTGGCAGCAGGTGCACGGTTCGGTTGACCGGCGCAGCGGGTAGCCCTCGAACACTCGAAAGAGGGCGTCGATGGCCTCCTCCAGCAGTGCATCCATCGGCCCTATAGTGCCGGGCTCGCAACCTCATCGCCGACGCACGGCGACTCAGGTCAGGCGCTCCTTTCGTAACTCGGTCGCCCGAAGGCTCCGCAGCCGATAGCTCTCCTCCCGGCCAGCGCCTCGAGACGCCGCCGGCGCCGGCCCTACAGCCGCAACAGCGTCGCGTGGCGAGCGAAGTCCATGACGGGCTGGGGGATCAGGCCGGCGCCGACGGTGTAGGCCAGGCAGATGCCGATGGCCAGCGCCGCAGCGATCGGGATCTCGACCCTCGTCACCGTTGCGGTGGCAACCCCCGGGCCGCCGCCCTCGCCGGCGGGCTCGTCGCCGACGAACGCTAGCGTCGCCTCCGGCCCCACGCCGGCCATGGCCTGGTCGGCGCCCATGTACATCACGACGATCAGGCGAAGGTAGAAGAACGCCGCCACCACCGACGCCAGCATGGCGATGATGGCGATGGCGTAGGACTCGGCCTCGACC
>JBBQRO010000224.1:0-5162 GCA_038214685.1 Acidimicrobiales bacterium
GGACGAGGTCGTCTGGCGCCAGCTGAAGGACCGCTACACCGACTACTTCCGGGGCGGCATGGGCGCCGACGCCATCGCCCAGCTCATCGGCGAGATCGACTTCGACTCCGAGGAGATCAAGCTCCGCGAGGGCATCGACGCGTCCGACGGCCGTCGGCCCCTGTCGGCCCAGCGCAAGCAGAAGGCCATCAAGCGACTGAAGATCGTCACCGCCTTCAACCGGCGCGACGAGACCACCAGTCGCCGGGTCAACGAGCCCAAGGCCATGATCCTCGACGCTGTCCCGGTCATCCCGCCCGACCTGCGGCCCATGGTCCAGCTCGACGGTGGCCGCTTCGCCACCTCCGACCTCAACGACCTCTACCGCCGGGTCATCAACCGCAACAACCGGCTGAAGCGCCTGCTCGACCTGGGCGCCCCGGAGATCATCGTCAACAATGAGAAGCGGATGTTGCAGGAGGCGGTCGACGCCCTGTTCGACAACGGCCGCCGTGGCCGCCCCGTCACCGGGCCCGGCAACCGCCCCCTGAAGTCCCTCTCCGACATGCTGAAGGGCAAGCAGGGTCGTTTCCGCCAGAACCTTCTGGGCAAGCGGGTCGACTACTCCGGCCGCTCGGTCATCGTCGCCGGCCCCACGCTCAAGCTGCACCAGTGCGGCCTGCCCAAGCTCATGGCCCTCGAGCTGTTCAAGCCCTTCGTGATGAAGCGGCTGGTCGACACCGAGCTGGCGCAGAACATCAAGTCGGCCAAGCGCATGGTCGAGCGCCGGCGCCCGCAGGTCTGGGACATCCTCGAAGAGGTCATCAAGGAGCACCCGGTGTTCCTGAACCGGGCCCCCACCCTGCACCGCCTCGGAATCCAGGCCTTCGAGCCCCTGCTGGTCGAGGGCAAGGCCATTCAGATCCACCCCCTGGTGTGCGCGGCATTCAACGCCGACTTCGACGGTGACCAGATGGCCGTCCACCTGCCCCTGTCCGCCGAGGCCCAGGCCGAGGCCCGGGTGCTCATGCTCTCTGCCAACAACGTCCTGTCGCCGGCCCACGGCCGCCCGCTGACCGTGCCCAGCCAGGACATGGTCATTGGCATCTACTACCTCACCGAGCAGACCGACGGTGTGCCCGGTGAGGGCCGCAAGTTCTCCCACCTGTGGGAGGTCGAGCGGGCCGTTGACGAGGGCGAGCTGCAGATCCACGCCCGCATCGAGATGCGCGACGGCGACGATGACGGCAAGCCGCTGTACCGCACGACCACCGCTGGGCGGTTGTTCTTCGAGGGCGCCCTGCCGCCCGACTTCTGCGCCAAGGTCGGCCACATCACCGAGGTGGTCAAGAAGCGCGACATCACCGACATCGTCGAGCGGCTGGTCGCCGACTACACCAAAGCCGTCGTGGCCAAGAGCCTCGACGCCATCAAGGACCTCGGCTTCCGCTACGCCACCCAGTCCGGGCTCACCATCGCCATGTCCGACGTCACCACGCCTCCGGACAAGGGCACCATCCTCGACAAGTACGAGAAGGAAGCGGACAAGATCGAGTCGCAGTTCAAGCGGGGCATCATCACCGACGACGAGCGCCGCCAGAAGGAAGTGGAGATGTGGACCAACGCCACCCGCGAGGTGCGGGTGGCCATGGAGAAGACCCTGAGCGAGATGGTCTTCAACCCCATCGACATGATGGTCAGCTCCGGCGCCCGAGGCAACATCATGCAGGTCCAGCAGATCGCCGGCATGCGCGGCCTGGTGGCCAACCCCCGCGGCGACATCATCCCCCGCCCCATCAAGAGCAACTTCCGTGAGGGCCTGTCCGTCCTCGAGTACTTCATCTCCACCCACGGCGCACGCAAGGGCCTGGCCGACACCGCCCTGCGCACCGCCGACTCCGGTTACCTGACCCGGCGACTGGTCGACGTGGCCCAGGAGCTCATCATCCGTGAGCTCGACTGCGACACGCCGCGCGGCATCTGGCTCGAGAACATCGAGCCCGACACCGCCGGCAAGCGCAACAGCCTGGAGACGCGCCTGTACGGGCGTCGTCTGGCGGAGCCAGTGACGCTGGCCGACGGCACCGTGTACCCCCGCGGCACCGAGGCCACCGACGTCGAGATCGCCGCCATGCGCGACGACCCCGGCGTCAACCGGGTGCGGGTGCGGTCGGTCCTCAACTGCGAGGCCACCCACGGCGTCTGTGCCATGTGCTACGGCCGGTCCTTGGCCACGGGGCGTGACATCGAGCTCGGCGAGGCGGTCGGCGTCATCGCCGCCCAGTCCATCGGCGAGCCGGGCACGCAGCTCACCATGCGCACCTTCCACACCGGCGGCATCGCTCAGACCGACATCACCCACGGCCTGCCGCGGGTGGTCGAGCTGTTCGAGGCCCGGACGCCCAAGGGCAAGGCCATCCTGGCCCGCACATCGGGCGTGGTCCGCATGGTCGACGACGACGTGAAGGGCCGCACGGTCACCATCGTCGGCGACGACGGCAGCGAGGAGGCCTACCCGATCTCGAACAGGGATCTGGCTCGCCTGCTCGTAACCGAGGGCCAGGAGGTCATCGCCGGCGACGCCCTGGTCGAGGGGCCGAAGGACCCCAAGGAGCTGCTCGAGATCAAGGGCATCCGGGAGACCCAGCAGTACCTGGTCGACCAGGTCCAGCAGGTGTACCGGCCCCAGGGCGTGTCTATCCACGACAAGCACATCGAGCTGATCGTCCGCCAGATGCTCAAGCGGGTGCTGGTGGCCGAGCCCGGCGAGTCCGATCTGCTTCCCGGGGAGCGGGTGGAGTCCCGGCAGTACGCCGAGATCAACCGGGCGCTCGTTCAGGAGGGCAAGACGCCGGCCGAGGGTCGCCCCGAGCTCATGGGCATCACCAAGGCGTCGCTCGCCACCGAGTCGTGGCTGTCGGCGGCGTCGTTCCAGGAGACCACCCGGGTGCTGACCGAGGCGGCCATCGAGGGCAAGCGCGATCAGCTCCTCGGTCTCAAGGAGAACATCATCATCGGGAAGCTCATCCCGGCCGGGACCGGCATGCTCCGCTACCGGGGCCTGGAGATCCAGGCGCCGGAGTACCAGCCTCTGCCCTACTACTCCTCCGACGTCCAGGACCCGGCGGCCTGGCTGGCCAACGTGGGCCGCGACCCCGACGCCATGGAGGGCACCACCCTCACCGTCGCCCCGGAGCGTCCGAGTGAGGACGAAGAGAGCTTCTTCGGCACCGCCCCGGACATCGCCGGCTAGTCCGCGGAAGCACCTGGAGCGCTCCCGGCGAACGCCGGCCCGCTCCAGGTGCCGCAGGCGTCACCAGATGGCAGTGACGTCCCGGCGGCCGCGGGCGAAGGCGTGGATCGTCTCGTCCTTGGTGACGAAGCCGGCGGCGTGGGCCGCCGAGGTCGCGTAGAGGAGCTGGTCGGCGGGGTCGCCGTGGAACCCGTCGCGTCGGAGCAGCGCTGCGGCAGTTGCAGCCTCTGGTGTGAGCTGGGCCGGTGTGACGCCATCCTGGGCGAGGAGATCGCGGACCCAGTGCTGGACATCCCGGTCGAGGGCGATCCGCCCCTTGTCGAGGAGGATGCCGATCTCCCAGCAGGACACGGGGCTGACGAGCACGGTGTCGGCCCGGGCGATCTCACGCGCCGCCCGGGCCGAGAGCCGCCCGCTATCGGCCTGCCACCAGAGGATGGCATGGGTATCGAGCAGCACGATCATCGTCCGATCTCCCCTGGGAACCGGCCTCTCGGGCCGGCGGGGTCACCCACCGGCAGACCAGGACTCGCCCGTCGAGAAGTACACCTCGTCGTCGTCCGCCAGGAGGCGGACGCTACCCAGCAACGGCGCCGGCGTCTCGGAGTCGTCGAGGGGGACGAGCCGGGCGACCGGCCGACCCCGCTTGGTGATCACGATCCGGGCCTTCGTGCGCTCGACCTGGTCGAGCAGCGAGAGGCACTGTTGCCGGAACGCGCTGGCCATCACTTCCCGGTCACCCATTCCCGAAGTGTACAACGCCCATAGTCATATGCCACCGCAGTCGTCCACGACCACGTTCTGGTCACCGCCGCCCGCCGCCTCATCAGCTGCCCGTCAATGCAGGTGATGGCGAACCGCTAAGATCGTCCTTCGTGCCCACCATCGCCCAGCTCGTCCGTAAGGGCCGCGCGTCGAAGTCCGAAAAGACCAAGACCCCGGCTCTCAAAGGCGCCCCGCAGCGCCGAGGGGTGTGCACCCGTGTTTACACGCACACGCCCAAGAAGCCGAACTCGGCCCTCCGCAAGGTGGCCCGTGTCCGGCTCACTACCGGCCAAGAGGTCACCGCCTACATCCCCGGCGTCGGCCACAACCTGCAGGAGCACTCGATCGTGCTCGTGCGTGGCGGCCGGGTGAAGGACCTGCCCGGGGTCCGCTACAAGATCATCCGTGGCGTGCTCGACGCCTCCGGCGTCCGCGATCGCAAGCAGGCCCGTAGCCGCTACGGCGCCAAGAAGGGTTAGAGATGCCCAGGAAAGGCCCGCCGCCGCGGCGCGAGCTCATGCCCGACCCGATCTACCGGTCGGTCCTCGTCACCCAGTTCGTGAACAAGGTGCTGGTACGGGGCAAGCGATCAACCGCCGAGCGGATCGTCTACGGCGCCCTCGAAATCATCAAGGACAAGACCGGCGCTGAGCCGGTTGCCACCCTCAAGCGGGCCATGGACAACGTCAAGCCCCAACTCGAGGTCAAGAGCCGCCGGGTCGGTGGCGCCACCTACCAGGTGCCGATCGAGGTCAAGCCCCGCCGGGCCTCCACCCTGGCCATCCGCTGGCTGGTCGGTTACTCCCGCCAGCGCCGGGAGAAGACCATGGCCGAGCGCCTGGCCAATGAGCTGCTCGACGCCTCCAACACCACCGGGTCGTCGGTGAAGCGCAAGGACGACGTCCACAAGATGGCCGAGTCGAACAAGGCATTCGCTCACTACCGCTGGTAAACCCCACGTCTGAGTTGTCTCACCGGCCGGGCGCGCTGCGCCCGGCCGGTGTCATGGAGAGAAGAAGAAGTCATGGCTGAAGCACCTGTTATTCGAGAGTTCCCGCTGGCCCGGACCCGCAACATCGGGATCATGGCCCACATCGACGCGGGCAAGACCACCACCACCGAGCGCATCCTCTATTACACCGGGAAGACCTACAAGATCGGCGAG
>JBBQRO010000225.1:0-5038 GCA_038214685.1 Acidimicrobiales bacterium
GTTCTTCTACACCGACACCCGCCACGCACCGTGGACGGTGATCAAGAGCAACGACAAAAAGCGCGCCCGGCTCGAGGCGATCCGCTACGTGCTCTCGCAGTTCGACTACCCGGAGAAGGACCTGAAGGTGGTGGGGCGACCTGACAGGTCGATCGTGGGCCGAGCCAAGTCGACCCTCGAGATCGGTGAGCGGGCCGACCGGTTGTTCCCGAAGCTCTGAGCGGTGGCGGTTGGTGGGGTGCCGCCAACCCGTCTGCGCAGGCAGTCGGGACCCCTCATCCGACGACCTTCGGGTGGGGGAGGTGCAGGTGACCGAGGAGTCCCCTGGCCCAGGCAGCGACACTCGGGGTCGGACGAGGCTCAGACCGCTTGGCCTGTCGGATCTCGCGAACCAAGCGGCGCTCGGTGGCGGCCTTTCGGACGTCGGCCCTCTGCTGGCAGGCCAGTTGTCCTTCGTAACCGGTGTACATGTCGTCTCCTGTGTCGCTCGACCCGAGAGGTGGTCGGAGAACAACTGTCTGCGCCAGACGGTGGCGCAGACATCCGCCACCATGGCGTAGATCAAAAACCGCGTCCGAAAATGCGTGAAAAAGCCTCGCCATGGGGCGCGGCCCGCGCACATACTCCGATAATGGGTGTAACGACTAGGTCGTCGCGCGATGTGCTCGTCGGGCGACGTGACGAACTTGTCGCGGGCTTGGCTGCCCTGACCGGTCCCGCCCCCGAGGTACTCATTCATGGTCCACCCGGCATCGGGAAGTCTGCGTTGGCCGCTGAGTTGAGCAAACGGGCAGCCGGATCGTGGCGACTGGTGCGCGGGTCCGCGCGTGAGTTGGAGATGGGTCAACCGTTCGCCGTACTGGCCGAAGCTGTCAGCGGGCTGGTGGATTGGCCCCCGACCGGCAGAGTTGCCAGCGTCGAGCTGTGGCTGGAGGTGCTCGACCGGGTCTCGGCGCGAGGTCAGACCATGCTGGTCCTGGAGGACCTGCAGTGGGCCGATGTCGGCAGCCTCGCCGTCCTGGCCCGGCTGGCCAGAGGGCACGAGATCTCCTCGGTGGCGGTCCTGGCCACGGCCCGGCCGACCCCGCGGCGGCCGGAGGTCGACTCCTGGGTGACGTCGTTGAACGGAACCTCGTGCGTCCTCGAACTTCAGGCGCTCCCCCACGAGGCCGTCGTCAAGCAGGTCACCCACCAGATCGGGCTGCCGCCGGGACCCGGTCTCCAGCGGGAGGTACGCCGCGCCGGTGGCAACCCGGCCATGGTGCGGGAGCTCGTGTCTGCGATGCAGGCCTCCGGGGCGCTGCGCCGTTCGCTGGACGGGCGCATGGAGTTGGTGGGGGAAGATTGGACGAGTTCGGTGGCCGCCTCGATCTTGAGCCGGCTGGGTTTCCTCACCCTGGAAGCGCGAACCCTGCTGCACCAGTGCGCCGTGTTGGGTGGCCGCTTCCCGGTGGTCGAGCTCGTCGCGTTCACCGGCCGCGCCACCACCGAGTTGATGCCGATCATCGAGGAGTTGGGCCGCGCCGGACTGCTGACGGTGGATGGAGAGAAGCTGGTCTTCACCCACGACCTGGTCCGCGAGGCCGTCTACGAGGCGGTGCCAACGCCGGTCCGGTTGTCGGCCCACGAGGACGCCGCCCGATGTCTCGACGCCGCCGGCGCTTCGCCGGTGGTGGTGGCCGAGCACCTGTTGCGCTCGGTGCGCAGCGATGACTGCTCCTACGTGGACCGGCTGCGAGCCTCGGCCCACCGGGTGTTGGATCAAGGGCCCGGACTGGCCGTGGCACTCCTCGACGCAGCGTTGGAGGGACTGAACCCCCTTGACCCACGTCGGCGCGAGCTCCGAGCTGATCGGGCGGGCGCGCTGCTCGCGGCCGGGCGGTTGAGCGAGGCCATGGAGACCTGTCGTGATTTGTTGGAGGTGGGGGCGAACCCGCCCGATGCCCCCAGGTTGTGGGAGATGCTCACCCACGCCGCGTTGGCTGCCGGGGTCTTCGACGCCGACCTCTTCGGGGCCGCTGTGCGATCGGGCGAGGTCACGCCGAGTCAGATCGCGGTGCTGGAGTGCTACCGCGTCCTGGGCGAGGCGCGCAGTGCCGTCTCGTCGGACGCGGAGACCGCAGCTCGACGGGCGGCCGCGCGGATCAGGCTGGGGCCTGCCTTCTACCTCGACTCCCGCTGTGTCCTCGAGATGGGCCGAAAGGCCGTGGAGCTCGCTCGGGAAGGGGGTGAGGCCTCGGCTGAGGCCAATGCCCTGTGCATGGTCAGTTTCGGGCTGCACGACCTCCTTGAGCTCAAGGAGTACGCCACGGTCGCCCAACGGGCCCTGCGGATGGCCGAGGGCAGCGGTGATCGACTGTCCTATGCCATGTACCCCCACGGGACCGCCGGCTTCGCCGCCTACCAGAGCGATCGACATCAGGAGGCGGCCGAGATCTCTGCTTCCGGCGTACGGACCGCTCAGTCGCTGGGCGATGACAACTACCTCCAACTGATGTTGGTGACCGGGGCCGGCCAGCACCTGGCGCGCGGCGCCTGGGATGCCGCATTGGCGGACGCGCAGGCCGGGGAGATGTTGGCCCGCGAGATCGGTGCCCGGGCCTGGGTCGAACCCCCGTTGGTGCGGGCCCACGTGGCTCTGCACCGGGAGGGACCTGCCGCGGCCCGGCCGCATCTCGAGCAGGCGGTCCGGCTCGTCGAGGACGGCACCCCGAACTTCGAGAGCGGCGGGACGGTCCGTCTCGAGATGATGGTCCTGGAGCGGGAGGGCGCGGTCGCGGAGGCCGCCCGTGCGGCGATCGCGTTGTGGGCCGACCTCGACACCCTGGGGCTGGCGGTCGACCAGGCACCACTCGCACCCACGGTCGTCCGGCTCGCCCGTGGGTCTGGTTGCTTAGAGATTGTGAAGTCGGTGGTCGCCTTCGCTGAGGCGGCCGCGGCACGCAACGTAGGGGTGCCGAGCCTGAAGTCGTGGTCCCTGCGCGCGCGGGGGCTGGCCGAAGGCGACCCGGAGCTCTTGCTGGAGGGTCTGCGGGAGGCGAGGCGGTCGTTGCGACGCCCCGACATCGCCAACACTGCCGCCGAAGCAACGCTACTCCTGGTGGCGGCCAACCGCTGTGAGGAGGCTAGGTCCTGTGCTCATGAGGCGCTCGGTATCTGGGGCGATCTGCAGGCGACGGCGGAGCTTGCCCGGCTGCGGGCGGAGTTTCGTGCGGCCGGGCTGGTCACCGGGGTGCGGGGGAGTCGGTCGCGTCCGCGCTCGGGGTGGGAGTCGCTGACCCCGACCGAGGTGCGGGTGGCCCGCCTGGCCGCGGAGGCCCGCTCCAACCCCGAGATCGCCGACCTGCTGGTGGTCTCCCGACGCACGGTGCAGACCCACGTCGGCCATGTCCTGGCCAAGTTGGGGATCTCCTCGCGCCGCGAGCTGGTGCAGGCCGCTTCGCAGGGTCGCCTGGAGCAGTTGGGCGCGGACAGTGAGTGAAGTACGCCGCAGTGACGGATGTTTCGGCAGCCACCGTGGACCGACCATGGCAGAACCAGCGGTGTAGAACCACACCTTTCGGGAATGGAGCACTTATGAAGATCGCCCTCGTCACCAGCGGAACCCGCGGTGACGTTCAACCCATGGTGGTGGTGGGCGCCGAGCTCGCCCGCCGAGGACACGACGTCTCCCTGGGGGTGCCTCCCAACCTGGTGGACACCGGCCTGCGGTGTGGGCTGCGGTCGAGCAGCTTCGGCCCGGACACCCAAGCCTTCATGGAGTCCGCGGAGGGACAGCGCTGGCTGGCGGCGGGTGATGTACGCACCTTCATGGACGAGATGATGGCGGTGTCCACGAGCGTGTTCCCCGAAACGATGCGTGAGCTGCAGGAGATGGCCGACGGCGCCGAGCTGATCGTGGGTGGAATCCTGGCGGAGGACCTCGCACTGCCGATGGCGGAGAAGCTGGGCGCCCCCTACGCGTCGCTGCACAGCGCGCCGTACCGACGCACGAGGGCCTTCCCGCAGTTCATGGTGACGACCCGCAGACTGCCGGGGCCCCTCAATCGGGCCACGGGCGCACTCTTCGACCGAGTTTGGTGGAAAGGCGTGTCGGGTGAGGTAGCCATGTTCCGCCAGGAGCTCGGTCTGCCTGCCGATCCGACACCGACTGCCCGGAAGTTGGTGGACGGGGGCCGCCTGGAGTTGCAGGCCTACAGCCCCTCACTCGTGTCGGGCATCTCGGACTACGGCCCACGTCGTCCGCTCATCGGGGTGCCGGTGCCTAG
Source organism: Acidimicrobiales bacterium (assembly GCA_038214685.1). Lineage (GTDB taxonomy): Bacteria > Actinomycetota > Acidimicrobiia > Acidimicrobiales > AC-14 > CADCTB01. Next base: position 4,269 of record JBBQRO010000225.1, read on the forward strand.
TCCGGAGCTGCGGCGCGAGCTCGCAGATGCGCCGGTCGGCGGACGACTGGAGGAGTGGCTGGCGGCGGGCGAGGCCCCGGTATACGTCGGGATGGGCAGTATGCCGATCGCGAACCCGGTCGCCACCCTCGACATGGTCACCACGGCAAGCCGCCGGTTGGGGTTGCGGGCGGTAGTGAGTGCCGGGTGGAGCCAGTTGGCGTCCTCGGAGTCTGACGACGTTTTGGTGGTGGGGGCCGTCGACCACGAGAGCCTGTTGCCCCGTTGCCGCGCCGCGGTCCATCACGGCGGCATCGGGACCACCACGGCGAGCCTGTCCGCCGGGCTGCCGACCCTGATCTGTTCGGTCTTTGCCGACCAGCCCTTCTGGGGAACCCACCTGACGAGGCTCGGGGTCGGTGCGCATGTGCCGTTCGCCCAGCTCGACGCCGCCGCACTGGAGCGGGGTTTGGGTACGTTGCTCGAGCCCGACACCATCGAGCGGGCGGCGGCCTTGGGCGAGCGTTTGAGGGCTGAGCCGTCTGCGGCCGAAGCCGCGGCGGATCGATTGGAGGCTCTGGTCGGCTCGGTGCGACCGGACCGAGGGTCCGAAGCCCCGCGCTGAGACGGTTGGTCGTAGCTGACCACGAAACGACACGAACCCCCGGCGAAAGCGCCGGGGGTTCGTGTCGTGGTCAGTGCACTACTCAGTCAGGCGAGGATCACTTCGTGTTGACGGTGATCGTGGCGATGCCGACCAGCAGGCCGGGCTTGACGGCGTCGGTCTTGAA
>JBBQRO010000226.1:0-5026 GCA_038214685.1 Acidimicrobiales bacterium
CTCGATCGGCTCGCCGGCGTGGAGGATGCGACCCTGCTCGACGGGCATGAGCCCGGCCAGGGCCCGCATGGTCGTGGTCTTCCCCGCTCCGTTCCGGCCGAGCACCGCGACGGCTTCGCCGTCGTCGATCTCGAGATCCACGCCGCGCACGGCAGGGATCTGGCCGTACGACACGTGGATGTCCTGGGCTTCAAGCAGCATGCGACGTCTCCCGCTTGCCCAGGTAGGCCTCGGCCACCCGAGGGTCTCGAAGCACCGACGCGGTGTCGCCGCGGGCAATGACGCTGCCGAACTCCAGCACCGTCGTGTCGGACGCCAGCGCTCGGACGACAGCCATGTCGTGCTCGACGAGCAGCACGCTGACACCCAGCTCGTCTCGGGCTCGGGCCACGATGTCGATGAGCTCGTCGGTTTCGCGCGGTCCCATGCCGGCCGACGGCTCGTCCAGGAGCAGCAGCGTCGGCGCCATGGCCAGGGCCCGGGCGAGCTCGAGACGACGTCGATGACCGTAGGACAGGTCTCCGGTGGTCACGTCAGCGACGTCGACCAGCTCGACGAAGGCCAGGGCTTCTCGGGCCACGGCACGCAGCTCCCGGTCGTGGCGCCGCACGCGCCCCGACATCGTCATGGACCCAAGCATCCCGACGCCGCGGAACCGCCCGAGACCGATCGTCACGTTGTCGAGGGCTGACAGGGAGTCGACCAGTGAGAGGTTCTGGAACGTGCGGGCGATGCCGGCGTTGGCCCGGTGCTCGCGGTCCCAGTCGGTGATGTCCTCACCGCTCAGGCGTACCCGACCGCTCGTCGGCGCCTGTGCCCCGGTGATGACGTTGAACAGCGTGGTCTTGCCGGCACCGTTCGGCCCGATCAGGCCGGTGACCCGGCCGCGCTCGATCTGGAGCTGCACGGCGTCGTTGGCGACCAGCCCTCCGAAGCGGACGGTCACGTCGTCGACCACGAGGAGCGGACCATCGGCAGTCAACGGCTGGTCCTGGTCTGGCGAGCGGTACGGGCCCGCGGCGGAGGACCGTTGGCTCCCACCGGGTCATCGTGGTGCGCTCGCTGGTTCGAGTCGTCAGCGACCAGCGGACGTCGTCCGGCCCCCTGCACCAGGGCGGCGATCGCGGCGAGCTCGGCCAGGAGCTGGCGTTCTCCCATCTCGACACGGGCCTCGACCTCGTCCAGCCGGTCGAGCACGGCAGCGAGCGCCGCTCGGTCCTCGGTGTGCTCGAAGGAGTTGAAGAGGAGCACGCCGAGGCCGATCAGCGCGGCGCCACCAAGGCCACCGGAGGCCAACGACGGCATCTGCTCCCCCGGGTGTGGCGTGCCGCTGATCTGCCACCAGGCGATGACGATCGCCAGGCTCCCCAGGGCGACCAGCACGCCGCCGAGCGCTTGGCGCCAGTCGAGGCGAGGCAGAGACGAGGACGGCCGCTGCCATCGGGTGTCGCTCGTACGTTCGACCGCCCTCGGCGCCAAGGGATGATCGGGGATGGATGGCTTGGGGTCGACAGTGGTCTGCATGGCTGGGTCACCTCGAAGGGATGGAGGAGCGGCGAGCGCTCAGTGCGAACGGCAGGGCGAGCATCATCAGTGCGAACGGGACGTACGCCAGGTCCCAGTCATCCACCGGGCCGCTCGTCAGCGCGACCTGTGTGACCTCCCGGGTCGGCGACCCCGCGCTGGCGCCCGGTTGCGGCGCGGCCGGCGGAGCTGGCGCGCTCGCCCGGGTGCCGGAAGGCGTGGACAGCCCAGGTGCGCTCCGGCCGGGAAGTTCGGGTGCGGCACCGGCATCGGCATCGGGCGCGGCGACCATGTCAGCCCCGGTGGGCGTGACCGCAGGCATGGGGTTCGACCGGCTCGCTTGCATCACCAGGTTGGCGGTACCGAGGTCGAACCGGGTGAGGACACCGGTCTGGAAGTTGTCGAAGTCGATCCGCAACGTCCCAGACGATGCCTGCAGCTTCGTACCGTCGTCGCTCAGGGTCGGTTCGGGCGCCGGGACGAGGGCGACCCGCACCCCGGCAGCAGCCAACGCCTCGTCGACCTCGGCCTGATCCCGCCCCGGGACGAGCGTGGGGGGTTGCCCAACGGCATGCACGCCTTCCTCGTCGATCTCGACGGGTTGGCCTGCGACGGTGGCTCCGGCGACGTTGAGATCCTGCTCAGCGGCCGACCCGCCCGCCTCACCACTGAGGGCGCCGCTCACCGTCGATCGGATCGATCGGATCGTGAGGACACCGGCGATCTCGATGTCGTCGAGAGCAGTGGACCCCGCCGCGGTCATGCGGTCGTCGACGGCCTTCGACACCGCGGCCGAGGAGACGCTGCCGACGGTCACCGCAGCAGCGAGCCCAGCTGCAGCCCCGGACACCCCAACGCCCCTGGCGGACGACTCCGACACCAGGGTGGTGGGGTCGTCGGCCTCGCCCGTGGTGACGGTGTGGCCGCTGCCAGCTTCCACGCCGACGTCCCCGGGAAGAACACCACCGCCACCGCAGCTGGCCTCGCCCGGGTTGCCAGGTCCGGTGGGGAAGTACGAGGTGCAGAAGGCGAGGCGAGCGGCCTCTGGCTCGGCTGCGAGCAGGGTCTCCCCGAGCGGCGAGTACGCCACGGCCGCTTGGGAGATCACGAAGGGCTGGGAGTTCATGGAGACGGAGCTGCGCGCGACGCCGTTGCCGAGCGGCAGCGGGATGACCGTGACGGCGGCCAGCTCGTTGACGAAGGGTGCCGCGTCGACCCGGATGTCGAAGATCGACGGCGGTGTCTCTGCAGCTGCTCCCTGCCCGGCCAGGGGCAAGGACAGCATCGAGCAGAGCACGGCCAACGCCGCCAGCACGCGCGCCCCCGAGCGGCCGGCACGGGAGCCGTGTCGGCTCCGTGATGATGAACGGAACATCGTGATCATGGAAGGCTCCCGGTCGGGATGGGCTGCTGGGCGTCAGTGGCGGGCTCGGCTCGCCGCCCGTTGTGGCCGTTGGGATGGGACACAGCAGGAGCAGGGCGCACCAGGGCGCGCGCGAAGCGGCCACGGGCGAGCACGGGGTCGCGCATCCCGTGGGGGCTGCCGGCGGCCGCCGACCGTGGCCGTCGCAGGAGCGAGGCCAGGCCCTCTGGCCGGCTCGCCACCACCATCACCACCAGGACTCCGGAGATGAGATCAGGCCACGCGCTCGCTTCGGTTCCGGCCTCACCCTGCAGGAGGCTGGGCACGACGCCGAACAGGAGCCCGACCAGCACGGGTGCGGCGAGCGACTGCGAACCGGCGAGGACGGTGAAGAGCAGCAGCGAGATGGAGAGCCCGAAGGAGAACATCTCGGCACCGAACCGGGTGAGCAGCACGCCCCAGAACGCGCCCCCGAGAGACGCGATGAACGACGCCATGAGGAACGCAGACATCCGGGCCCGGCGGGGGTTGGCGCCGAAGTGAGCGACCGTGCTGGGCGAGTCCCGGGCGCTGAGCAGCAGGGCGCCGTAGGTGGAGCGACGGATGTTCCAGACGAGCGCGTAGATCGCCACCGTCACCGGCAACATGAACAGGTAGAGGTTCCGGGTCTCGAACAGGTCGACGCCGAAGAGGGTGCCCCTGGGCAGTTGCCGCGACAGCTGGGGTTGCTGGAAGAGCCAGCTGGCGGCGGCACCGGAGAAGGCCAGCGAAGCGATGGCGAACTGCAGCCCGGAGAGCCGCAGCGCGGGCAGGCCCACGAGAGCGCCCATGGGCACGCCGGCGAGCGCCGCCACCGGGATGGCCACCTCGAGCGGCCACCCGTGGCCATGGACCAGGAACGAGACCGTGAACGCCCCGATGCCGACGTAGGCACCGTGCATCAGCGAGACCTGGCCGGAATAGCCCACGAGCAGCACGAGGCTGAGCGCTTGGATCACGTAGAAGAGCGCGCGAGCTCCGACGAAGGCCCAGTACTCGCTGCCGGTCGGCAGCACCAGCAAGGCGAATGCGGCCAAGGCGAACACCATCAGGCGGTAGGGGCGGATCACCTCCACCAACCCGGTGACGGTGGCCGTTCCCACCTCGTTCAACCTTCGGCGGACCCGGCCCGGGCTCGTGGGGAACACGACCTCTGGTGGGACTTCGGCCGCCCACGTCTTGCGGAAGACCAGGAGAGCGACCACCAAGCCGAGCACGCCGAGGCTGTTGGCGCCCACTGCGGAGAACTGGAGCTGGAACTCGCTTTCGACGACCCCGACGACCAGACCGCCCACGAAGGTCAGGGGCAGCGAGACCAGACCGCCGAACAGGCACGCGGTGAGCGCCTTGAGCAGCAGCAAGGGGAAGGTGCCGACGTTGACGAAGGTGGTGGGGGCGACGAGAACCCCGGTCAGCGCGGCCAGGAGCGACCCGAGCGCCCAGTTGAAACGGCTGACGTCGACGGGCGAGATGCCCATGAGCCGGGCTGACTCGGCGTTCTGGGGGACAGCGCGCACGGCGAGCCCGAACTTCGTGCGCGCCAGGAAGGCGGCAAGTGCGGCGGCGGCGATGACGGACACGCCGACCACCGCGAGCTGCTGGTAGCTGACGAGGATGTCGAACATCTCGATGTTGCGAGCGGGGAGGAGCGGCTCGGCTGGTACACCGAGGTCGGAGCCGTAGGCGAGGACGATCAACGCGACCGTGAACTGCAGGACCCCCAGGGTGGCGATGAGCTTCATGGTGGAGTTGGCGGCCCGAACCCTCCGGATGACGAGCCGCTCCACCAGCAGGCCGTAGGCCACGGTCACGAGCGTGGCGACGGCGGCAGCCACCGGGAGCGGCCAACCCTTCGAGCCGAAGTCCGCGTACAGGTACGCAGCAACCATCGCGAAGGCAGCGTGCGCGAAGGACAGGATCCCCGTCGAGCGGTACATCAGCGTCAGGCTCACCGCCATCAAGGAGTAGGCGGCGCCGACGATGACCCCGACCAGCGCAGCGCTCAGGTACAGCACCTTGGATCCCCCAACCGCCAGCAGCTTCCTGCTGACCTGCCAGTCCGGCCGTCGGTCCCCCCGGATCGACAGACGCGGTATGCGT
>JBBQRO010000227.1:0-5021 GCA_038214685.1 Acidimicrobiales bacterium
GACAATGGAGGGCGTGGACGACTCGATCAGCCGAAATCGCGCCCACTGGGAAGCGGACGCAATCCGCTGGGCCGACGCGGGCCGACGGGGGTGGGCACAGGTGGAACCGACCTGGGGCATCTGGAGTGTTCCCGAGTCCGAGGTGTAGTTGCTTCGGGAGACAGCAGGAGCCGACGTCCGTGGAGTTGGGATGCGGGACCGCCTACGTGTCGGCGTGGCGTGCCCGTCGCGGCGCACGCGCGATCGGCGTTGATCCGACCGACGCCCAGCTCCGAACCGCTCGCCTGCTCCAGCACGAGTTCGACCTGCACTTCCCGCTCGTGCTGGCAGCCGGTGAGCAAGTCCCGCTCCGGAGCTCATCGTTTGACGTCGTCATTTCCGAGTACGGAGCGGCATCTGGGCCGACCCCTACCGATGGATCCCCGAGGCGGCCCGCCTCCTGAGACCGGGCGGAAACCTCGTATTCCTCGGCAACGCCGTTCTCCTGATGCTCTGTGTCCCCGATGACGACGATCTGCCTGCCGAGACCGCGCTCCTGAGACCGCAGTTCGAGATGCATCGTTTCGACTAGCCTGACTCACCCGCGGTGGAGTTCCACATCTCGCACGGCGAGATAATTCGGCTGCTCCGGGCAAATGGCCTCGAGGTACTCGACCTGGTCGAGCTCCGACCCGGTGCCGATGCTGTCGCCCGCTTCCCCTACGTCTCAGTTGAGTGGGCGCGTCGCTGGCCGTCCGAGGAGGTGTGACGAGCGCGGAGGCGGTGACCCCTGACGGGCCCGACGGGGGAGGCCGCCACCGGCCTCCCGGCCGCTCAACGATGTTGCCACTCCGTCGGAGGCCGCCGCGTCGGATGCTGCAATCACTTCGGGCCGAGGGATCCCCAGGGTGTCGCAACACCGGTAGGCGACACCGATCGCTGCCAGCAAACCAACACGGCCACTCAGCTCAGTCAGGGCGCTGCCGCCTGCACGATTCGGGGATATTGCCTCTCATCCCCGAAATGCCGGGTGGATCATTGCCCAGGTGGCCCCCTCAGTGGCGGCCATGATGATCGACGGCGTGATGTTCGCCGGTCAGTGCTGCGTGGTGGCCCTGGCCATCTGCACCGACGGGACCAAGGTTCCGGTGGGCCTGTGGCTGGGAGAAACGGAGAACAAGACCGGCGTCACCAGCCTGATGGCCGACCTCTTCGCCCGAGGTTTCGACGCGTCGGGCGGGCTGCTCTTCGTTGCTTCTCGACGGGTCCAAGGCCCTCGCTGGCGGCGTGGCCAAGGTCTTCGGCGAGGGCGCCCTGATCCAGAGATGCACCCTGCATAAGCGCCGGAATGTTACCGACCACCTGCCCAAGGACCAGCAGCGCTTCGTTGACGCCAGGCTGGCCAGGGCCTTCAACAACCGTGATCCCATCGCCGGCCTGCGGGCGGCCAAGGAGCTGGTCAAGGCACTGGAGGACCGTTACCCCGACGCTGCCGCCAGCCTGCGGGAGGGACTCGAGGACATGTTCACCGTCCGCCGCCTCGGGCTCTCCGATCGCCTGGCCCGGACGCTCACCAACACCAACGCCATCGAGTCGATATCTCGATCACCCGCAGCACCGCCGCCAACTTGAAGCGCTGGCGGGACGGCAAGATGATCAAGCGCTGGGTGGCAGCAGGGATGCTCAACGCCGAGCGAAGCTTCAGGCGGGTGAAGGGCTGCAAGGACATGCCCACCCTGGTGGCTGCCCTCGCCCGTCACATCGAAACTGTCGCACCCTCCCTGATAGCGGAGTCCGCTCCCCGGCGTGCCGTCCCCGCAGATGCCCCAAATGGACGTGTGTACAAAAGTAACCATTCAGGTACCGACTCGGGTGGGTCCACCAGCTGGGCCGTTGGGCGTGTGAAGATCTCAGATCTCATCTCCTTCCGGCCCCGCCGGCGCCAAGCCGCCGCAATCCCCTCCGCCGTCCATGCCGGCCGACGAGGTGGCTGGCCTGGAGCACGCTCAGTTGGTGGCGCTGGTCGTCGAGCTGTTCGCCCGGATCGAGGCACTGGCGACTGACCACGAGCGATTGGTGGCGGAGAACGCTCGTCTGCGGTCTGATGCGGCGAAGAACTCCGGCAACTCCTCCAAGCCGCCATCTCGTGACCCGGTAGCGGAACGGGCCCGCCAGGCCAAGGAACGCCAAGAGAAGAAGGCCCGCTCCGGCGGGAAGAGGCGGCCAGGAAAGCAGCCTGGGACCAAGGGCAGCTCCCTGGAAATGACCGAGCATCCAGACGAGGTCATCGAGCACGCGCCCTCCGCTTGCGGAGGATGTGGCGCCAGCCTGGCCGACGCCGAGGTGCTCGCCCACCAGCGCCGCCAGGTGATCGACATCCCCGTCCCCACCCCGGTGGTGAGCGAGCACCGGGCCCAGACTCGACTGTGCAACTGCTGCGGGAAGACGACGACGGCGTCCTTTCCCGACGGCGTCCGCGCCCCGGTGTCCTATGGGCCCCGGGTGCGGGCCATCGTCGTCTACCTGCTCGCACGCCAGCACGTCCCCGTGCAGCGGACAGCCGAGGCCATGGCCGACCTGTTCGGCGTGAAGCTGTCGACGGGGACCGTCGATGCCATCTATTCCGAGGCCGGCCGGCGCCTGGGCGGCTTCATCGCTGCTCTCGTGGCCCTCCTGCGGAGGCTGCCAGTGCTGCACGCCGATGAGACCACCGACCGGATCGGGACGGCCACGTGCTGGATGCACGTCGTGTCCACCTCCATGTTCACCCTGATCCACGCCTCGGTGACCAGGGGGACCGACGCCATCGTCTCCGCCGGGGTGCTCATCGGCTACCGGGGGGTCATCGTGCACGACCGACTGGCCTTGTACTGGAAGCTGAAGTCGGCCAAGCACGGCTTGTGCGGCGCGCATCTTGTACGCGATCTCGCCGATGTCGCCCTCGTCGCCACCCAGACCGCCTGGGCGGCCGGCCTCGCCGCGCTCCTGGTGGAGATCAACGCCGCCTGCGACGATGCCCGTCGGCGCGGCCTCCGCCAACTCGCCCCCGCCTACCAGCGATCCTTCGCCGCTCGTTATGACCGCCTCGTCGCCGACGGGCTCGCCGCCAACCCCGATCCAGCCCACGGACGCAAGCGGGGCTACTACCAGCGCCGTTCGTTCAACCTGGCCACCGCCTTCGCCACCCACCGCCAGCCGATCCTGCGCTACATGTACGACCTCGAGGTCGGCTTTTCCAACAATCAAGCCGAGCGCGACCTGCGGCCGGTGAAAATCCACCGCAAGATTTCCTCCTGCTTCCGCAGCACGGCCGGTGCCGAGCGCTTCGCCCACGTCCGCAGCTACCTCTCCACCACCCGCAAGCACGACGTCAACGCGCTCGACGCCCTCACCCGCCTCTTCAACGGCGACCCGTGGATGCCATCTCACGCAGCCTGAAGCCGGGTACGTGAATGGTTACGTACAAAACGAGCGAGGACTTTCCGGATTCGTACATCTCCATGTGTTTGACGGTGAATGAAGTTGCTACTGTGCTGTATCGATTCTGGCGTCGAGTTCCGCAGTTATCGCGGCCGCCGGTTCAACCGATCGATGCCATAGATGGGTATTCTCAACCTATGATCGTGCCATGGCACTAATCCAAGGAGCGGGAGCACATTGAGCGACGACCGGATCGCATCGGAGAGCACTCGTGAGATGTTCGAAGCGATCGTCTCTCAACTTGACGACCCCGAAGTGGTCCGGATGCGCATGATAGTCCTTGTCCTTGGCGCAGCCATCTTCGTCACGGCGATCGCCGTCACGGTCAGCGCCGGCTTAGGTTGGCAGCTGCTGCTCGCCTTTTGTTCGACGTACGTGCCGGGCGTGCTCGTAGTCCTAAGGATCGTGGAGCGTCGCCTTCGCCCCCTTTCGCGATCGGATCAGTGAGAGAACGAATTGACGAACGTACGGTGTTGCTGCGCGGTCAGTCGACGGGCGATCCCGACCATCGGCGGACGCGTCAGGTGCCTGCCGGTCAGGGGCCCCGCAGAGCCGGTGGCGACATCTGGGCATGTCTCGTAGACGATAGAAACCGACGGAGGTTTGCGGCATGCCGGCCCTCGGCGTTCCGCGTGGGATCGCCCTGCGGCCCGGAAGAAGAGCGGTCGGGCGCCGGGCCGGGCGGAAAGGCAACTGGCACTAGTTGGTGGACGGCGTCGAAGCGGTCGGTCAATCAGCTGACCTTGGTGCGGGCCCTCCTGGCTTCAGATCCGGTAGTCGCCAAGAGGTCGCCCTTTGTCCCCCGCCGGGTCACCATGGCCCCCAGGAGCAGGACGATCCCCACAACGAGCAGACCCACGACGCCGGCTAGGACGACCTTCGCCGCCGAGGATGTTCCGCCGCCGATGGCCTCGAACTGCGCAGCGCTGAGGTAGATGTCCTGAAGGCCGCCTCCGGGGACGATGTTGGCCTTGCTGCCTTCGTCGGAGTTTCGCGTGTCGTCCCATCCGACCAGGGCGTAGGCGTTGGTCGACGCGATGCCGACTTGGCCGGCGATGTCGTAGCCGGACCCATAGACGCCGAGGCGACGGTCGATGCTGACATCGCTCATGCGCTGGTTCTTGCTCCATGTTTTTCCGTCGTCGGTGGAGTGCGCGTAGTACACGTCAGTTGAGCGCATGCCGGGCGTGTCGCGGGTGTCGAACCATGCCACGTCGATGCGGCCGTTGGGCGCCACGCTCAGGTTCGGGAAGTACTGGCCGGCGTAGAGCTTGGGGTCAGCGTCGCCGAGGGACTTGGCGTCGGTCCAAGTCCGACCACCATCGTAGGATGCCCGGTGCATCACCTCGCTGTAGTTGGCGATGTCGGGGGTGGGGTTGAGGTTGTACACGATATGAAGCGATCCCTCGCGTGTGACAGCTAGCTGGGAGTACGCGTTGGCCGGCCCACCCCTGGCGTTCTCATAGCTGAACGGGATGGCCAGCGCGCTGCTCCACGTTTTGCCGCCGTCGGTGGACTTGGAGAGCGCCATGCCGCTCGGCGGCGAGTCGGCGATGTTCGCC
>JBBQRO010000228.1:0-4844 GCA_038214685.1 Acidimicrobiales bacterium
CCAGGGCCACGTGTCGACGGCCAGGCTGGGGGCGGCGAACACCACGGCGGCCCCAAGGACCGTGACGCCGCCCATGACGGCGAGGATCGTGCGCGCCCACGCCGGGATCTCGACCGCATCCGCAGGCTCGTCGTCGGCGGCGCCCGCCCGCCAGTTGGCCAGAGCCAGGATGGGCAGGAGCACAGGGCTCACCACGTAGAGGGAAAGCCAGGCCCAGAACGAGATGTGGTCGTAGTTGAACTTGTCCCAGTGGATGAACGTGGCCACGCCGAGGAGCAACGTGAAGATCGTGGCCGCCCCGAGACCGCCGGCCACCCTTCTCGGGTGCTTGTTGAGCGCCACCCTGGTGAAGAACCAGGCGCCGCCGAGATAGCCGGCACCCATGTTGATCGGAGTCATCTCCGGCTTCATCGTCCACGCCCACAGCTCGTCGGTGCGGCTCGGGAAGAAGAACAAGATGACGAATGCCGCGCACAGCACGGGGATGATGACGAGAGCGGTGATCTTCGTGGCCTTTAGCACTACGGCGATCCTTTCTGGGCTCCCCTCACCCTTCGGTGGATCGCTGAGGGCTCGACTGGCGGGTGCACCTCGTCCGCTTCCGAGCTCTGGCTGTCGAGATCCTTCAGCTGTGGGAGGCGAACGTGCTGAGCGTGAGCGTATGGCGGCGGGTCGTGCGCTGGAGGGCCGGCGCAGGCTTCACCAGCGGGCCGGGCCAGTGAACCGGTGGAACGTGGTGGGGGGCGGAGCCGGGATCGCTGCCCGGGCCGCCTCGGACGGTGCCCGCCGCCGGCGCACCTCCAGCCTCAGGCTCTCCTCTCCCCGCGCCATGGCCCACCGGTGGTTGGCGGCGAAGCCGGGCTTCAGCAGCCACGAGAGCCGCTGGAGGAGAGGCTTGGCCGCCCGGACTCGCCAGTCGTAGGTGACGACGACCTCCGGGCCGTCCTGGGCGAAAGTCCACCGCCCGGACCCGACGAGGTCGCCCGTCGCCTCGAGGGCGAAACCCTGGTCGGTCATCGGTTCGGTGATGCGGAGCCTCCAGCCCAAGGTGTAAGGCAACCAGCCCTTGGTGTGGAGGTCGACCTCCCTGCCCACGGCGTCGGGGCCGCCCTCGTGCACGGGGCGGACGGCGAGGTACACCGACGGCCACCACCGGGGCAGCGCCGTGGCGTCGCCGAGCACGTCCCTGACCTCGGCGATGGTCCCCGGCACCCGCCACACCGTCACGAACTCGTAGTCGGCGCTCACGGTCCGGTCCTCAGAGGCGATTGTCGGCGGCCGATCTCGGTCATGGGTCGACCTTCGCGCTTCTACCGGGGGTTGGGCGGGCTCATCGACAAGCTGACCCTCGGCTGTGCGGAGTCTGCACCGCTACGGGCGAGGACGCTCAAGCTCGGCGACGCCAGGGTCCTCACAGCCAGGGCGGTGGAGGACGTGGACACCGGCGCCAAGACCGCCGATACGGGCGATGTGCGAATCCACACCTTCCCGCCGCTCGATGTCGCACGTCGCGTCGGGCTGGTTCGGCTGCTCAACCCCACACGCGCCGCCGTCGGGTTCCCCGTCACCGACACCGTGGAGCCTGAGACACCCAGCCGGCCAACGGGCAGGTTGCTCGGCGGCGGGGCCCACCGTTACGGGGCGCGAAGTAGTCAGGAATGCCGGTATGGCGTGCCCCCAACGACTTGTGGCGTCAGAGCGAACACGACTGATCAGTTCAGCAATTCCATCAGTGGCCAGGGTCTGATCGACACCGTAGTGGCGGTCAACGATGTCGGGCACCAATTAGCACGGGAATCCTCGCACATTGCAAGAAACATCCCGACCCGACAAGCGACGCCGGAAGCACCGGGGTCGCCTCGTAGGAACCCCAGCGGGCTCTGCGGAGTAGCCTACAGATCCCATGGGAGCGACGGTCCGTCGCAGGTTCGACAGTCGCTCGGCGAAGGTGCGCCCCTCGCGGTGCCTGGCGCTCGTTTGTGCAGCCACCATGCTGATCCAAGTTGGCTGTCACGGAGGAGCGGAACGCCCAGCGGGTACGCCGGTCAGTTCAAGCAAGAGTCAAGCGGCCATGAGTGCCGAGCAAGCCGCGCGCGAACGCGAGCACCTTCGCACCGAGGACGGGACTTCCGAGAACTCGTTCAACGTGTTGATCGGACTGTGTGGTCGGACCGAGACCTCGTGGATCAACAAGGCCCGTAAAGTAGGCGCGCAGGACGGAACCTCGATCTCGAAGGCACTAGCCAAGCTCGCCGATATCGCCAGTGGACGATTCGCCGCTCCGCCCTCCCAGGCCGAGCGTTGTAGGATCGCAGCCGGTTGAGGAGATGGGACTAGCTTCGGTGCGCCGGCCCTTGTATCGGGAGTTCCCAGCGCGCTAACCAGCGTCGGCTCAGGGATCCTGGCGGGCGCCGGAGAGGCACAGGATCTTGTCGACCAGCGTCACCAGGTCGATATGGATCTCATCGAGCTCTCCCCCTGCCTTCTGGATGTCGTAGGACAGACAGATCAGCCTTGCGCCGGACGAGGTCGTCGCCGCCGGGAAGGTAGCGCAAGATGTTACTCTCGCCCAACCCACAACCGTGGCGATCGACGACGGCTACGTGCCCGCCGAGGCCGAACTGGTGTCGGCGGCGGTGGCGCTCGAGGCCCACGGGTCCCCGCACGCCGCCGACGTCTTGGTGCGGGTCGTGGTCCTGTCCTCGTCTCCGATCGTCGTGGGGCTGGTGATGGAGCGGGCACGCGCCGGTGACACGACCGCAGGCGGCATCGCCGAGGACATCGCCGGTGACGAACAGCCGATCATCGTTGGCCGGCCCGCCTTCCTCTCGTTCCAGACGGTCGCGGAACTTCGCTTTGGCGCACTCCGACAAAACTGGGGCCGGCGCGTATGCGCAAGCTCGAAGCCCGGGTCGCGACCGCCCAGGTCGTGTATCCCGGCCCGGACTTGGTGCTCGTCTATGCGCAGCTCCGTGTCGGCTGCGAGCGCGCCGGGCACGCGCTCGGCCAGCGCGATCATGATGCCGATCGCTGGATCGCAGCAACGGCTCTGCGTCTCGGCCTTTCGCTCGTCTCGAACGACCGCATCTTCGAGAGTGTCCCCGGCCTGGAGACGGAGGCGATCAGGTGAGCAGACGCTACCAACACGCCAAGGTTCGACGGCGCCGTGACCGGGCACTTCGTGGACACGATGGGACTCAACCACCGGCCGAACGCGCTCGCACGCCGCCACCTGCTCGGAGTGGCGGGCGCCGAATAACCGGCCAAGCCCGAATCCCCCCTCGGCACCGGTTTGATCGGCAGCCCGTACCCACGGAGGACGACCAGGATGACGATGCCCACAGGATCGCCGCGGCTCGCTGCGGCACTCCGGGCCCTGTGGTGGTCCTGGCCGGTACGGGGACGGCCGTTGCCGGCAACATCGAGGCCCCGGCAGCGGGCCGCCAGGACCTGGATGTAGGGAGCCAAAGCGCCAGTGCCGCCGGGGAAGCGGTCCAGTCCCCGGATGTGTTCGCCGCTCCCGGCCCCCCGGCGGCCCTGTTGCCCCCGCCGGTCCCGACCACCGGTCCTCCCCTGGTCACTGTTCCCAGGCCGCCGCCCCCCGCCGCCGCCCCGACCTCGACGAGCACCACCCCGCTGCCTCGGCCAACATCGGCGGCCGAGGCAGCACCTCCCAGCCCGGCCACGCCGAGGTGGGCCGCCATCTCGCCCGACCACGGGATCGCCTCCACCCTCGTCACGGTGAGCGGAGGGGGCTGCGTCGGCGAGGGAGCCGGCGTTCGGCTGTTTATCACCAACCCGGATGGCGTGGAGACCAGCAGCTACGGCGGGGAGGTCTCTGCCGATGGCACGTGGAACTACGCCGAAGCCACCTATCCGAATCACGTGCCGGGCCGGAACACGTTCGTGCCGAAATGCGTGCGCAGAGGTGCCACGGTCCTCTTCGCCTACCAACCGGTCTTCTTCTCCATAGCGACCTCGCCGACCGTGCCTCCCGGCGGGGTGCCACTGCCCCCGGTCAACCTACCGGTCAACGGCTGAGGCCGACTCCTGGCGGTGGATTGCGAGCAGATCCGCGCCTATGCCGCAGACGCTCGCCGGGACCGTCGGCGGCGTCCCAGTTGCCGGTGCCGTGCTCGGCTCCGCAGCCCGGGATCAGTAGGGGTCCATGCGAAAATGAGCGGCACGACCACGGACTCTGCATGTACCTCGTGGACGTTGAGGAGGGCGGGGGCCGCCCCGGTGCCATCTCAGCGGACGGCCTCCCACCGGCGAGCGTGGACGAGGCGGCGGCGGTCGACGTCGAGCTTGGGGCCGGCGACGTGTCGGCTCATCACCCGGCGCCGATCCACGGCTCGGGCCCCAACACCTCCGACCGTCCCCGCCGGGCCCTGGTCGCCCGCTACCACCCGCCGACCACGCGGGTCACCACCGGTGCATGGCCCTCCGCCCGGGTCCTCCGGCCCGCGGCAGGGGGACTCTGAACCTGGTCGAACGGGCTGCGGCCGGGTGGCGCCCTGCGTCGCTCGCCGCCAGCCATCATGGAGCCCCATGACCGAGGAAGCGGTGACGCCCGTCGAGCCCGGCCGGGACGTGAGCGACGCCACGAGCGCCGACGGCGCCGCGGGCGGGTACGTGCTCGAGCAGGCCGTGCCGCTCTCCCGCTCTCGCCTGTGGGAGCTGCAGCGGGCCTTTTACGTGCGGCAGGGCCTCGACGCATGGGGTTCCGGCCCGGTGCCCCACCACATCACGTCCAACCCGAGGATCGCCGCCGCCTACGCCGAGGTCATCGTCGCCTTCCTGCGTGACTGCGACGCCGCCGGTCAGCTCGATCGCACGCAGCG
>JBBQRO010000229.1:0-4786 GCA_038214685.1 Acidimicrobiales bacterium
CAGGATGAAAATGCCCGCCTGACCTCTCATCTAAAGACACCAAAACCTCACGGACAGTGACATCGAATAGGGAACAACGCACTCAAAGTAATAACGCGACGGTGCTATTTGGGCGCTGCGACACATCAATCAGTAGCTCCCGTATTGGATCTTATAGCGTCCAAGGGCACTGATGAATCCGTTCGGGCTGCGGTCGTTGACCTTGCGACGACGGCGTCTGCAATGAACGAGGAGCTATTGGCGCGAGTGCTCAACCTGGTCACTGATCCGAGCGTGTACGATTTTCAGCGGGCTTCCGCTGCCAGAGCGCTGCAGCGCGTGGGTCATCGGCTTGATATTGACTCTCTTAGGCACGCACTTCGCGTTCTGTGGGAAGATTCCCAGATAGAGGAAGGCCGGCTGGCTCGGGAAGCGCTAGTCCGTCTTCTCGAACTCAGAGGTGGCGATGTTTTTTCACTAATGAACGAGATATCAGAAAACTGAACCGGACGCAGGTCGCACACGTGCACTCGTCTCTTACAGATCATTATCCCACTGTATTCTCAGGTCAGTCTCATGCGGTGCCCCTCCTCCGCACAGAGGGACCCGCTTCATTGTCAATAATAGTGAAGTTGCTGCCGCCGGGTGGCATTCAGTTGGGAGAGCACGTCAACCCAACGGATGTCCTTCTCGAGGCGGGTTTCACCGGGAGGACGAGGACCTATTGCTGAAGATGTTGCACATGATTTCTGAGGGGCTGTCCTCAATGGGGTCGAGCTGACCTGCAGGAACCCCGCGCGGCGGGCCCCAGGCTTTGACGTTGAGGCTGTCGGCCCAGCGGCAGCCGCAGTCGCAGCCGACCTGCCCGGTGGGGGCCCAGCAAGTCGAGACCGAACTAGAAAGGTGACCTTGCTTCAAGCCAACCATGGTCAGCTTGGAGATCGCCAGACGGACCGGGATTGCCCGCTGTCGAAGCGCTGAACCTGGATCCACCGCCCGGTTGAGATGAGGAGGGGTGGGGGTGCGCGAAAAGTGCCCTCTCAGCCGGGAGAATAGCGGTTGCTTAGGCCTGCTGTTCGCCAAGTTGGAGGGCACTCTTCAGATGCGTCCAGTATCGCGCGACTTGGACCGGTTGGAGGTGGTCTTCGACGACGACCACCTTGTCGCCAACGCCGGACTCGTCCTGCCGGGGACGTTGGCGCAGAAACTCGGTGTCGAAGCGGTCACGGACCGGCTGGTCCGCCTGCCGGGCGGGGCCGGGCACCGGCCGGGCCGCAAGCTGATGACGGTCGTGACCGGGATCCTGGCGGGCGGGGACTGCATCGACGACGTTGACGTGTTGCGCTCGGGCGCGTCGGACGCGGCGCTCGGGCACCGGGTCATGGCACCGTCCACGGTGGGGACATTCCTGCGGGCGTTCACGTTCGGGCACGTCCGCCAGCTCGACAAGGTCTTCGAGACGGTCCTGGGCCAGGCCTGGGCTGTCCCCGGGGCGGGCCCGGGCGAGGACCCGTTGACGGTGGACATCGACTCGACGATCACCGAGGTGTGCGGGCACCACAAACAAGGCGCCAGCTACGGGTACACCCGGGTGTTGGGCTATCACCCCCTCCTCGCCGTGCGGGCCGACACCGGCGAAGTGCTGCACTGCCGGTTCCGGGCGGGGCGGGCCAACAGCGGACGGGGCGCCGCCCGTTTCGTGGACGAGCTCGTCGCCCGCCTCCGCCGCTGCGGCGCGACCGGACCGGTCACGCTGCGGGCGGACTCGGGGTTCTGGTCCGCCAAGGTCATCGCCCGCCTCAACGCCCACCACGTCGCCTATTCGATCACCGCCCGCCGCACGAGCACGGTGACCAGGGCCGTCGACGCCATCACCGAAGCCGCGTGGCAGCCCCTTGCCAGCTACCCCGCCCACAGCGGCGTCGCCCAGGTCGCCGAAACCGTCCACGAAGGCGCCCGGCTCATCGTGCGCCGCGTCCGCCACTACGACCACCGAGGCCGCCTGCCCCTCGAGTGGCGCCACCTTGCGTTCGAGACCAACCGGGCCGGGACGACCGCCGCGCTGGACGAGGACCACCGCGCCCACGCCATCATCGAGCTCGCCATCCGCGACCTCAAAGACGGGGCGGGGTGGAACCACTGCCCCTCGGGCCGGTTCAACGCGAATGCCCCCTGGCTCGCCGCCGGCGCGCTCGCCCACAACCTCATGCGCTGGGCCGCCCGCATCGGCTGGGCCGAGACCGGGCTCACCGCCGCCAAGACCTTCCGCCGCCAGATGATCGCCCTGCCCGGCCGGGCCACGACCAGCGCCCGCCGCTTCACGCTGCACCTCCCCGCCCGCTGGCCCTGGCAGCACCGCTTCGAACAAGCCCTCCAGCGGGTCCGCGCCGTCCCGCCCGGCGGGACCTGACCCGCCAGATCGCCGGTGGCCCGCCCCCTGACGCCCGCCACCGCCGAACACCAACCACCAACGGCATAGCTATATCAACACGCCCCCGAACACCCCAACAGGGTCGGAACCCTTGACCAGGTAAGACGACCACCCTCACGACCACGAACAACACACGGCCCCTATTGACGCGGTGCATTCAGGCTGAACGGCTCGCTGCAGCATCGGTAGGACGGTTGGGTGGTCGCTACCGGCTGCGCTGGCAGGGCCCCATCGGCGCTCCCTCGCAGCGTGGTCGCCGCAGCGAGGGGGAGGGGTGAGAGGTTCAGCCGGTGACGAAGGTCAGCTTCACCTCGGCTACGCAACTGCGGTCAACCCGCTGGCTGGGTTGGTCGAGGAAGGTGGCCATGATCGTCTGGGCGCACTTGTGCTTACCGAGGACGGCGTGGCCGGTGAAGGGAAACTCGATGTACTGCTCCCTCGACAGGCCGGGGCGGACCACGTCGACCCACTCGGGGGCGGTGGCGGCGTCGAACGAACCTTCCAGGATCAGTACGGGCACGTCGCTGATGACGGGATCCATCATCGACGGATTGGCCTCGCCCAGGTCGAGCACCGGGCACTCGGTGAACAGCCGGCCCTGCTTGGGCTGGATCTTCAGCACCGCATCGGGGAAGTGCGGCAGCACGGCCTTCGACCTCGCCAGGGTCGCCTCCTCCGTCGTCAGGTTGGCCGCCTCCCGGCAGAACACACCGTACGCCAGCCCGTAACCCCCCAGGCCGACGATCGGCGGCGGGGTCAGCAGCATCGACATCAGCGTCTTCGCCGTCTCCTGCGCATCCCCGTGGGCGATGTCGTCGAGCATCTTGGGCACCCGGGACGCATCCCGGCGCTCGCTCACCATCACCACCGTGTACGCCAGCTGGTAGCCGTCGATGTTCACCACCAGCGGCACCCCGGAACCGTCTTCGACCTCGACCACGGCCGGGGTCTCGTTCAGACGGTTCACGGTGGCGTAGAACTCCGACTCGAGATCGGGATAGGCCTCGGCGCAGCTGGGCTGGGCCGCACAGGCGTCGAAGATGGCGGTGAACGAGCTGGCCGGGGCCTGCCACCAGTCCTCGACGATGTTCAAGTTCGCCGGGGACACCGAATCGAGCACCACGCTGCGGATCCCTTCGGGGTGGTCCCGAAGCACGACCTGGGCCAGCTTCGACCCGTACGCGTTCCACTCGTCGATCCCCAGCGCCACCCGAAAATCAGGGATGAAGGAATGGCGCTCAAAGATGGAACGGTTGTTCCATCTTTGCAGGTAGGGTGACCGTGTGGACTTCCGTAGGCCGGTGGAGGCGATGATCCCCGGAGCGCAGGGGCGGCTGCTCGCCGCCCTCGCGGGCACGACGTCGCCGCTGAACCTTCGCACGCTGGCCGGGCTGGCGGACGTGAGCGCGGCACAGGCGTCGCGGTTGCTGCCGGGCTTGGTCGAGCTCGGGTTGGTGGAGCGGGTCGACGTGCCCCCTTCGGCGCTGTTCCGGCTCGTGGACGGCAACCTCGGTGCGCAGGTTGTTCGGCAGCTCGCCGACCTCCGGCGGACAGCGCTCGCCCAACTGGGCTGCCTGGTCGGCTCGATGGACCCCGCGCCGCGGTGCGGGCTGGTCTTCGGGTCGATGGCGACGGGTGAGGCAGAGGCGGGCAGTGACATCGACGTGCTCCTCGTGCGGCGGGACGCCGTGGACGAGGACGACGACAGCTGGCACGACGCGGTCGAGCGCTTCCGGGAATCGGCTCGGGAGCTGACCGGCAACCCGGTGAGCGTGCTCGAGGTCTCCCAGGCGCACCTCAGCGACCGCCTGCGGGGTGGTGAACCGTTGTGGCGGGACATCGCCGAGCACGGCATCGTCATCCACGGGCCACCGCTTCCAGTGATCGCCGTAGCGACCGGTGGCTAGATCGGGGCGGACGCGGCCCGCCGGACTTCCCGAGGCCCGCCGCTACCTCGGCAAGGCCGAGGAGTACCTGGACGCGGCCCGGGACTCGCTCGCCGCCGGCCGTGCCATCGCTGCGACGAGCCTCGCGGTCCACGCCGGCATCAACGCCGCCGACGCCGTCTGTGGCGCCCGGTTGGGCAAGCGGGCCGCGGGGACCGATCACCACGAGGCGGGGGTGCTCCTCGATCAGGCCGGTGCGGACGGGATCGAAGCGGCTCGGGCGCTACGGCGACTGCTACCGCTGAAGACCAAGGCGGAGTATGAGCCCGACGACGTCCCACTGCCGACAGCGGAGCGGGCGGTCGGATGGGCGACCGCGATTGTCGTCGTGGGCCGCAGGGTGCTCGGTCCTCCGAGGCATTGACCCGACGTCCCTTCGCCGCGGGTGACCGCAGCGAGGGGGCCCGGGGCAGCAGGTTCAGCTCGTGAT
>JBBQRO010000230.1:0-4774 GCA_038214685.1 Acidimicrobiales bacterium
TCGATCACCACGGCCCCGGTGGCGTCGACGGTGAGGACGTGGCCAGGCGGCACGCTGTGGATGCCCTCGAAGAACGTCCGCGGGGTGGGCACGTAGCCGAAGGTCAGGTAGGCGGGAATGGCGTCGGGATCGAGGCGCCGCGGCACCAGGGGATCGGCCAGCACGGCCTTGATCTCACTACCGAACACGAACCGGTTGGTGTCGTGCCAGTAGTACAGCGGCTTCTTGCCGAACCGGTCCCGCCCCAGCATGAGGCGCCGGCGCCGCTCGTCCCACACCGCGAAGGCGAACATCCCGTCGAGCGCACGGGCCAAGGCGACTGCGTCGAGATCCTCGGCGAGGTGGGCGATGACCTCGGTGTCGCAGGTGGTCTTCAGCTCGTGGCCGTCACGGCGAACCCGGTCTTGCAACTGCCGGTAGTTGTAGATCTCGCCGTTCAGCACCACGCCGACCGCGCCATCCTCGCTGGTGATGGGTGGATCACCCGTCACCAGGTCGATGATGGCCAGCCGGCTCTGCCCGATCGACGCCCCCGGCCGGTCGTAGGCGCCGACAGAGTCAGGGCCCCGGTGCCGCAGGGTCGACGTGAGGGGCCCCACGTCGAGCGGCGCGTCGGAACGAAGGTCGACGACGCCTGCGATCCCACACATGGTGGACCTAGTTTGCC
Organism: Acidimicrobiales bacterium; assembly: GCA_038214685.1. Taxonomy (GTDB): domain Bacteria; phylum Actinomycetota; class Acidimicrobiia; order Acidimicrobiales; family AC-14; genus CADCTB01. Next base: position 668 of record JBBQRO010000230.1, read on the forward strand.
CGCCGGCGACCCAGCACTGCGTCGGTCCACCCGGCGAAGGTCGCTGCGTCGACGACCAGGAGCACGACGGAGACTCCCAAAACCCGGACCGGGTTGAGGGCCCAAGCCGCGCCTCTCCCCTCCCGGCGTGCCCAGATGCCACGTTCCGCACGCGCCAGACCGGCAGCGACGCCGAGGGCCGCCCTATATCGCCGCGGTACCGGCAGCGCCGCCAGAGCGATCGCCAAGAGGTACATCCGAGCAATCCCGTGGTGCCAATTTCGCTGTTCACCGACCTCGGCGTTCACGCGTGAGTAGACGCGGAACCGCCTGAACGTCGACCTGAACCCGTCCTGGAGTTGCCACATCACCCTGGCCTCCGGAGCGACAGCCGCCCGTGCGCCCATCTGGTCCACTTGCCGCATGAAGAGGAGGTCCTCCGCAGCCCGAAGATCTGGGAATCCCCCTGCTCGCCGCCAGACGTCCCGGCGGATCAACGTCGACGCGATGGAGTGAGACCGCACGGGCCCGCAATCCGTGCGGTCCGGGGCCGCCACGTAAGCCAAGGCGGCGAGTTCACTGAACGGTCCGTTGACGGCGGGCTCGTAGTGGCCGTAGACGACATCCAAATCAGGCTCTGACTCAGTCAGTCGAGCCAGGCGGCCCAGCCAGTGCGCATCGAGCCGTATGCCCGCGTCCGTGAGCGCGACCCATTCGGTTTCGGCCGCTTCGAAACCGACATTGCGCCCGACACCCGGCGTGGCCGCCCCGGCTTCGACCACCCGCCACGTTGGGTGCGCCGAGCACGCATCCCTGAGCAGCCCGGGTGTGCCGTCAACGGAACCGCCGTCCACGAACACAACCGCCTCCGGCGGGCGGGACTGCCCCTCGATCGAGGCGACCAACACCGCGACTGTCGCCCGCTCATCTCGCACCGGAACAACGAGCGTTATGTCCATGCACCCGCCCTCACGAGCCCGTGCGGCGATCGGCAGTGGGGTTATGACGGTCGCCGAGATGAACATGCCTTGCCGTCATGACGGTCACTCGTCATGACCTCGTAGACGGTACTCCCCACTCGGCGCCGCAGGATGCGACGCCGACGAGCCCACGGGATCAGGATGCAACCACGCCGCCACTCGCAAGCCCAGTGCACCGGCGGAGAGGCCCGGCGTGAACGCGGACGACGTGCATGGAGGATACTTCCCCAGTGACACCGGGCATCATCATTACAGAAATGTGCTGTGCCTCCGGGCTAGAGAAGGAAGCATAGCGATGCTGAAGATGTTCCATCAGGTGAGCGCCGCAGGCGGGAGCACCGAATTCTGGGAGCAGAATTGGGTCGAGGGGGACTTCACCGAATCTGCGCGGTTTTGTGAGGTCGACCCCCTACGTCCGATCTTTGACCGTCACGTGCGGCCTGGGTCGGTCATGCTCGAGGGCGGATGTGGACGGGGCCTCTATGTCGCGCACCACGCCGCGCGCGGCGTCCGGGCAATCGGGCTCGATTTCGCGACGAGGACCCTTGCCGACGTGAAACGGGCCTACCCATCGCTCCTGCTCGGCGCCGCGGACGTGGCGAAGCTCCCTTTACGCGACGACACGATCGACACCTACTACTCCGGAGGCGTGGTCGAGCACTTCGAAGCCGGCCCGCACCAAGCCATCGCCGAGGCAGCGCGGGTCCTCCGTGACGACGGAACTCTGCTCATAAGCGTGCCGTACTTCAGCCCTCTCCGGCGGATGCTGGCCCCCTTTCACAGACGCGAATGGCGCGTGACTGGACGGCACGCTGCGGAGAGCCCGCCGGCCCAGCGGGCCTTCTTTCAATATGCGTACAAGCCTCGTGAGTTTGAGGCGATCCTGGCCGAACACGGCCTTTCGGTCAGGCGCCGGCAGGGCTATTCGATCCTCTGGGGCCTCTACGAACTGCCCCTCCTGGGTCGGGTCCTGAATCGAGCGGCTCAGGGGCGCACGGAAGGGGCTCCCGCCGATGCCGTCGCCGTCGGAACCGGCCCAAGTAGTGAGGATGCGCCGCCGGGGACACAACAATCTCTCGCCAAACGTCTCGTCGTGAGTGAGGATGACTCGATCCGCTTCGCCGGCTCCATGGTTCGGCTTCTTCGCTGGTTTGCGGCCAACATGATGATGTACGAATGTGGGCTCACCGGCTCACGGCCTTGAGGTCTCCCCGCCCAAGAAGCTCCGGACAAGGCACCACCAACCGGTCCGCCTTCCCGATACGGATCCTTCATTTCGCAGATCTGGTGAACCGAAGCGACTTCGTCGACAACGTCGTCCGGAACGCCGACCCGGACCGATTCTCCATGGCCGTCTGCACCATGGGGCGACCGAGCAACATCGAGGACCCGCACTACGCAGCCACCTCGACCCCCCATTGGACCCTGCACGGAACCGCTCGATGGCAGTACCCGTTGGTGGCGCTGCGGCTGGCGGCACTGCTGCGCCGTCGTCGCATCGACATTGTGCACGCACACCACTTCGAGCCCTGCCTGATCGCCGCGGTTGCAGTCACCCTGAACCGGCGCACCCGGCTGGTCGTGGGCCGGCACTATTCTGATGCGATCTACCTCCACACGTCCGGCTGGCGCCGACGGCTGATGTTGGCGCTGGAAGGATGGGTGAACCGCCGGGCGTGCCGGATCGTCGCCCCCTCCGGCGTAATAACCGCGCTGCTCCGGCAACAAGGCGTCGACGACGACAAGGTCACGCTCATCCCCTACGCATTCGACACTGACAAGTTCGAGCGGGTGCTCCCTGAAAGGGTCGTCGCCCACCGGAACCAGCTCGCACTCGACGGCAGGTTCTGTGTCGCCACATTTGGCCGTCTGTACACCGACAAGGGCCACCGTTTCGTTCTCGATGCCCTGCCCGCCGCCCTGAAAGCAGTTCCGAATCTGACCTACCTCATCATGGGCGAGGGAGCGGAGCGGGCCAACCTCGAACGGCAGGTCGCCGATCTGGGGCTGACCGCCGTGGTCACGTTCCTCGGCTGGCGCCGGGATGTACCCGAGCTGATGGCAGCCGTCGACGTCGTCCTGCAGCCGTCCCTGCAGGAAGCGTTCAGCCAGTCCATGGCCGAGGCGCTCTTCCTCGGTCGCCCTCTGATCATCACCGACATCAGCGGGGCGCTCGAGATGGTGCCGGACGACTCTGTCGGCGTCGTCATCCCCCCTGGCGATCCGGACGCCATCGCCGACGCCATCGTCAGACTTGCGAGCCAACCGGAGATGCGCTCCGCCATGGCTGACGCGGGCCGGAGCCGCGCCTACGCCACGTTCACCATCCCGGCCGTGATTCCTCTCTACGAGGCCGTGTACGCGAGTTGCTCGGGCGTACGTCCGTCGTGAGGGTGTCGGTCGTCATCCCGACCCACAATCGACCGGCGAAACTGGCCCTCACCCTCGATCGTCTCGCCGCGCAAACCGTCACGACGGGATGGGAGGTGATCGTGGTGGCCAATCGTTGTACCGACGAGACCGCCGACTCCGTCCGCGCCCGCAGCGACGAGTTCCCCGTGCACCTCATGGTCATCGAGGAGCCCGCACCGGGCGCAGCTGCGGCCCGCAACGCCGGCGCCCGAGTGGCGAAGGGGGCGGACGTGCTCTTCCTGGACGACGACATCCTGGTCGGTCCCGAGTGCGTCGAACGCCTGTTGCACGACAGGCGGGACCACCCCGGAGGCTGGATCGTCGGCCAGGTGCTACCGCTGTCCGAGCACCTGGCCACGCCCTTCGGCGCATTCCGAGCCGCATTCATGCCTGCGACACCCACCACCACACCGGTCGCCGAGGTTCGATGGTTCGCCAGCGGCATCGCCCTGATCCCCACGCAATCGCTTCTCGACCTCGGTGGCTACGAGGAGAACTTCCCCGGAGCGGCCCTCGAGGACGCGGATCTGGTCATTCGAGCCGTTCGAGCCGGCAACAAGGTCCTCTACGATCCGCGCCTGACAAGCCATCACAACGACTGGGCTGGGACCTCCATTCGCGACTTCTGCCGCCGCCAGCAGATGCATTGCGCGACCGCGCCGATGTTGGATCAGCGGTTCGGCACCGACGATCATCCATGGTCCGAACTGATCACCTCCAACCGCCCCCCGCGCAT
>JBBQRO010000231.1:0-4741 GCA_038214685.1 Acidimicrobiales bacterium
TTCAGGGCGTCGGCCTGCACGTCGGCCAGGACCACGTCGGCGCCGTCCTCGGCGAAGCGCAGGGCCAACGCCCGGCCGATGCCCGATCCCGCCCCGGTGACGACGGCCACCTTGTCCGTGAAGCTGTCCACGTGCCCCCCCCGGTCCGTTGGGAGCAGGACAGTAGTTCGGGGCCCAGCGCCGCCGGTGCTGGGCAGGGCTGGTAAGCCTCGCCCATGTGGTGATGCAGATGGAGGCCATGCACAAGGTGACTCGCCCGCCGCGCCGTCGTGGAAGCGCGGTTCGACAGCCTCCAATCGAGCGATGGTTGTCGAGCTGGCAGGCGACCTCGGACAGCGCGCGATCGGGGTGCCCGTCCACACGTGACTACCCGATCCGCATCCACGATCTCGCACTCGGCCAGGTCCCTATCGGTCATGCGCAGGACAAGCGCCATGGGGGGCGAGCACGGCGGCCCACCACCATACCCGGTTGATGTCGTAGTAGCCGGAGGGCAGGTGATGGCGCAACGGCATGCGAGCTTAGTGTCCTTGATGCGTTCCTCGATGCGGGTGCGTTGCCGGAACCAGGCTTCAACCTGGACGGGGTCCCCGTCCAGGTTGGTGAGGATGAAGCTGTACGCGTATGCGGGCCCGAGTTCTGCGACAAAGAAAGTTTGTATGCTCATTCTGTCCTTACTTATACCTGCTTCCTGACGGTCCGACAAGAACGCCTCGCGTGATGGCTCAAGCGCCCGAGGTGGGTGGCCGACATCACGCCGGTAGGCTGCGCCAAGCGCCGGTCTGTCGGGGACCGGTGGGAGGTACGGCGGCGTGACCACGACCGAAGACTTCTTTCTGACCCGCAAGCCGCCTGCCGTCTACAAACACGGCGTCTTGCGGCGGTACGCGCACGTGTACGGGGGCAAGGCGGGCCTGACCACCGGCAGGGTGACCTTCCTGGACGGGTACGCCGGCGAGGGGAAGTACGGCGACAACCAGGCTCCAGGGTCGCCGCTGATCTTCCTCGAAGCTGCTGCCGCCCTCGCGTCGACGCGGCAAGTCACGTGCATCTTCGTGGAGGAAAGCCGCCAGCGCTACAAGAAGCTGCTCAAGGTCGTGCAGGAACACGCGCATCCCGACACGAAGGTCATCTGTCGGCACGGGAGTATCGACGATCATCTCGATGAGGCCCTGGTCGAAGCCGAGGGCAGCGCCCTACTGGCGTTCCTCGACCCCTTCGGAGCAGCGGTCGGGTTCCACCGGGTGCGACGGATCCTCGCCCGGCCGGAATACCCCCCTACAGAGGTACTGCTCCACTGGAGCCTCGGTTCGGTGCGGCGGGAAGGTGGCGTCTCAAGGAAGGTGGTCCTCGACAACACGTACACGCGCACCGCCTTCCCGAAGCTCGACGGCTTCCTCAACGGGGGATGGTGGCGCACCCGTTTCGATGGCATACCGAAGGACCAGGTGCACGCCGTCTCGGAAGGGATTGCTATCGACTACGCCGAGATGATGACCGACCACACAGGGTTTACCTACTTCCACGCTCCGGTACGGGACCAGCCAGATCACAAGCCGAAGTACAATTTAATGCTGTTCACTGCGAGCGAGGAGGGGGTATGGGAGTTCGCTGACGCGTGCTCTTACGCCTGGGTCGAGTGGAACGAAGCGGTGGCTCGCGAAAATCGCGAGAAAACCGCAGTCAAGGCAGCGAAGGATCAGCTCAAGGCGGCGAAGAAGGGCATCCAGCTGGACTTGTTCGCAGCTCCCCCGGAAGAGGCGCCGAAGCCACCCGGGTTCGATCGGGCGATGTACGAGCTGACCCACGAGGACAGTTGGATCTCAGTCATCAGTAACAACATCACGAGCTTGCTCGCCATCCGGCCGGCCGTCCGGCTAATCGACCACACTGCGGAGGTCTATGGACCAACTATCGGCATGGCTCGCACTAAGCATGTCAGGGCTGCCGTTAAGCGCCTCTATCGGGAGGGAGCCCTCGACGATAATGGTGTCGACGACAAGGGCCGCGACGAATTCCATAAGCGACCGGTCAAGCGGTTGGCTTGAGCGCAGGGCTCCCGACCGTCGGCATCTCGCTCCACGTCCGGCCGTCTAGTTCCCTGCCCCCAGCCTTCGCCCGCACGCCGCCCCACTGCTTAAAGAAATACGGCACGCCGGCAGCAAGGCACTGGTCCCGCAGGCTGCGTGGCCACGCAGGGTCGAGAGGACGAGCGTTCAGGCCCGACTCCCCGCCCACGATGAGCCAGTCGAGGTCTTCGAGGTCGAGCGTCAGCTGGCCGATGAGGGGCTCGGCAGAGACGAACCGGACGGCTGCTGGCACAGCCTGCAGGTGCCTGGCCCGAAAGGCGTACCGCTGGTCCTCGACCGACACACCCATCCACAGGTTGCCGGGCCACTCCAGCTCGTCGGCAACTCGAGCTAGCCGAGCGCTGCGCTTGGTCAGCACCTGGTACGTGTGCTGGGGCGTCTCGGCGATCACCTCGAACACCCGGCGCACGTAGTCGAGCGGCACGGCGTCATGGAACAGGTCGCTCATCGAGTTCACGAAGACCAGCTGACGACCCTTCCAGCGCCTCGGCTCGTCGAGCGTGTCCGGGTGCACCGTCAGCCCGAAGCCTGGGCCCGATGTCCGCAGGTCCCCGTCTGCCTGGTACTTGCGGGAACCCATCGCCTTCAGACGCTTAGCAAGGGTCTGGGCGTAGCAACGGTCACAGCCTGGCGAGACCCGGTCGCAGCCGGTCACCGGGTTCCACGTAAGTTCAGTCCACTCGATCGCTGACTTTCCGCCCACGATTCGCGATCCTCCCACGCCGGTCCGCCCGGTCGCACCTTAGGCACGAGGTGTGACATGGTGGGTGGATCGTAGGAACGTCTGTTCGCATTCTGCTCCCTCCCCTGCCCTGCCGTTGGGTCCCCCCGGAAGTCCCCTAACAGGGGTGGCACGGGTCCATGTCCCTGGACGCCGCCCGTGCCCTGTTCAAAGCCGAGGAGATGTGGGCGGTCGAGCGGCGCAGTGCCTCCCAGTGGACCCGGCCGGCCGCTCCGGTCGTGCCCGTCGCCCCCGCCGCTGTCGCACCCGCCGCGGTCGCCCTCGCCCCCGTCGCGCCCGCCGCGGTGGAGCCCGCCCGGCCCCGGCCCGCGGGCAGGCCCCGTCGGCCGGCGGTGCCCCGGGAGCCTCAGCGCCCGCCGGCGCCGACCTTCGGCGGGTTGCATCGCAACGTGTACGACGCCAAGGGGGCCGAGGCGTGGAAGACCGAGCCACCGCAGTCGGCCCTGGTCAGGCCCGAGGGCGGCCCCGCCAAGGGGACCAGGTGGTGGACGACGTCTACGACGCCCTCGGAGCGTTCTACCGCTTCTTCTTCGACGTGTTCGGTCGTGATTCCTTCGATGGCCGTGGTGCCGCCCTCGAGTCCGTCGTCCACTACGGGCGCGCCTACAACAACGCGTTCTGGGACGGTCGACGCCTGATGGTGGGCGACGGGTCGTTGTTCGTAACATTCGCCACGATCGACATCGTCAGTCACGGGGTGCCCCACGGGATCCTGGCCACCGAGACCAGCCTCCCCTTCAAGGACCAGCCCGGTGCGCTGATGGTGTCCGTGGCCGACGTCTTCGGATCCATGGTCCTGCAGCACCACAACGGCCAACGCGCCGACCAGGCCAGTTGGATAGTCGGTGAGGGCGTGTTCCACCCCCAGCAGCACGCCCGGGGCCTCCGCTCGCTGGCCCACCGGGGCTCGGCCTACGACAGCCCCACCCTGGGCAAGGACCCCCAGGTCGGCCGCTTGGACCAGTACGTCAAGACGAAGGCGGACAACGGTGGCATCCACCTGAACAGCGGGATCCCCAACCGGGCCTTCCACCTGGCCGCGGTGGGGTTGGGGGGCCATTCCTTGGAGCGGGCCGGGCGGGTCTGGTACGAGGTCGTCGTCAGCGGCAAGCTGACGGCGATCACCACCTTCCGTCGCTTCGCCCAGCTGACGGTTAGGGCCGCGGCCGACCGGTACGGCCCCAGGAGTGAGGAGGTCATCGCCATCGCTGACGCCTGGAACCAGGTCGGCGTGCTCACCCGCCGCAAGGTGGCCAGCCCCGCTCGGTGACGATGCGTCAGTTCGTTGGCGGTATCGACGTTGTCGGTGCCGGTTCAGTTACAGGCCATGCGGCTGCGCTCCACCGGGCCGATGGGCCTGGATGCCGACGAACCCCCGCCCTGCCATCGGTGCCTGGCTCGTGCTGGGTGGGGCCAGCGCCACGGCCATCGGCTGCCTGCTGCCCTGGGTGGTGGCCACCATCCCCTTCGTGGAGACGGTGCGGGCCAACGGCCTCGACAGCGGTCTGCGGGGCTGGCTGGTCATGGTCAGCGCGTGTCTGGCCGCGGCGCTCGGTGCGTGGTCGACCCGGTTCGAGCTGCGAGGGCGGTGCACGGTGTTCCCCCTGGTGGCGGGGGTCGTGGCCCTGGTGTCCAGTGGCATCGAGGCCGTCGTGGTCCTCGACGGGGTCGCCGAGCTGCGGGGCCAGGGCGTGACCGCAGCCCGACTGGGGCCGGGCGTGCTCGTGGCCAACCTGGGGGCGCTGGTGCTGGTGGCGGGAGCCACCCAGCTCGTGCTGGTACGCCGTCGGGCCACGTCGGACGAGGGGACTGCGGCCGCGGGCTACTCCCGGGCCGCCTGTGTTGGCGCCGGGTTGCGGCCGCCCGGCGGGGCGAACCGGTTGGCGGTGGAGCGCCGCGGCGACGAGGC
>JBBQRO010000232.1:0-4735 GCA_038214685.1 Acidimicrobiales bacterium
CTGGTGGCCTTCGCCTCCGCACATGTATTGGCCTTGCTATTGGCGGGGGATCGCCGTTTCGCATTGCGTGTTGTCGGCGCGGGTCTTGTAGCAGCTTTCCTAGTGGGCTCGGTCGCTTCCGCAAGTGTTGATCGTTTGCTCGCACGAGACGCGCGACAACGCGCTTCCATCAATGCTTATAGCAGTGGACGCCTCGACATTTACCAGTTCTCGCTCCAGCAATTCGGTCAGCATCCTGCGGGTAGTGGCTTCGGACAGTTCATATACGAGGCAGAAGTCCAAACCCAGGCACACAATGTGGTGCTTATTGGCCTTGGTGCGGGAGGTCTCCTTCTCGGCGGAGCGGTCGTCTGGGTCCTTGCTTCAGGTCTGGTCCGAGCCAGGCGTCGGCTTCGCGAGGGTACGGCGGAGGGTCGTATGCGTGGACTAATCCTCCTCTACCTCTGCGCTTGGTCACTTTTTTCCACCGGCCCACTTGGTAGTGGCCGTCGGATGTTCTTCTTTGCCATTGTCTTCGCTGCGTGCTGGCGCCCATCTCGCCTGGGCACACTTGAGCCTGCAAACGATGGCGCCGCCCACCCTGATCCTTCACCAGCGGTCGTCGCCGCGGCGGAACGCCGATCCCGACGAGCGCGAGGTTTGCCTGCTCTGCCCTCACGAGGGGCCGCCGGCCGACCGCCCACACGATGAGAGCCATCATGCCAATGCCGGCGATCCCGGCGGACATCGCAGCCCCAAAGCTTCCGTCCGGCTCGTTGCTCGTGAGCAGCCAGAGCATGACCGCCAACACAACCACACAGATGGGCCCAACGCCTTCTCGTCCAGCACCGTCCGCTACCTGATCTCCGGCGCGCTGACCCGAACCGGGCTGGTCGACGCCGGCGACGGTGAACCCTCGACTACATCTGCGCCGTCCCTCACCGAACGGCTGGTCGAAGAAGGTGCAGCTGCTGGCCGGGCTGGCGTCGCTGCGGGCCCGGACCGGGAAGCTCGTCGTCCGCACGGTCGACCGGTTGAGCTGAGTCCGGTTCGGCTCTGCCCGCTACTTGTCCCGACCCGCCACATCGGCCGGCAAGTCGAGGTCCGCGCTACGACGGCGCCGTCTAGGTCGTGTTCCTGGGCGAGATCCAGGCCGAACATGCTGTCGTTCCGCCCGGCCGACCCCGGAGGGCACTCGGATGGTGAACGTCCGCCGAAGCCCTGGGTCGCCGTCTACCGGCCGTTGCCTACTCAGGTGAGGTTCACCGGGGTCTCCACACCTCCCGGCATGTGGCGATTCCATCCGCCAATCCTCCCCGGAGACCTGGATCGTTCGCGAGTAAGACTTTCGGCCCGGAGGCGGTATCAGCCCAGGCGTAGGGAATTATCCCTACTGCCCCTGCCTCGCAAAAGGCGACTATTTGCGACGCTAGATGCTTGGGTTGGGGCGGAAGTCGCCCAGCTTCTGGATAGCCAAAGGCTTGCGGCGTTCCGAGAAGCGGTTGAGTTTCAGAGTTCCAACCTTTGGCATGCAGTGCGGATTTCACCCTCGGCAGGAGGGCGGCCATCGTCCAGTCGACATCTGGGGGCTCTGGCATACGTCGCGCGTAGATGTAGAGCAGTACGGCATCGCAAGCCCGCGGCGAGTAATTCCTCAGGCTACGAGGAAACCCGGTACTCTCCTCGAAGAACGTCGCAGTACCGGGTAGACGACGGTCCAAGTTGCCACCGAAGCCGCACACCGTTGGCCATTGAGGCAGACTAAGCTCCTCCGCTACAAGTCGAATCTCCCTGTGAACGTCCTCGAGTAAACCGACGATATTTCCCGGATAGTCGTCAAGTATATAGAGTCCTATCACCGTGGGATCGCCGGAAATACCTTTAAGGTAAGCCCGAACGTCGCGCAAGATTGTGGACTTGACCTCATGCGATATCACACAAGGTTCTAGGCTCTGTTTACACGAACCTGGGACACCCTTCTTTATGGTCCCCCAGAAGTCACGTGCAATGAGTTTCATCCCGGCAGCCTCCAACTCCCCTCGCCCAGTATTAGGTGAACCGTAGCCACTCAGAGCGACGTTGAGACCGAGATCACGAGCCCGGTTGAGGTCCTCTCGGGGGACACCGTAGGCACCGATCGATTGCCGAAACACCTTAGCCCCAGGAGGAACAGTCGAATCGGGGCCGTGCAAGCGCACTATTGTTCCAATTACAACAATTAGCGTGATGAGGAAGAGCAGTACGGTGAGATTGGTCCGCCTCCGCCAGCCCATCCTGCTACGCTACGCCTCGTCCTGCAGCTCCGGGGGCTCCCGGCTCGACAACAGCCACGTCACAGGTTCCGGCGAACCTGTGCGGCGTGGATCGAGTCGTCCTCTCCGCCGATCTCCCGGGTGAGCAGGTTGCGGTTCGAGGCCAGGATGACGACGTGGTCCCGCTCCTCCAGCCGGCCGAACAGCTCGACGTGCCGGGTGCCTCCCGGCGACGACCGGGGTACGGCGAAGTGGTTGAGCACTAGCACCCGGCAGCGCCGAGCGGCATCGGTCACGTGGGCCACCATCGCCGACGACCGCCCCGGCCGCCAGGGTCACCGAACCACCTGCTGGGCGATGCCCTCGGCATGCAGCAGCTGCAGCGCGGCCTGAGCCGGGGAGAAGGCCGAGGCCCGCAGGGAGATCTACAGGTTGGAGCACCAGTGCACGCCCCGCTCGGGCGGATTCTGCTCGAGCCGCGAGGTTACGTGGCGAATTAGCACCTCTGTTGCCCCGGAGTTGTCGGCCTGGGCACCGCAGGCCACCGGCCGCGGCCCAGCTCCCACGTCCACTTCACGTCGCTCAGCCGGCTGTCGCTGCGGATCGATCTGCCACCACGGGTCGCTCGGCCACCGCCCGGGGCCGTTTAGCACGGCGTGCCAGTCGGGCGTGGGCCCGACGGCGCCCTCCTGGCCGACGACCGCCGCCTCACCCGGTTCGTCTGAACTGGGCGCGCTTTATCCTATGATCGGATCGCCCCCACCTCGGACCGCTCTCGCTTGGAGACTCATTTGCCCACCCAGTACCTCAATGAGACAGGCGCAGTTCACGATTACTGGAACGCCTCAAGCTGCGGAACGTGGCGCCCCGGCGCCGCAAAGTTCTCACCTGAATATTACGCTGAGATAGAACACTTCCGCTACCTCCATGAACCGTTCATCCACGCTTTTGCTCAGTTCTCTCTGTGGGGAGGAGCACGCGTGCTTGAAGTTGGGGTTGGCGCGGGAACGGACTTCGTCCAATGGGCACGGTCTGGAGCGAAGGTCTATGGCGTCGACCTCACCGAAGAGGCCGTGGAGAACACCCGGCGGCGGCTTGCTCTAGAGAACCTTGAGGCAGAAGCGTTGCAGGTCTGCAATGCGGAACTCCTGCCATTCCCCGAAAATTATTTCGACGTCGTCTACAGTTGGGGAGTCATACATCACGCGGCCGACACTGAGCAGTGCCTCAGAGAGATTTATCGGGTGGCGAAGCCGGGGGGTCGGGTGAAGATTATGGTCTACCAGCGTCATTCGCTGTTCGCCCTCAGTGTCTGGTCCCGTTACGCACTTCTCCGTGCAAAGCCGTTCCAAAGTCTGAGCACGGTGGTCAGCAAAAACGTCGAAAGTCCTGGAACGAAGGCCTTCACGCTTTCCCAGATGATTGCGATGTTGGAGTCTATGCCTCACCAGGACGTTGTAGTGCAGCACTACGATCAGAAGATCCGACGTGGTGCCAAGGCCGAGAGAATCCGGCGGGCCATTGACAACCTGTGTCCCGACACAGCTCGCTGGTACCTCGCCGTTGAGTTTACCAAGATGAAGCCCGGCATCTCCCAGTAGTTGCCGGCGCCCGAGATCCACGAGATTCGGCCGATTCAAACCGAAAGACGGGACGTAGCGTACCGGCCGACAACGGCAAGCCCTCGAACTGCCTTGAACGCCTCGGGTTCGTGGAGCGAACTCGAAAGTACCGGCCTCGTCGGTTCAGCAATGTCAACGACCGTTAACCGACCTTGCGCCCAGCAAGTCGGTCGAGTCCACCAAGGAGCCGACGAGCTGCAGACTTGGCGGAAGACTGGAGAAGGCCGTCGAAGTTACCGCGGGAACTCGAAGAGTTCTCGGCCATGCTGCCGCAAGCAAGCAGGAGCAAAGCCAAAGCCAGCGGAAGCGTCGTCCGTCTCATCTTGACATATCCTGCTGTAGGCGCCGGTTGAGCCATCCGGCCACTCGGTCGAAATCACGGTGGTCTCGGGAGGTCAGTTGTTCCCGCCACCGCTCGTCTAATTGGATGACCTGTTCGCCGCTACGGAAGCGCATCGGATTGCCTCCGAGATTGTGGCGGTCATACCTGAACGAGAGCATCAAAGGATCGTACTGAACGCCGATCCGGCGGCAGAGGCGCCTCAGCTCGTCCCCCGGGTTCCTCGCCAGATCCTCGTAGCGCATGAGGTAGATAGCGGATCGAGGAATGGTGGTCATCGCTGTGATCTGCTTCATCTGCTCGACCAGCCACATCCGCGCCGCCTCACGCATGGTGACGCCCTCGCGTCGCATCCGTGAATGACAAACGGCCCGGCCATCTCTCCGCAATACGACGAAGGTCATAGGTGCCGTGCGCTCCAGCCACACGCCCTTGAGGTAGCCGGCATTCTTCGTGGAGTCGATGACGATGGGGACATCGAGGCCGACCCGGGCGGCATCGTAAAGAAAACTCAGGTTGATCGAAACCCTTCGTCGGAGGGC
>JBBQRO010000233.1:0-4729 GCA_038214685.1 Acidimicrobiales bacterium
TGTGGGTCACCTCATCCCCCGAGCTGATCACCATCACCCCCGAGGCGGCCGGCGGCTGCCTCGTCACCATCGAGCTCACCACCCGCCCCCACCACCTCACCACCACCCTCACCACCATCGGCCTCGACCTGGTGCCCGACACCCCGGACAACCCCTACGTCGACGACGGCTGACCCACCGGGGCGCTTCCGACGGAAGCGCCTCCGACCGAAGCGCCCCGACAGCCCCGTGGCGCCGATGGGTCGAGTGAGACCGAGAAGGACACGAGACGCAAGACGGGCTGACGCCCCAGCCCGCATGTCGACCCCCTTTCGCTCACAGCCCCAGCCGCGCCAGACCCCCACCCGAGTGGCACCAACCACGGCCAGGCTGCTCAGGTTCGACGCGTCCTACACTCGTTGTGGGACGCGGTGAAGATGATCAGTAGCGCAGCAAACTTGATCAGCAAGTGATCACTGGTATCTGGGGCCGGGTACGGAGTCATCGTGATGATCAATCGAGCGTTTCCCGAGCGGTACCCCGTCGGGAAGGGCGCGGCCAATGTTTCCAACCCCTGGCCCGCCTTCTGGGATCAGGCCGGCGCGGCCATGACCGCTGCGGCCCAAGCGGCAACCCTTCCCCCGTGGCCGCTGGACGAAGGATGGCCGCGATGTCTATCGACCTTCGTCAGCGTCGGAGCACGATACCGGCCGCGCTGGGGCCATTGTCGGCGAAGGCCGAGAAGCTAGCTCTAGAAGTGGGTCGCACGGGCCCCGCTGACCAGCGCCGACGCAGGACGATCTCTTTCCTCCTGGGAAGATTTCCTGACGCACCCAACCAAACGGGGACGTCGGGGCATGACGAGGTGAGCGAACGACCGGCGGGAGACCAAGTCGATGTTCCATGCGAGAAGCACCGAGGGCTCGGTACCCAGGGCAGCCGTGCGGCGGCCTCAGTTGCTCTGGTCATCGCCGGCGGCCTCAACCGTGGATGAGCTGGGCGATCCGGCGGGGACAGGGATCCGCCGTGGGCCACAAGCGACGGCTTGACCTTCGAAGAGGCGTACAGCCCGTTGGTCGAACATGCCTACTACGTGGGCCTCCGGTTCTTCGGCCGAGACCACCAGATGGCTGACGAGGTCGCCCAGGAGACGCTGACGCGGGCCTACGTGCGGTGGAGCAAGGTGTCGCGCCATCCCAAGCCGGCGGCATGGGCCCGCTGGTCCTGGTCATGATCGTCCTGGGTCCGTTTGGGCCCGGCGACCGAGCAGGAGAGAGTGACCTGCGGGCCGCCGCTGCCTCCTCAGCCAGCGAGACCTCGACATCCACCGGACCTGCCCCGACCTTGCCGGTCCCGACCTTGCCGGACCCGACCGGGCCGGTCCCGACCGGGCCCGTCCCGACCGGGCCGGTCCCGACCGGGGTCCCGGAGGAGAAGCCTCGTCCCATGACAAGCGAGACGATCGATTACGAACGCCCAGGGGCGCCACCGCAGGTGCCGGCCGGCGTCACGGTGGAGGTCCAGCTGGCGAGCATGACGCTCGCCCCGGGCCAGCCGATCGAGGCGACGGTGCGCATCCGCAACGCCACGAGCAAGAAGTTCTACATCCTGGAGGGCTGCGGCGTGACGTTCGTGGAGGTCATCAACCCGGAGGGCGACCTCGTCGGCAGGAGCCCGGGAGAGCCCTGCGGCAGCCCCGGGTACTACTTCAAGAGCGCCATCGTGGCGGGCCGGGGGTCAGGTCGAGCTGGCGCTGTCCGTCACGGTCGATCCCGGGACGGCCGCCGGGCCTCACGAGGTCCGCGCCGCCTGGGCCCGGGACACCGGCGCCGGCTCCATCTACTACATGTCCTCGGCGCCGGTCCCGGTCAAGGTCGTTGCCGCCACGCCCTGATGCTCGGTGTGGCGGGAACGACGAAGCAGGGTCAGCGGCCACGCGCTGAGCGGACGGTGGCGTCGAAACCCACCCGGTGGCGAGTGGTCCCGCGCCGGCCGGACCGGCCACTGTCCGCGGCGTGGCTGGAAGGGCGGCGGCGGCGGCCCCGCGGCCCGGGGCTCTGGCCTGGTTCGGTCTCAGCGAAGTTATGAGCATGTGCTGCCCGGGAGGCAGAAGCGGATGGCTCGAAGGCGGGGCGGGTAGGTTCGCGCCCGTGAGCGAGACCGGCAACCCCAACACCCCCGAGGACGACGAGGCGCAGGAGCAGGTCGCCCTGGCCGACCAAGAGGCCACCTCTGACAACCCCGACGTCGACGAGGAGTGACGCGACGCCTTCCGGCGTCAGCACCGAGATCCGTCGACCGGACGCCACTACGCCCCGCCGCTCGTTCCACCATCGAGTGCCGCGTGGCCTCGCCGCTGCTCCGGCGCTACCGTCCCCGGCGTGCCGGTCGGCGTGTACATCGGGTTCGTCTCGGCCATCTTCACCGCCGTCGTCACCGAGATCTACTGCCACCGCTACCTGGCTCACCGGGCGTTCCGGCTCCGCCCCGTCCCGGCGCTCCTGCTCCACACCTACTTCCGCGTCATCGTCGGGACCGATCCTGAGTCGTGGGCGGGTGTGCACCGGCTGCACCACCGCTATGCCGACACGCCTCTCGACCCCCACTCGCCGGTGCTGCGGCGACCGATCACGATCGTGGCCGGCACGCCGTACCTGTTCGCCAAGGCCAAGCGGCGGCTGCCTGCGAACCGCGCCGCTGGATGGCGCATCTGGGGGCTGCGGAGCCTCGTCGTCGCCTTCTACCTGCTGACCTGCGGGCCGGTGCAGGTGGTCGTCATGCTGACCGTCCACCTCGTCTGCTACCAGGGCCTCGCCGGGCTCATCAACACTGCGGGCCACCTCCACGGGAACAAGCCCCACCCGGATGTCGCGGGGTTCGACTCGGCGCTGCTGGCCATCCCGCTCCTGGGCCACGGCTACCACAACTCCCACCACGCCCACCCCGCCGCGCCACGCACCGGACCCCTCGATCCGATCTGGCCCATCCTGCGGCTGGGTGCCGCTCTCGGCCAGGTGGACCTCGATGGTCGGCCAGCGCACCACTCGCTTCAGCCGAG
This sequence comes from Acidimicrobiales bacterium, assembly GCA_038214685.1. GTDB lineage: Bacteria > Actinomycetota > Acidimicrobiia > Acidimicrobiales > AC-14 > CADCTB01. The sequence continues at coordinate 3,038 of JBBQRO010000233.1, forward strand.
GTGCTGCGACGCGTCGGTCGCCCGTTAGCGGATTCCCACCTCCACCGCCGCGGCTCGATCGAGGTCGGCAGAGTTCGAGTCGTCGTCGAACTGGGTGCGGTAGAGCTCGGCGTAGCGGCCGCCGGCGGCGAGCAGCTGGGCATGGGTGCCCTGCTCCAGCACCCGGCCGTCCTCGATCACCACGATGGCGTCGGCCTCGCGGATGGTGGACAGGCGGTGGGCGATCACCAGAGCGGTGCGGCCGGTCAGGGCGTCGACCAACGCCGCCTGCACGGCGGCCTCCGAGGTCGAGTCGAGGTGGGCGGTGGCCTCGTCCAGGATCACCACCCGGGGGCGGGCGAGCAGGAGCCGGGCGATGGTGAGCCGCTGGCGCTCGCCACCGGACAGCCGGTAGCCCCGTTCGCCGACAACGGTGTCGAGGCCGTCGGGGAGCGAGCGCACCAGGTCGGCGAGCCGGGCCGAGGTGAGCACCGCCCACAGCTCTCCGTCGGTGGCCTCGGGCCGCACGAAGCTGAGATTTCCCCGCACCGTGTCGTGGAACAGGTGGCCGTCCTGGGTGACCATGCCCACCGTCTGGCGCAGTGAGGCGAACGTCAGGTCGCGGACGTCGACGCCCGACAGCCGCACGGCGCCCGCGTCGACGTCGTACAGGCGGGGCACCAGGGAAGCGATGGTGGACTTCCCGCCACCCGACGACCCGACCAGGGCCACCAGCTGGCCGGGCTCCACCCGGAACGACACGCCGTGCACCACCTCGCTCCCGCCCCGGACGTCGAGCGCGGCCACCTCCTCGAGCGAGGCCAGCGACACCTGGTCGGCCGCGGGGTAGCCGAAGTGCACAGCGTCGAACTCGACGGCCACGGGCCCGTCGGGGACCGGCACGGCGTCGGGCTTCTCGGTGATCAGCGGCTCGAGGTCGAGGACCTCGAAGACCCGCTCGAAGCTGACCAGGGCGGTCATGGCGTCGACCCGGGCGCTGGCCAGCGCGGTGAGCGGCGCGTAGAGCCGGGTGAGCAGCAGGGCAAGCGTCACGACGGTGCCCGGCTCGAGGCGACCCCGCAGCGCCAGCCACCCGCCGAGTCCGTACACCAGGGCGAGGGCCAGGGCGGACACCAGCCCGAGGGCGGTGAGGAAGATCATCTGGGCCATCGAGCTGCGCACCCCGATGTCGGCCACCCGTGCCGCCCGGGCGCCGAACTCGGCCTCCTCGTGCTGGGGCCGACCGAACAGCTTCACGAGCGTGGCGCCGGGGGCAGAGAACCGCTCGGTCATCTGGGTGGTCATCGCCGCGTTGTGGTCGGCGCCCTCGCGCTCCATCGACGCCAGGCGCGAGCCCATGCGGCGGGCCGGCAGCACGAAGGCCGGCAACAGGACCAGCGCCAGCAGGGTGATCGACCACGACAGCCGCAGCATCACGGCCAGGGTGAGGACCAGGGCGATGACGTTGCTGACCACGCCCGAGAGCGTCCAGGTGAAGGCGCGCTGGGCGGCGATCACGTCGTTGTTCAGCCGGCTCACCAGGGCGCCCGTGCGGGTGCGGGTGAAGAACGCGATGGGCATCTTCTGCACGTGGCCGAACACGGCTCGGCGAAGGTCGAGGATGAGCCCTTCGCCGATCTTCGACGACTGGCGGCGCTCGAGGATCCCGATCCCGGCGTCGACCAGGGCCAGGGCGGCGATGAGCAGGGCGAG
>JBBQRO010000234.1:0-4691 GCA_038214685.1 Acidimicrobiales bacterium
CCTGTTGACGTCGGGCACGAGCACATCGACGCCCATCGTCCGGCACTCGGCCAGGTAGACCGCCGTCTTGTCCTTGTCGTCCTTCACCGAGGTGAGGAGGGCGGCCAGGTACTCGACCGGATGGTTGGCCTTCAGCCATGCCGTCTGGTAGGCGACCATGCCGTAGCAGTAGGCGTGGGCCTTGGGGAAGGCGTAGTCGGCGAACGGCTCGATCACGTCGAACAACGCAGTGCCCAGCGCCGAGCCGTACCCGTTGGTGTTGCACGCTTCGACAAACTTCTCGCGCTCGGCCGCCATGAGGGCCCGAATCTTCTTCCCGCACGCCTTCCTGAGGTTGTCCGCCTCCTGCAGCGAGTAGCCGGCGAAGCGCTGAGCCACCCGCATCAGGCTTTCCTGGTAGATCATGAGACCCTGGGTGTCGCCCAGCACCTCGCCCAGGTCGGCGTGGATGTAGGTGATCGGTTTGCGGCCGTTCTTCCGGTCGGCGAAGTCGTTGTGCATGTTGGCCGCCATGGGTCCGGGCCGGTAGAGGGCCACCAGGGCGCCGATGTCGTCGAACGACGTGGGCGCCAGCGACCGGATAAGAGCCCGCATGGGGCCGCCCTCCAGTTGGAAGACGCCCACCGAGTCGCCCCGGCGCAGCATCTCGAAGGTCCTCTCATCGTCGAGGGGGAGGTGATCGATGTCGACCCTGGCGCCGGTGGTGCCTTCGATGAGGTCGAGCGCCTTCTCGATCACCGAGAGGTTGCGCAGGCCCAGGAAGTCCATCTTGAGCAGGCCCAGGTCGGCCACGCCGTGCATCTCGTACTGGGTGACAATCGGGGCATTGGCGATGTCGCCGTCGGGACCGGGTTTGCGCTGCACGGGCAGGTATTCGGTGAGTGGCTCGCGGGTGATAACCACGGCGGCGGCGTGAATGCCGTCTTGGCGGCGCAGGCCGGCCAGGCCCCGGGCCACCTCGATGACCTTCTTGGCATCGGGGTCGGTGTCGTGCAGCTCCCGCAGGTCGGAGGCCATCTTGTAGCCCTCCTCGAACCCCGGCGTGAGGTCGAGGCAGGCGGCCAGCGGGGTGTCGCGGCCCATGACGAGGGGGGGCATGGCCTTGGCGATGCGGTCGCCGACGGCATAGGGGTAGCCGAGCACCCGGGCGGCATCTCGCACCGCGGCCCGGGCCTTGATCGTGGAGAAGGTGACGATCTGGGCCACGTGGTCGGGCCCGTACTTCTCCGCCGCGTACTTGATCATCTCGCCCCGGTAGCGCTCGTCGAAGTCCATGTCGATGTCGGGCATTTCCTTGCGCCCTGCATTCAGGAACCGTTCGAAGATCAGGCCGTAGGTGAGGGGGTCGAGGTCGACGATCTTCAGGCAGTAGGCCACGCAGCACCCAGCCGCGCTCCCCCGCCCCGGGCCCACCCGGATTCCTTTGGAGCGGGCGTGGGCGATGAGATCCCAGACGATGAGGAAATAGGCCGAGAGGCCCATGTCCTCGATGACCGTCAGCTCCTTGTCGATGCGCTCGGCCGCGTCGGCCGGGAGCGGCGCCCCGTAGCGTTCGTGGGCCCCCTCCATGGTGAGGTGGCGGAGATAGGCCTCCTCGGATTCGAAGCCCGGCGGCACGTCGAAGCGGGGCATTTCCGGCTTGCCGAACTCGATCTCGACCCTGGCCCGCTCGGCGATCTGCAGGGTGCTATCGCACGCTTCCGGCACCTCGGCGAACAGGGCTCGCATCTCCGCCGAGGTCTTCAGATAGTGCTGGTCGGTTTCGAACTTGAACCGCTTGGGATCGTCGACCTGGGCGCCGGTCTGCACGCAGAGCAGCGCGTCGTGGGCGACCGAGCCCTCCTGGTGCACGTAATGGCTGTCGTTGGTGGCCAGCAGCGGTATGTGGAGGTCGCGGGCGATTCGGATGAGGTCGACGTTGGTCCGGCGCTGGGCCTCCATGCCGTGGTCCTGCAGTTCGACGAACAGGCCCTCGGGGCCGAAGATGTCACGCAGGCGGGCGGTGAGCTTGGTGGCCAGGGGAACGTCGTCGCGCAGAAGGGCCTGGAGCACGACGCCACCGAGGCAGCCGGTGGTGGCGATGATGCCCTCGTGGAGGCGCTCCAGCAGCTCCCAGTCGACCCGGGGCTTGTAGTAGTAGCCCTCCAGGTAGGCGGCCGAGGACAGCTTCATCAGGTTCTTGTAGCCCGGGTTGGTCTCAGCCAGCAGGGTCAGGTGGTAGTAGAGCTTCTGGCCCTCGCCGCCGTCGCCACCGGTGTCGTCGATGCGGCCCCGCCGGACGGGGCGCTCGAATCGGCTCTCCCCCGCCATGTAGGCCTCGGTGCCCAGCACCGGGGTGATGCCGGCCTTACGGGCGGCCCGGTAGAAGTCGAGGACGCCGTACATGTTGCCGTGATCGGTTATGCCGATGGCCGGCTGACCGTCGGCCGCAGCTGCCGCCACGACCTCGTCGATCCGCGCCGCCCCGTCGAGCATGGAGAACTCGGTGTGGACGTGAAGATGGGCGAAATCCCCCACCGGCGACCCCTTCAGCCGGCCCCCACTGCCCGTGATGCGCTGTGGACGAGCCTGTGGACGAGTTACAGAGGTGTCATTCTACCGAACCCCGCCGGTCGGCGGGTAGGAGGACGGCCGGGCCACCCGCCAGGCCCATACGACCAGCGGGACCTGCATCGGTAGGCGGGCCCATGCCACCGCCGCCGAGCCGAGGGGGAACGGCTCGCCGGGGATGCCGCCGTCCAGCGCCATCTGAACGTTGCCCGGGAAGACGCCGACGAAGAGGACGGCGGCGGCGATAGCCCCCGGCCGCCGGGTCCGTGGGTGGGCGACCAGTGCGGCACAGGCAATCTCGGCCACCCCGCTCCAACGGACCCAGAATGCGGGATCTGAGAATACACGAGGGACGATGCGCTGGTAGGAGCGGGGCACCAAGAAGTGCGAAACGCCGGCGGTAAAGAGGACGGCGGCCAGGGCCAAGGCGCTCTTCGACGATCGTCGTCGGGCCTCGCCGCTGGTCATCTCCGAGTGTTCGTCGCCACGCCGGCCGGCGTATGGACGGCGGCGGTGTCGCCGACGCAGGTCCGGTCTGTGCGGTTTGCCACTATTGCTACCCGGCTCCGTCGCCCGCAACCAGCCGGGCGTGACACCAGGCGGCGTCGGGTCAGCCCGGCGCCGCCCCGGACCGCCATTGGGCGGCGGTGATCTCCCGGACGTGGAGGATGGATCCGAGCCGGGGGTCCTCGGTGACCAGCCAGTCGTGCATGCCGAGCTTGGCCATGACCCCGCCGGACGCCACGTTCCCGGGCTCGAAGATGCTGATGATCCGATCGAGCCCGAGCACGTCGAACCCGTGCCGCAGGCTGGCCCGACCGCCCTCGGTGGCCAGGCCTGCTCCCCACCACCTGGGATGCAGGCGCCACCCCACCTCGACAGCGGGAAGGACCTGCGGAAGAAAGGTCGGGACGGACAGGCCGATGTAGCCGACGAGCTCCTTCCCCGCTTTGAGCTCGGCCGCCCACATCCCGTACCCGTGATCCTTCCAGTGCGCGATCTGCCGCTCCAGGAAACGCTCCGACTCCTCGGTGGTCAGACTGCGACCCAAGGGATAGCGCCATACCGCGGGCTCGGCGAAGATGGCGGCGACGGCATCGAGGTCGTCCTCGCGCCACGGGCGGAGCCGCAGCCTCTCCGTCTCCACCGTGCTCACTCCTCGCACGTTACGGCGGCGCCGGCGGCGACGTGGCCCATTTCCGCCGGTCCAGGGTCCGCTGCGCACGAGAACGAGGGCCTCGGACCCGATGGGAGAAATTGCTCAAGTCCAGCGGCCTGCGTGCCGATCATGGTGCTCAGGGCGTCGTGCGGCGGCGCTCCGAAGGAGAGAAGGGAGTCGTCACGCCAGTCGGTAGGGAGAACCCATCCCGTCCTGAGGGCACAACGTCACACTTCAGCATCGGCCGGACGGGGGGCACGGTCATCGTCACCATCCACGGCCAGGTCAGCTCCGGCGACTGGGCTCAGGTCGCAGCCATCCTGCTGGACCTCATCGACGCCCAGGGCAATCTCGACGTGGTCCTCGACCTCTGCGAGGTGGCCGACCTGCAGCGCGACGCCGTCCCCCTCATCGTCTCCGCCGCCCACCAGGCCCACAGCCATGGAGGTCGCCTGCGCCTGGCTGACCGGGCGTGCCGCGACCGAGCCCGGCTCGACGACCGGTTGCAGGTGTAAGGGGCCGGGTGGTACGGGAAGGTAGGCCCCATGAGCGACCAGCAGGCCACCGGCACCAGCGATCCCACCTACAACGTGATCGCGGTGGTGTACCACGCCCTCCAAGGCGCCGAGACGATCCAGAAGTACCTCGACGACGCCGGAACCGACGACGAGCTTCGGACCTACTTCCAGCAGGTGCAGCAGGGCTACCGTCGGGCTGCGGACATGGGCAAGCAGCTCATGGTCCAGCGCATCGAGCACGAGCACTGAGCCGGCGTTCCCGGTCATCCACGAGCGCCGCGGCTGGGGCCCACGGCCTGAGGGGCCCCTCGGTCGTGCGCTAAAGGTAGGTGCCCGGGCGGGCGGCGGCGCTGTCCGGTCCGGGGTCGGCCATGCCGGGCGGCAGACCGGGGCGGCGCATCTGTTGGAGCTGGGCCTGGGCGGCCATCTGCTGGGAGAAGAGGGCGGCCTGGATGCCGTGGAAC
>JBBQRO010000235.1:0-4601 GCA_038214685.1 Acidimicrobiales bacterium
CTGCTTGGTGCGCAGCACGACCCGGGCGATGCCGACCTTGTTGGTCTCCCGCATGGCGTTGCGCAGCAGGGCGTAGGCCTTCTGGCCGCCCTTGTCGGGCACGAGGTAGTACGGCCGCTCGTAGTAGACGGGGTCGATCTGATCGAGGTCGACGAAGTCCTCGATGTCGATGGTCTTGGTGGCCTTGGGGTCGAGGGCGTCGAGCTCCTCGGGGGTGATCGTCACGTAGTTGTCCGGGGCGATCTCGTAGGCCTTGATGATGTCCTCGAAGGGGACTTCCTCACCGGTGACGGCCGAGACCCGCTTCTGCTTGATGCGGGAGTTCGACTTGCCGTCGAGCTGGTGGAAGCGGACGTCCTTCGACGACGTGGCACTGAACACCTTCACCGGCACGTTCACCAGCCCGAAGCTGATCGCACCACTCCAGATTGGCCTCGGCACGACCTGATGGTACGTCGCAACTCGGCGGTTTCCTCGCGCTCGGTGACGGGAACAGCTAGTGCATGCCCAAAGTTGATCCTGAATCCGGAGAGCCGATGTCCGACGCGCCTGAGGGCCCCGACGCAACCCGCGGCGGCATGGAGCGGGGAGACCCGGGCCTGGCCGACGCCACCGAGACGGGCGGTTCGGGCCCCGGCCACCCCGAGACCAGCGAGGACACCGATGAAGCCGGCAACACTCAGCTGTCGGGAGGACAGGGATCCGACAAGTAGCGCTCACCAGTGCTGGCCGCCGCGGACCACGCGGCTAACTGAGAACCTCAGGCGGTTGTCCGAAGCACGAGGCAGTCTCGTCGTCCCAAGTCACCTCGCTGGCGATGACGTCGGTTCGGAGCCCCTTGATCGACGGCTGACGCAGCGTGCCGCCCTCGGTCACCTCGGTGTAGGCGACCTCGACGACCAGCATTGGGCGCACGAAGTGGAGCTTGAGCGGGGGCTTGTTCACAAAGGGTGGGTCAACGACGGCGATCTGGGCGAACAGCTTCTGGAGCTGGCGGATCATCTCCTCGCTGAGCCCCGATCCGGCCTGGCCGACGTAGAACAGCCGCTGCTCATCGCCGTTGGCTGTGTCGTAGGCGCCCAACGCGAGTGAGCCGATGCTTTCCTGGCGGCTTCCAGAGCCTGTCGACCAGCCGCCGACCACGAACTCTCGCCGGCGGCCGCACTTGATCTTCCACCAGGCCGACGAACGCCTGCCCGGCTGGTAAGGCGCGTCCGTCTTCTTCGCCATGAATCCTTCGAGCCCGGCATTGCGGCACGCGGCGAGGAGTTCTTCCGGGGTCGCATCGAGCACGGGGGCGGTCTGCCAGTGCGGCCCTTTGAGGGCGATGCTCTCCAGGGCGGCCCGGCGTTCCCGCTGGGGGCGGTCGATGAGCAGCTCGCCGTCCAGCCACAGAAGGTCGAAGGCGACGAATGCGACGGGCGTGTCGGCCAGCAATCGCAGGCTCGGCTGGACGACGTGCATACGCCGCTGGAGGCGCTGGAAGCTCGTCAGGCCCTTCTCGCTGAACGTGACGACCTCGCCGTCGAGCACCGCCAAGTGGGGCGCCACCGCTTCTGTCATCCCAGCCAGCTCGGGATAGTGGCTGGTGATCTCGCCGCCCCGCCGATTCGTGAGCACGACCCCGTCCGAGCCGATCAGGGCCACGACTCTTTGGCCATCCAGCTTCGGTTCAAACTGATATCCCGTCGGGTTCGGGGGGACACCGTTCCCACCTGCGAGCATCGGCAGGAGGCGGGGCGGGGCGGGGCGACTCATCCACACCACTCTGCCTCAGGCAGACGAGGCATCATCGGGCGTAAAGATAGGGAGCATTTGAAGTCCCAGTGTGGGCGATTCGGTGCCGCCTGCGACCGCGAATCGCCCACACTCGGCCGGTCGTCCTGGCGCCGCCCGACGCCTTGGAGGAGCAAGGGGTGCTCTGAGAGGCACGCTCGCCGACCCGTTACGGCTGGATCACCACCAGCCGCTCCTCGGTCATCTGGCGGACGGCGTAGGCCGGTCCCTCCTTGGTGTTGCCGCTCTCGCGCACGCCGCCGTAGGGCATTTGGTCGGCCCGCCACGTCGGCACCTCGTTGACCAACACGGTGCCGAACCGCAGCTCGCGGGCCGCCCGTAGGGCCGACGCCAAACTCGACGTGAAAATGCCGGCCTGCAGGCCGTATCGGGTGTCGTCGGCCAGGCGCAGCGCCTCGTCGAGCGACTCGTACGCCTGCACGGCCACCACCGGACCGAACACCTCGTGTCGCGACACCTTCATGTCGGCCGTCATGCCCGTGAGGACGGTCGGGCGCAGGATGCCGCCCTCCAGGGCCCCGCCGGCCACCACCCGGGCGCCCAGGGTCACCGCCTCGTCGATCCACGCCACCACCCGGTCGCGCTCGTCGGTGCTGATGAGCGCGGACACGTCGGTGGCCTCGTCGAGGGGGTCGCCCACCACCAGGTCGTCAACCAGCCCGGCCAGCGACGTCGTGAACCGCTCGGCGATGGCGGCAGCCACGTAGATCCGCTGCACCGATACGCACGACTGGCCGGCGTGGGCGAAGCCGGCGGTGGCGATGGTGCGGGCCGCCTTGGCCCAGTCGCCGTCGGCCTCGACGATCACCGGTGAGTTGTTGCCGAGCTCCAGCGCCACCTTCTTGCGCCCCGCCTTGGCGGCAATGCCCCATCCCACCTCCGACGAGCCGGTGAAGGTGACGTAGGCCACGTCTGGGTGCTCGACCAAGGCGTTGCCCACCTCGCCGCCGCTGCCGGTCACCACGTGCAGGTAGCCGACCGGCAGGCCGCATTCCGCTGTGAGCATCCGGGCCAGGGCGACGGCGGTGAGCGGCGTCTGGCTCGCCGGCTTGAGCACCACCGGGCAGCCGGCGGCGATGGCGGGCGCCAGCTTGTGGGCCACCAGGTTGAGCGGGAAGTTGAACGGCGAGATGGCCGCGACCACGCCCACCGGGACTCGGAGGGTGAAGGCCAGCCGGCCCTCGCCGATCTCGGTGGCGTCGATCGGCACCATGTCGCCGGTGAGGCGGCGGGCCTCGACGGCGGCGAAGGTGAACGTGCTGACCGCCCGCTTGGCCTCGACGCGGGCCGTCCGGATCGGCTTGGCCGATTCGAGGGCGATGGTGCGGGCGAAGTCCTCCGCCCGCTCGGCGAGCAGCCGGGCGGCGGCGTCGAGGACCTCGGCCCGGCGCCACGGCGGGAACGGTGTGTCGCGCAATGCAGCCGATGCAGCCGTCACCGCCCGGTCGACGTCACCCGGCCCGTGCCTGGGAACCCGCCCGACCTCGGAACCGTCGTAGGGCGACCGGACCACGATGGCGTCGCTCATGGCCCATGGTACCCAGGCCTATCGGCTGCACCCGGGCCGAGGAACGCTCAACGGTCGATGACGAGCGTGGCCGCCCGGCGGGCCTGCTCGATGCATGCGGCGATGCCCAGCCCCCGGTAGGCGGCGCCGGCAACCAGCACCCCCGGGGCGTCGGCGGCCAGGGCGGCTTCGATGGCGTCGACCCGCCCCTGGTGGCCGACCTCGTACTGAGGGAAGCCCCGGGGCCAGCGGGACACGAGCGACGCCACCGGCTCCTCCCGGAGGCCCAGCGCCTCGGCCAGTTCCCCGTGGGCCCGGCTGACGAAGCCGTCGTCGTCGAGGGCCATGGCCCGGTGGTCGCCGTCGCGCCCGGCGGATGCCCGGAGCAGGACCATGCCGGTGGCGGCCAGCGCCGGCCACTTGCTCGTCGACCACGTGCAGGCGGTGAGCAGCCGGCCCTCGACTCGGGGCACGAGCATGCCGGCTCCGTCCAATGGTCGGGCGACGGCCTCGGGGCGGTAGGCCAGGGTGGCGGTGACGACCGAGGCGTGGCGGATGGCGGCCAGGTGCCGGGCGGCGGCGGGCGACAGGGCGTCGACCATCGGGGCGGCGGCGAACGCAGGAACGGTGAGGACCACGACGTCGGTCTCGATGTCGTCGCCCGGAGCGCACTCGACCAGGTAGCGGCCGCCGGCAGCGGTGATACGCGTGACTGCGGTGGACGTCCGCAGGTCGTCGACGTCGGCCGCCACCCGGTCGACCAGGCGGTGGAGCCCGCCGGCGACGCCCAGGAACACCGGCCCGCCCGGCCCCCGCCGGGCTGGCCGAAGGCCGAGCACCAGGCTGCGGGAGCGGGCGGCGCCGTCGGAGATGGAGCGGGCGGTGGCGGCCAGGCTGAGCGCGTCGGCATGCCCGGCGTTGATCCCGCCCACCAATGGCTCGACCAGGCGCTCGACCACCTGATGGCCCATGCGCCGGCCGACCACGGCCGCGACCGAGGGATCCTCGCCGAAGTCGGTGCGGGGGAGGACCAGGTCGAGCACGGCGCGGGCCACCCCCGCCGGCGACAGCACCCCTGACCGCACCAGCGGACCCAGGGCGGTGGGCACGCCGAGCACGTGGCGTTCGGGCAACGGCCGGAGGCGGCCGCCGATCCACAGCCACGCCTTGCCGGTGGCCGGGGCGACGAGGTCGTCGCCCAGGCCGAGCTCCCGGCACAGGTCGATGGCCCATGGCACCCGGGCCAGGAAGGTGTCGGGCCCGGCCTCAACCGGCACGCCGGCCAGTTCGCGGGTCT
>JBBQRO010000236.1:0-4558 GCA_038214685.1 Acidimicrobiales bacterium
CCCAAGCGCAGCCTCAACTCTACCGACGAACCGCCCGGACCTGCTCTTGACCCAGAGCTTCCCACCGGCCTCGAACCCGAACGACGCCGGCCGCCCCTGCGCTGACGTCCCGCAACGGACGGGCCCAAGACCAAACCCCAATCGCTCCGAGGATCGGGTACCTCCCCCGGTGGCTAACCGGCGGGTGCCGCCCGAATCTGCGCTCAACCCGGGCACCACCGCCCGGGCTCTTGCCGGAAGGGCCCCGCAGCCCGCAGCGCTGACTGCAGTATGAACCCGCGCGCCCCGAACGTTGCCTCTTGCCAAGGTGAGGGTCGCGGGTTCGAATCCCGTCGTCCGCTCCAAGCATAAGTGCAGGTCAGGGGGCCTTTCCGGGCCCCCTGAGCGCTCTCCGGGGCCAGGGTTGGTGGGATTCGGGCCACGCACAGGCCACACGCCCCCGAGTGCAGGTCCCGTCCACAGCCGTCGCGTTGCGATCGTGTGGTGTTCGTCGAGCACCGTGTGGACCGACGCCGCTTGGTTGCCCGGAGTGTGAGCAGGTCGCCAGGGATGAAGGACCGGCCACCGTGTTGCTGGTCGATCTGCCGTCCTTCGGGAGGCCGACCCGGTTGGTGCCAGTAGCCGACCCAGCCCTCGAGGTGAACGGTGGGGTCTGCGCCTGGGCCGGGTGGCGATGGTGGGTGGTGAGGAGGGCGATGTCTCCGGCTCGAAGCCCTCCTCGATGAGGACCTCGACGGCGTCGTCTGCTCTCACGACGACGACGTCGTTGCTGCTGGCCTGCACGAACCGGACCGGTCGCCGTCAACACCGGGCCGCCTCGACGACCACCGTCCCTCCTGGGCGCTCTACCGCGGCGTGACCGGGCCGGCTTCTGGCAGTAGGTCCCAGAGGTCCTCCCGGCTCAGCCGGCGGCGCTCGATGAGGGCGGCGGCGACCCGCTGAACGTCGCCCCACCGGGCCCGTAGCAGCCGTTCCGCCTCAGCGAACACCTCCTGGAGCCACGTCTCCGCCTGCTCGTCCGTCATGCCGTCGACCAGGCCACGGAGCTTCTCTGCGTCCGAGCCTTTGGCCGGCTCATCTTCGATCACCTCGAGCGCCGAGTCGTAGTGCTCGAGTGGCAGGCCGCGGCAGATGTGCCCGGCGATGTCGCCAGCCGCAAGCACGGCCGCGTACGGACGGTACTGGACGTCGACCAGTCTGCGGTCGAGGTCGGAGGCGCGTAGGCGAGCGATGGCGATTAACGACCAGCCCGCCGTGCGCCCGGCATGGTCTGCGCCCTACTGGTCGCCGTCGTTGATGTACACCTCGTCCGGGTAGGAGCCCGCCGCCGCGACCTCGACGACAACGTGCCCGGCCTCGTGGAACGCCACCTCCCACTCGCTCTTCACCACGCTTGATGGCCGCCGCCACCGCCGCGTGCAACTCCTCTGGCGTCGGGACCAGGCTCATCGCGACCATGGTCTCATCCCGCCGAGGTGGGCGCTCAGGGGCGGTCACCCGCTACCTCCTCGGGCCCGACCGCGCTGGCATCAATGTCAGCGAGCCGCATGACCTGACGCTACCGACCGGGTGTGACGGCAACGCGGTGAACAGCGTCCAGCGTGCCACCGACCGGACCCAACGTGGAGCTCCGCTCCTCTGCCTGGGCTCTCCATCTCCTGCCGGACGGGCGCCTGAAGCGCATGGTGTGTGGTCCCAGGCGTGCTCTGATCCCTCTCGACGAGATCGACCACGGGAGACCACATGACCACGCCACGGCCGCCGCGCCAGGTCTGTCCGCTCTGCGGCTTCGATGACGTCACCGTCGAGCTTGTCGACGAATCGTGGGTCATGACCTGCCTCGATCAGTCGCACCCGCCGTTCGAGTGGCGCCCGACCGAGCACGCAGCGACCGTGGGGACCTACCGGTCGGGCATAGGCCAGGAGCTCGGCATCTACGACGACCTCCTCGAGTGCGTCGTCGGGGGCATGGCCGAGTACGGCGTGATCGAACACCGCTACGCCACGCAGTTCCCCTCGACCTACAAGAGGATCGTTGATCGGTACGGTCACACCGCCCTTGGCCCGACTAGGTACTCGACGTCCTCGTTCCTCGGCGGTGCGCTCGGCCAGCTCTGGCGTGAGGGGAACGTGGCCGGGATGTGGGCCACCGCCACTGGCTACTGGTCGTACAACGGTCGCGTGGGCGCCTACGGCACTACGACCGCCGTCACCCAGAACAACCCCGAGGTTCTCACCTGGGCCGATTTCGCCACCGACAGCCTCAGCGTCAGCCCGTTGGACTGGCCGGCCCTCGACCACATCGCCCGGCCCTGACCAGACGCGGCCACCAACGGCCTCGGCGTCGAGAGGGCTTGCGGAGGCCTCGGCGATCACCGTGGCAGCTGAGGTGGCAAGACTCGGCTGATGCCGCTGTCCCTCCCCTCCGACCCGACGCTGCCCCTGTTCGCATACGGCCTGTTACGACCGGGCGAGCCGGCGCATCCCCAGATCGAGCCATTCGTGGGGGGCGGGGAGCCCGCACCTCGGTAGCACGCTGAGGACGACCAGCCGCCCATAGCCGTGGCGGCCCCAGCCAGCGTTTCTGCGCTACTCGGGTTGATCCGACGCCAGCTGGACCCTGTCGGCTAGGGAAGGCCCGCGAGGTCGAGACGCAAACCGACGCCAAGACGCTCAACCTCACGATCGGGGCGCTCCTGTGGACGGACAGGAGCGGCGGGGTTCGATCGAAGGAGGAAGCGGCCCGCGCGCCGCTCTTCCTCATCCCGGTGAGACTCACCGGGTCCGCGAAGACCGGGTACCGGATCACCATCGATGAGACGGCATCGGTCGCCGAATCACTGCCTTCTGGAGAAGCTGCGCCAGACATACGGCGTCACGATCCCCGACCTGGAGCGGCACGTCGAGCGGATGTTCGCGAGCGTCCGGCTCGCGCTCGGCAGAGCGAACGTTTCGTGATGCCCTGGTGGTGGAGGACGCCTACCTCGCCGTCTTGAACTTCGCGACTTATCGGCTCTGGCGCGACCTTCGGGATCACTGGCGGACCTTCTTGGAGAGTCCGGTCGCGAAGCACCTGATCGAGACGCCGTACGAGTCGTTCGACGACGCCGATCGCCATCTTGCTGTCTCACCGCGTGACGTCCTCTGTCCGGGACAGCTCGATGCGTCGCAGCTCGGGGCGGTCCAGTGGGCGCTCGAGGGGACGGAGCTTCGTGCTTGAGGGCCCGCCCGGCACGGGCAAAGAGCCAGACGATTGCCAACCTCCTGTGCGCCAACATCGCTGCCGGCCGGAAGGTGCTGTTCGTCGCGGAGAAGCAGGCCGCGCTTCAGGTCGTGAGGAAGCGGGTCGCAGAGCTTGGGCTGGGAACGTTCTGCCTCGACCTGCACGACAAGGGTTCCAAGCCTGACCAGATCCGAGCTCAGATCCGCGCTTCACAGCGCGCGCTCAGGGGCCATCGACGGTCTGCCCAAGGCCCCGCCCATGCGGCGCCCACCCGCAGTCCCGAACCGACAGCCCCTCGACAGTGACCTCCGCAAGGAGCTCGACCGGGCGACGGCTGCTGGCGGCTGGACAGAGACGATCTAAGTTGCGGGCGTCTCGGTGGCGCTTCGGGCCGACGGTCCCGACTGGCTGACTCGGTGCGCACGGTGCCGCAAAGAGCATCGGCACCGGTCCTGCAACGCCGCCCTGCAGTTCGGCCATGGCCACGTCCCAAGCTGCCTCGAGGCCGGTGCGGTCGTAATGGCCAAAAGGCACCTGCAACGACGCCGGGCCCGACGTCCCGCTGCTCGTCGTTGACCAGCGCCAGCTGTGTTTCCGCCCGCCGTTCGACGACGGCACCGCAGTCCTCGCAGCGAACACATCAACCGACGTGTGGGCGCCCGCCTTCCGTCGGCTCATCTCGGGAGGCAGCGGTGCCGGAACCTGACGCGCCGCCACCAACTGCAGGAGTTCGGCCTTCGGCAGGGACTCGTCCTGCAGGTCGAGGTGATCTGGGGTCTACACACGGTGATAGCGCGCCTCAATGAGGTGGGCGCTCATGACGGCTGACCGGCCTTGCGGAGGTTCGCTGCGCGCTGGCGTTCGTTCTCCTCGCGTCGCCCCTTCTTCAGCTCGGCGACGGTGATGCCACGTCGTCTCGCTTCGGTCTGGGCTCGCTGTGCTTTGGCGAGCTTCGGGGCTTGCGCAGCCTTCTTGACCGAACCCCTGCCACCCTGGCGCGGCAGCTTGACCGCCTTGGAGCCTCGCGTTGACCACGTGGCATTGCCGTGGAGGTCGATGAGTCGGCGTTCGAGGTCGCGGATGGAATCACGAGTGAAGTCGTCGTAGCACTTCAGGCACGGGAGCCGGCCGGCGCACATGGGGTCGCGAATCTGCGCTTGGAAGACGTCCGGGTCGGGTTCGTTCGCGTGGCGGAACGTAACTCGATAGCGGGGTAGATCGCGCGGAGCGTGAGGGTCCACCACGTTCCGCGCGCGGTCGGTTAGACCTGGATCGTGGCGGGGCGGACTCGGGAGGAGCTTGAAGCGGAGAACGTCCGGCTTGATCTGCGGGTGC
>JBBQRO010000237.1:0-4540 GCA_038214685.1 Acidimicrobiales bacterium
ACGGCCGTGATCCAAGGATCGCTCACCCCCGCCGGGCCGCCGAAGGGGCGGAACGCGGAAGCCGCGCAGCTCGAGCTCGCCGCCGAGGAGGTGGCTGCTGCGGTGCTGGCGGAGATGTTCATACGACTGCCAGCCCTGTCGCCGCACAACGACCTGCAACGACGCACCGGGACCGATGTCGCAACCATCGTGTCGTACCTAGGGTTGGCCCTCGACCTCGACGAGCCCCGGCTCTTCGCAGAGTTCGTGCTGTGGCTCGCCGACGTGCAGAGCAGCCGCAAGCTCCCTCCGGCCCTGGTCAGCGACTCTCTCGACCTCCTTGCCGGCGTCATGGAGCGGCATGGGCTGTCCCGGGCGGCCCAGATCTGCTCGTCGGCACGGGCGCGGCTCCCGACCTGAACCGGCGGACCGAAGCGCCTCCGTCCGGGCGGCAGGCCCGCCGTGGTTGCGGGTGCTCCTGATGCCGTTTGCGTCGAATGATCAACGTTCGAACAACTTGTGGCGAGATGGACAACTTTCGAGTATAACTGTTTGTAGGCGCCAGCGAACCCCGGCGCATCGCCTCCAAGCGGCCACTCCGACCGGGTTGCTGACCTGCTCCGGCAGGCACTCCGACCTTGGTCAGAGGCGGTCCCCCCAATCAGTGAGAGGTTGCCTCGTGACATCGCGTCGCGCAGATCCCACCCGTACCGGCCGCAGTTCTCCACGGCCCTTCAAGAAGCAAGCGCTTGCCGCTGGGGGGCTGATTCTGCCGATGTTCCTGGTGCTAGGCGGCTTCGCCGGCCAGGCGTCAGCCGAGAGCCCGACACCGCTGGAGACGACGGTGACCAGCGAGACGACCGCTGAGAAGCCGAAGGCGGCCGCGGTGAAGCCGAAGGCGGCGGTGGTGAAGCCGAAGGTAGCTACGCCGAAGTTCGCGGAGCCGTCGGCCGAGCGGGCCCCTGAGCTCTCGGGTACCGAGGCGGCCCCGGCGACGACGTCGACGTCGAAGAAGCCGAAGCTGGCCACGGAGCCAAAGCTGGTGGAGCAGACCGAAGCCGTCGCATCGAAGGACGGCCGGAGGACAGCGCTGACGGATCCCGTGACCGCGCCCACGGCCACGGCGTCGGATCCTCCCCAGGACGCGGCCCCGGTTGACGAGGTGGGCACCGCCTCGACGGATCTGACAGCAGCCAGTCCGGCCATGCTCCCGGGCATGATCAGGGCCGACGGCTCGCTGAGGACCGTCGCCGTGGCCGCAGCGGCTCTTGAGCGGCTCGGCACGGCCGCGGACTTCGCGATCCTCGCGGGCTCGACCATCACCAACACCGGTGTAAGCACCATCGACGGGGACGTCGGTCTGCACCCTGGGTCGTCAGTGACGGGGTTCGCACCATGCGCGGCCCCTGCGCCAGCCAACTGCGTCGTGCTGACCGGAGACCTGTTCTTGGCCGATGGCGTTGCCGAGCAGGCGAAGGTCGACCTGGTCACCGCCTACGACAGCCTCGTGGGCCAGGAGGACACCTGCACCGCGGTGAACGTCGAGCTCGGCGGGACCACGCTGCTACCGGGCGTCTACTGCTCGCCCACCCTCGAGATCACGGGGACCCTCACCCTTGACGGCAACAACGAGGAAGACCCCGAGTTCATCTTCCTGACAGGGGCGGGCGGCAGCACCCTGATAACGGCTGTCGGCAGCGAAGTGCTCCTCATCAACGGTGCCGACGCCTGCAACGTCTACTGGCAGGTTGGGAGCTCGGCGACGCTTGGAGCAGGCAGCTCCTTTGCCGGCAACATCTTGGCGAAGACGTCGATCTCGCTGGCCACTGGCGCCACCCTGGATGGGAGAGCGCTGGCCCGGAACGGGGCGGTCACCCTCGACAACAACACGATCACGGGGGGGACTTGCGGAGCCGTGGCACCTCCGCCGGTTGAGCCGCCGCCTGTGGTGGTGCCGCCTCCGGTTGAGCCGCCTCCGGTTGTGGTCCCGCCTCCGGTTGTGGTGCCGCCTCCGGTTGAGCCGCCGCCTGTGGTGGTGCCGCCTCCGGTTGTGGCACCGCCTCCGGCTGTGATCCCGCCTCCGGTTGAGCCGCCGCCTGTGGTGGTGCCGCCTCCGGCTGTGATCCCGCCGCCTGTGGTGGTTCCGCCTCCGGTTGTGGCACCGCCACCGGCTGTGCTCCCGCCTCCGGTTGAGCCGCCGCCTGTGGTGGTTCCGCCTCCGGTTGTGGTTCCGCCGCCTGTGGTGGTTCCGCCTCCGGTTGTGGTTCCGCCTCCGGTTGTGGTTCCGCCGGTTGTGGTTCCGCCGGTTGTGCAGCCGCCTGTTGTGCAGCCGCCTGTGGTGTCCCCACCGGTTGTGACCCCGCCCGAACTGACTGCCGTCGCGGCGTCCTCAGGCGCATCGACCGGCGTGAGCAAGCCGAGGTTTGCCGCCGCTTCCTCGATCTCCAGGGAAGCAGGACAGCCCGTTCAGAGCCTCCCCGTCACGGGGACGTCGGCCCAGGTCGAGCTGCTGGTGGCCGGTCTGGCCATAGCGCTGGGCACACTGCTCGTGTTGCTGTCGAAGTCGCGACGCAGGACCCGGAGGTCTGTCTTCGCCCCTTGAGGCGATGACGGAGCCACCCACTCAGGCGGCCACGGCTCTTCGGAGCCGTGGCCGTCGGCGCGCCAGGCGGCAGCCGAGACCACCGCAGAGGGAGTAGCAGCACCTGTCTGCGGGCCGACGGGGTCGTCACCGGGTTCGGCACCGTCGACGGGCGCCCGGTCTGGGTGTTCAGCCAGGACTTCACGGTGTTCGGCGGGCGTGCGCACCAAGCGCGAGGAGCTGCCCAAGCGCAAGCACGGCAACATGCCGCTGTGAGCACGCCGGTCGAGCCGGCGGTGCTGGCGCCGTCGTGGCCGCCATCGAGGTCACCTGCCCCGGGCCGCTCCGACCGAACCGGTGGTCGAGCAGGCCGAGCCGGCGCGTTGGCAATTCAGCCGCCGCTGGTGGTCGACGCCACCCGCCGCCCGGCGGTGGCGCCACCACCACAGCCGGTGGCGCCGAGGGCGAGAATGGCCGCGACGGCGACGGCGAGCACGAAGCGAGCGATCCAGCGCGTCTACACGGGAACCGAACCTAGTGCTCCAGCCGTGGCCCCCCCAACCGGGGCGGGCTGGAGCCACTCCAACAACTTCGGCACGTGCCCCTCCTCTCGCAAAACGATCACGAAAGCTTAAGGAGGGCTCCTCTCCCGCCGACTCCTCTACCGAGAGGTTGCCTACCTGCCGCTACGACCGGTCGCTGTCCGGGGCCGGGAACGATTTGCTAGCCAGTGGAGGCGGTAGGCTTCCGATCGAACCGCAGAGGGCGTCTTGGGAGCGCGTGCGGGGTGGAAGGGGAACAGTTCGAACCGGCCACTCGTCGAGCGGCCGTTCAGATGGGGCCAAAGCCCGGCAGGAAGGTTCGATGATGCCCAAGGGCGGTCAGGCTAATGCTGGTGCGACAGGACTTGCCCGCCCCTTGACGAGGAACATCGTCATCGGCTCACTGATCGCCGCGCTGTTCGCGTTCCTGGGAGGCTTCTCCAGCGAGGCCGGCGGCGCGACCCCGGCGCGCCTGGGGACGGCCGGAAACTTCGCGGTCTTGGCCGGTTCAACCATCACCAACGCCAACATGACGACCATCACAGGCGATGTCGGATTGTTCCCGGGGTCTGCTGTGACTGGGTTCGACCTCTGCACCGCGGTTCCTGCGCCCGCCAACTGCGTCGACTTGACCGGAGCGCTGACGGTGGGCGACGTCGCCCTCGAGCCCAAGACGGCCCTGCTGACCGCCTACGACGAGCTCGTCAGCCTTGAAAACACTTGCACGGAGCCGACACCCGTGGAGCTTGGGGGGAAGACCTTTCTGCCCGGGGTGTACTGCTCGAACACCTTCCTCCTTTCCGCAGGAACGTTGACCCTCGACGCCGTTGGCGACCCGGATGCTGAGTTCATCTTCTTGACAGGGTCCGGCGGGAGCACGCTGGACTCGGGCGTCGGGACCCAAGTCGCCTTCATCAACGGAGCCCAGGCCTGCAACCTCTACTTCCAGGTGGCCAGCTCAGCCACGATCGGCGTGGACAGCGCCTTTGCCGGGAACATCTTGGCGAGGACGTCGATCTCGCTGGCCACCGGCGCCACCCTCGATGGGAGAGCGCTGGCCCAGAACGGTGCGGTCACCCTCGACGACAACACCATCACGCGGGCGGACTGCGAGACCGCGGTGCCTCCGACGACGACCACGACCATGCCGGTGACGACCACGACCATGCCGGTGACGACCACGACCATGCCGGTGACGACCACGACCATGCCGGGGACGACCACGACCATGCCGGTGACGACCACGACCATGCCGGTGACGACCCCGACCACGCCGGTCCCGGCGCCAACGCCCACCACCAGGCCGGTGACCACGACCACGACGGTGCCGGCGACGACAAGCACCACCAGCGCTGCCACGGCAGCCGCTACCGGCATCGGGATCACCGCAACGGGAACTGGTAGGGGAGGCGGGGGAGACAGCCTCACCGGCGGGGCG
>JBBQRO010000238.1:0-4514 GCA_038214685.1 Acidimicrobiales bacterium
GCGCCCGCCTCGGCAACGAGGAGCACCTCGTGTCGCTCAGCGACAACGTCGGTCCCGTCAACCTCCGAGCAGATGAGCTAGCCGAACGGCTGCGCTGCTCTCTACGTACCATCCGCGACAAGACCACCGCCGGTGAGATCCCCTGCCTGCGTGTCGGCGACCTCACGCTCTACCCCGTCGCCGCCATCGAGCGCTGGGAGCTCGAGCGGGCCATGGCCAACCTCAAGGCCGCTGAGCCGGTCAAGCCGACCGCTCCCCCACGCCGAGGACCTCGACGTGGACGGGTGGTCCAACCGGTCGCCGCCGGCACCACCCGGGTCCGCCCCATCCGTCCCGACACTGACGGTGCGGCATGAGCCCCGGGAACGGGAGAAGGCGGCCCCCGCAGGCCGCCCCCCAGACCAGCGCCAGCCCCGGCACCAGATCAACGACAAATCTAGCAGCGCCTCGTCGTGAGTATCCGCCGGACACCGTGGCCAATCACCGTGCGTTCAACGACTTTGCCAGCATGGTGTGGGACACCTTGCCCGAGTCCGCACGGGCCCGCCCTTGGGAAGCTCACCCCCTGGCCCAGTTCGTGCTCGAGCATCGCACGGGTCGGATGCTGGTGGTTCACGTCGCGGTGGCGCCCGAGTTCTACGGCGAACAGGCGGACCTGTGAGCGGCCGCGCACGCCGCCGCCGCCACCTGGCTGGCTGGTCCCGACAGTGGAAGATCAGCGGCGCCCTGGCCGTCGCACGGGCCCAGGGTTGCGTCTGCAAGCCGTCGACCCGGCTGTGGCACGAAGAGGACGGCACCGAGCACATCGAGGCCGCGCACGAGGTGCGGTGCCCGATGGGTAATGCCCCCTCGACGGCGATCATCTTCACCCCCGGCGATGGGGGTGCACGATGACCGCCCTGTCGAACAACGGGCAGTGGGCGCTCTGGTACCCGGCCCACGTCGGTGCCCCCGTGTTCGCCCTGTGGTGGGCGGACGGTGGCAGGTGCGCTTGCGGGAACGACGACTGCGGGGACCCGGGGAAGCATCCGATCCCGTCCGTGTCCCCCCACGGGGTCAACAGCGCCACCTCCGACCCGGCGGTGATCACCCGCATCTGGACCAGGTACCCGGAGGCGAACATCGGTCTGGCCACCGGGCACACGTTCGACGCGTTGGACCTCGACTACTTCCTCACCATGGAAGCCGTCGACCAGCTCGACGACCCCGACACCCACGAAGGTGACGACCCCATCGCCACCATCACCCGGGCCGGACACGTGGGCGTCGTGGACTGGCTCGCCCGCGGTGAGCTCGGCCCCATCTCCCAGACCGGGAAAGGCCGACACGTCCTCGTGCAACCCACGGGCGGCAAGAACCGTTCCGGAGTGAAAGGCGGTCTGCCCCTGCACGTCGACTGGCGTGCGAAGGGCGGCTACATCGTCGCCCCGCCGTCCGTCCACATCACCGGCAACACCTACCAGTGGCTCGACGACTTCCCCATCACCGCCACCATCCCCGCCGCGCCGCCCGCACTGGTGGACATGCTCGCCGACGCCGAGAAGCGCACCCACCGACCCACGGTCGAGGAGCGCATCAGTCGATTGTCCGACCCTGTGGCTGTGTTCCTCCGCACCCACTTGGCGAGGTCCACCGAGTCCCGTAGCCCCCGGTACGCCCAAGCGGCGCTCGAGGCCGAAGCGGCGGAAGTGGCGGCCGCCACGAAAGGTGGCCGGAACGACCGGTTGAACGTCGCCGCGCTCAAGCTCGGCCGGTACGTCATCAGCGGCGAGCTCGACGAGGGCGAGGTGTACTCCGCGCTCATGCGGGCCGCCGAAGCGTCCGGGCAACCCGCCAGGGCGTCGGAGAAGACCATCGGGTCCGGCCTGTTCGGCGCGACGAAGCCGGTGGCGGCATGACCGGCCACGACGACGACGACGACGGCCAGGCGGACGAGGACCTGTCCAGCTGGTCCCCGGTGGATCTGGCCCGGTTCGTGGACGGCACGTTCGTGCCACCCGAGCCGACCATCATGGGCAGGGTCGACGGGCCCGCCATGTTCTACCCGGGCAAGTTGCACACTGTCATCGGCGAGTCGGAGTCCATGAAGTCATGGCTCGTGCAGGTCACCTGCGCCACCGTGCTGATGGCCGGGCGGACGGTGGCGTACTTCGACTTCGAGGACAGTCCTGAGAGCGTCGTAGGGCGCCTCCTCGTCCTCGGTGTGCCTCCCGGGGTGATCCTGTCCGGGTTCCGCTACAGCCGCCCTGAGGACGCCCTGTTCGTCACCAGGAACGGCGGCGCCCCCGCGCTGCGACCCAAGTCGTTGACCGCCTACGCGGAGACGATCGAGGGCGCATCGTTCGTCGTGCTCGACGGGCTCAAC
The DNA here is from genome assembly GCA_038214685.1 of Acidimicrobiales bacterium. Classification (GTDB taxonomy): domain Bacteria; phylum Actinomycetota; class Acidimicrobiia; order Acidimicrobiales; family AC-14; genus CADCTB01. Next base: position 2,366 of record JBBQRO010000238.1, read on the forward strand.
GAAGGCATGGCCCTGCACGGGCTCAACATGTTGGACACCAGCGACGTCGCCCAGTTCCTCGGCCTCGCCGGACGACTACCCACCCGGGCCGGCGCCGCGGTCACGACCGTCGACCACACCCCGCACCGGTCCAAGGACCAGACCGGCAAGGAGGGGCGGGCTATCGGCTCCCAGCACAAGATCAGCGGCGTGGACGTCGCCTACGGGGTGACCGTGCGCAAACCGTTCGGGGTCGGGCTGACCGGTGTGGCCGCCGTGTCGGTGGTGAAGGACCGGCCGGGGCAGGTGCGCCGGCACTGCACCGGGGACAAGCACCGCGACTTCGCCGACCTCACCCTGTCGTCATCGCCCAGCGGGACGACCGTGAGGTGGGCGCTCACGAAGCCCTCGGAGGACAGGTTCCGGCCGACCACCTACATGGAGCGCGTGTCCCGGGCCATCGAGGTGGCGGACAAGCCCATGTCGCTGCGCGGGGTGCGCGAGAACGTCGCCGGCCGCAACGAACACAAGGACCTGGCGGTGCAGGTGTTGCTCGACGAGAAGTTCGTGGAGCGGTCCCCGAAGGGCCTGACGAGTGTCCGCCCGTACCGCGAAATGGACGACCTGATGCGTGCCCAAAGCGATGGGCACACCCCCTTCGGAGACGACGATGACTGACCTAGCGGCCGTTCAAGGGTCGGGGCACGCGTCCGACCATGCTGAGCAGGGTTTTCTATCAAGCGTGCCCAATGTGCCCACGCGTGCCCATCTGGCGGGGCACGCGGTTGATGGGACCGTGCCCCGTGCCCACCCCCTTAAGGGGGGGCCCGGGGCACACCCAGACCGTGCGGACGGAATTGACTGGCGTCGGAAGGTGAAGAAGGCCATCGCCCACCGTGCACGGGTAGTCCGTCGTCAAGGCATCCCCGACCCCTACCCGGTCCTCGCCGGCAACGGGTGGGACCCCGCCCTGGTCGAGATGGACGGCCGCCACGCCGAAGCCCTCGGATGCCCCGGTTGTGGTGGCCCGGTCCCGTCACGCCGGCTACGGGTCCGCCTGGCCGACGTCACGAGTACGCCTATCTACGGGGTCGATGCCGAGTGGTCTGTCGGCTGGTGCTCGAGCTGCAGCTGCCGGCGGGCGGCATGACCGACCGCAGCGACCTCGACTGGCTCCGCGTGTTCGACTCCGACGACCTCCCTCGCGACGAAGACGTCGACTACCAGCCCGGCGACTGGGTCGGGTGGCCGCCTGGCCAGCCGGCACCGGCACTGTGCGAGGACTGTTCCACCAACTGCACGCCCCTCGGCGAGGACACCGGCTGGGAGTGGTACATGGTGACCGATGAAGTCTGGGCCGCCGTGCGCATGGGGGACGGCTTCCTCTGTGTCGGATGCCTCGAAGCCCGCCTCGGTCGCCAGCTCGATCAACGTGACTTCACCGGCGCACCGGTCAACTCCCCCGACCCAATCAACAGCGACCGGCTCAACAACCGGTTGACCGCCCCAGATGTGTCACCGTGCCCAAGCTGCAGGGGGCGACGGTGATCGCCGAGCGGGTGGTCATCCTCACCGGCGCCGACGCCCTGGCCCTCGTCCACCACGCCGGCCGTGAGCTTGACCGGGTGCGGGGCCGGTTGGACCGGTCGTCGCGGGCGTACCGGGTGCTCGTCGAGTTGGGCACGGCCGCATCCCTGCACGCCGCCGAGATGGCCAGCTTGCGCTCGGCCGCAAGATGTGACGACTCAGCCCCGCAACCGGGCGGAGAATGGTTGACGGTGGCCATGGTGGCCGACCGGCTGGGACTCACGGAGCAGGCGATCCGTCAGGCCGCTGCAGCCGGTCGGCTCGCCGCCGACAAGGACGACAAGGGCCGGTGGCAGTTCACCCCCGGCGCCGTGCAGGAGTTCGAAGAGCGGAGGACACGCACATGACGATCGTCAGCCCGGGTGCCACGGTGGACGAGATACGGGCCCACCTGGCCCGCACGTTCGACGGCATTCGCACCAGCAAGGCCGCCACCGCCGAAGCGAAGCGCAAGCTCATAGCCCGAGAGTTCGACGCCGCCACCCGCCGACGGGACCACATCGTGGCCACCCGCCGCGAGAGCCGCGACGCCGAGCTGCGCCGGTTGCGGCACGAACTGCTCGGCCCCAGCCTCGGCCGGCTC
>JBBQRO010000239.1:0-4513 GCA_038214685.1 Acidimicrobiales bacterium
GGCTCGTGCGCAGTTGACCAGCACAGACCGTCCCTGGGAGCGCCACCTGACGATCGCCGCCGCCACATCGGTGAGCATGAAGTCGAGGTTGGGGTTGGTGGCCGGGTCGGCCTTGTCGATGAGCCACAGCTCGTGGTGCTCGACGCCGGCACCCAGGTCGACCCGTCCCATCCGGCAGAGGGACACCACGATGTCGCAGCCGTGCTCGGTGACGGCTGCGGCGTCGCCGATGGCTCCTCTGCTGCCCAGACGTCGGCAGCAGCGGCGACGATCCCAGACCGCTGGGCGGTACCGACGGCAACGGAGAGCAGCCTGGCCAGGAGATCTTCGTCGGCCAGGTACGTCCCGTCCGGTTGCCAGGGGTTGGCCCACGGCTCCGCCGGCACCAGGTGGTCGAACCGATCGAGCTTCGCCTCGCTGGCTGCCACCGTTCTCCTACCGCCTGAAAAGCCGGACCGCTGCGCGCTGTGAGGCAGGGATGCCGTAAGCGTCTAGCGCGACCGAGGTTGCTGCCTCAACGTCTCGATCCCGAAACGCCCTTACGAGCCCTCGCCGTTGCCTAGCAGATATTTCCTCTCGACGGGGGACCCGGATGCGACGGACGTACTGCGCTTGAAACCGGAAGCAGCCGCCACGCATCCTCACGCAATAGGCGCCAACGAAGAGGTTCGCAACATCGGAGAGGAGCAACCCCCCGAGCAACTCGAGGTCCCATCCGTCGCTGACCACGAAGTACAGGTTGTGGTGCGGGTAGAGGTGCCCCTCGTCAAGCACAGGATGGGCGCTTGCCTTGAGGTCGGGCAGCAGCAGCTTCGGGCGGTGCTGAAGCCGCGGGTCAACACGATCAATGGTTCGGTGCCACTGGCTGGGCCTTGCCTTGGCGACATGCCGGAGACGCAGCCGATCACCGTTGGCGTCAAGGTAGGACGCCAACCGCGGGTACTCGCGCAGGTCGACGAGCCCGTCCTGATCCCAAGGGTTGACGAGGTACGACCCGGACCAGTCGACGACACCAGCGGGGGTGTCGGAGGCTTGCACCAAGGGGAGGAGCCGTTCCCGCTCCACAAGACCGCTGTCGGTCGTGATGTAGACATCGTCGCAGCCGGTAGCTACGCCGATACCGACCCGAGTGCCCGTGCGCGGATCTTCCAACGGGGCAAACCGCAGCTCCAGGTCGGCGATCAGCGCCAGCTGAGCTGGCGAGGCAGTCGGCCACAGGTCCCGACCGCTGAACCAGTGGTCGAGCCTGGACGCCGCCACCGTCGGCGTGGCCAGCGTGCGCGACCGCGAGCGCTGTATCCAACGGGTGATCCCAACGGCGTCACGCCTGCCAAAGTCAGCGCTTGCCTCAGCGACCACAGCACGACCCTGCTTCTCGTTGCGCATAATCACGACAGCCGGGTATGCCGAGACGTCGTCCTCAAATGCATCGACGTTATGCATTGTGATCACTGCGTCAAGAGCGTAGGACTCCGCGACAAGCGCTCGCAGGTGGGCCCCATACTGGTTGCGCATCCAGCGGTCAGCGCAGATGAAGCCGAGCGAACCGCCAGGCTTGAGGAGGTCGAGCCCAAGCTCGATGAAGCCTACGTAGATGTCGCTCCGGCCTCGCATGGTCACGCAGCGGCGGCGGTAGGCGTCCATGACCTCCCGGTGGACGTTCTCGAGGCGGATGTAGGGCGGGTTGCCGACAACGAAGTCCGCCGTCTGAGGCGGGTGCTCAGCCAGGAGGAAGTCGCCGGTCGTCACCCAGCCTTCGGCCAGAGAGTGAGCAACCTCCTCGGCAAGTCCGGCCTCCTGCAGGCGCAAGACGATCGCTTTGCGAGTGCGCTCGGCATTCGCCTCGAGGAGATCGAATGCCCGGAGCGCATCGTTCAGCGACGCAAGGTCGCGCTTGTGTTCGCTGGCCGACGCGATGAGCCGGTCGATGATCGGTAGGAGGAACGCGCCAGTCCCACAGGATGGCTCCACTATGCGCAATGCGCCGAGGTCGCGGTCGACGGTGTAGCCGACCAGGTCAAGTATCAGGTCGACGACCCAGCGGCGGGTGAACACCTCGCCGTAGTCGGCCCCCGGGTCCCGGCAGACCTCAGCGAGGGCCACGGTCTCCCCGAACAGCGAGAGTTGTCTTGTTGCCACCGTGACCGCCTAGCCCGAACATGCGTTCGATGTTAGTGACACATCGCCATGAGGCGGGCGGACTGGACAGCACCGGAAGGCACCCTACCGAGGGAGCCAGCTGACGAAGGCGATGCGACCGGGCGACACGACTCAGGACGAGATGCCGAGGATCAACAGGGAGGCTCCGACTTCCGGCTGCCGTCCACGAGCCCGGGCGAGCCGTTGACCGACTCGACCGCCCTCCGCTTTTGACGGCCGACCGCCATCATCGAGCAGAAGAGGATGTCGGGGACCGATCGTACCGGCTCCTCGCGCAAGGCTGGGACCACGATGGCCAGCTGTTCCACAGCGGCGGCAACCACCCGCTCGAATGCTCTCGACGCCGGTCCTTCCAGCCGCCTCTACCCCGCCCCCCCCTTCCGTCGCCGATGATCACGCACCTTCCGCCTGACCGCAGGGCGAACCGCACCCCGGAGCAAGACACAGACTTGCCATTGCCGAAAATCGGCAAGGTGCTGCGGCTCAGCCGGAGCTCGGCCTACAAGGCGGCTGAGGAGCATCGGGCCACTGGGGGGCGCTCGGGGCTGCCGACGGTCAAGATCGGAGACCGGCTGATGGTGCGGCTCGTCGACCTGGCCGCCATGGTTGGGGTCGAGCTCTTCCGGTGACCGGGGGCTCAGGTCGGCGGGCCGTCGATGCGGGCGGCGAGGGAGGCGGCGACGCCGACCTGGCCCTTCTCGATCTCCTGGGCATAGATGCGCAGGAGGGTGTCGGGCGAGTGACCGAGGCGGGCGGCGACGGTGACCGGGTCGTGACCGTCCCGCAGAGCGGTGCTGGCGGCCCAGTGGCGGAGGTCGTGGAGGACGATCCCCTTGCCTCGGCCCGCTGGGATGCCGGCGCGCTTGGCCGCTCGGTTGAATACCTCGTAGAGCCAGCGGGGGGAGGGTGGGTCGGCGGCTCCGGGCTCGGACAACATCCAGGTTGTCGGAGCGCCGACCAGCTCCTCCACCTCGACCTTCCACGCCCTGATGGCTGTCACCGTGCCGGCGTCGAGGAGGACGGTGCGGTGCTTGCCGGTCTTGGTGCGCTCACGGAGCAGGACCTCGCCGCCGACCGAGTGGCGCTGGCGGCCGATGTGGAGGGCAGGGCCCGTCAAGTCGTGCCAGGCCAGGGCGACGACCTCGGCCAGGCGGGCGCCGGTGACGGCGGCGATGCGGAGGCCGAGGGCGGCCCTCGTGTCCTCCTCGACGGCGGCCTGGAGGAGGGCCACCACTTGCTCGGGCTCGGGGCTGATCGAGCGGCGGACGACGGCGAGGCGGGGGGCGGCGTCGGCGACGGGGTTGGACCGGAGCAGCCTCCGGGAGACGCCCCAGGAGCAGGCGGCCTTGAAGGTGGAGAACCGGCCACGGATGGCGCCCTGGCCCACGCCCCGGCGGCGCATCTGGGCGAGCCAGGCGTCGATCCGCAGGGGGTCGAGGTCGACCAGGCGGACGGTGCCGAGGTCCTCGGTGATGAACCTCACCCGGCTGCGGTGGTCACGGGCGGTCAGGGGTTGCCAGTCGTGGGCCCGAGCTTCCAGCCACATGGTCAGCAAGTTGGTCACCGTCGCACCCACGGCCGAGGGGGCGTGACCGCGGACGTCGGCCTCCCAGGCAGTGACCGCCATCCTGACCGCCTTCTTCGTGCCGTGGAAGACCTTGCCCACCTGGCGGCCGGGTGCGTCGGCCGTCGGGGGCACGAAGACGCGGGCAAACCAGACCCCTGGCTTGCGCTCCGTGACCGTCGCCACGGGGGCCACGGTACTAGTCGAGGTACTAGATGACTAGTACCAGACTAGATCTGCTGGCCCCGGGAGGCCCTGGAGCCGGGCGCCGGTGTGTCGGCCCTGGCCTCGCCGGAGAGCCAGAAACCCGCTTGTTTGCTACTCGATCCGCATCCCCGACAGGGCCCGGGCGATGACTAGCTGCTGGATCTGCTCGGTGCCCTCGAAGATGTCGTAGATCTTGGCGTCGCGGTGCATGCGCTCGACGGGGTACTCCCGGGTGTAGCCGTAGCCGGCCAGGATCTGCATGGCTCGTTCGGTGACCCAGACGGCGGTGCGGCCGGCCTTCAGCTTGGACTGGCTGCCTTCGGCGTTGGTGTAGCCGCCGTTGTGGGCCATCCACGCCGCCCGCCACACGAGGAGGCGGGAGGCGTCGATCTCGGTGATCATGTCGGCGAGCATGAAGGCGATGGCCTGGTTCTGGATGATCGGCTTGCCGAAGGCCTTGCGCTCCTTGGCGTAGTCGCGAGCCTCCTCCCAGGCGGCTCGGGCGATGCCCACGGCCATTGCGCCCACGGCGGGGCGGGTGGCCTCGAAGGTGGCCATGGCCGGCTGCTTGGATCCGGTGGG
>JBBQRO010000240.1:0-4512 GCA_038214685.1 Acidimicrobiales bacterium
CATCCTGTTCAGCGGCCGCTACCCCCGACCGCTGTTCCGCTTCACCGTCGGCGTCATGCGGTGGCACAACCGAGTCGTCAGCTACGCCTTCGTCCTCGCCACCGACACCTACCCGCCGTTCCGTCTCGCGGCGTGACGGACAAGCCTTGCCTCGACGAAGCGACGCGGCGCGCCTTCGCTCTCCCGGGAGTCAGTTGGTCCTGATACGGGCGCCGGCACCGATCTGGGGCAAGGTCGGGTCGACGCTCCGGTGTAGTCATGCCGATACATCGCTACGAACCCGGCCCGCCGCCGTGGGACGCGGTCCATTCGAGAAGGCGATCAGCGGGCCAGGCGTTGACGATCGACTTGTCGGGAACGTCGCACTCGGCGGCCCGGACGCAGCCGTAGGGCTGCCACTCGAGCTGGCCGGGAGCGTGGGCGTCGGTGTCGATCGACACCCGGCAGCCGGCCTCGACCACCTTGCGCAGCAGGGCCCGGGGCGGGTCGAGGCGCTCGGGCCGGCAATTGATCTCCACCGCGGTGTCGGAGGCGGCGCAGGCGGCGAACACGGCCCCGGCGTCGAAGGCGGACTGGGGCCGGCCCTTCCCGGTGACCAGGCGGCCGGTGCAGTGGCCGAGGATGTCGACGTGGGGGTTCCGGACTGCGTTGATCATGCGGGGGGTCATCAGCGCCGGATCCATGCGCAGCTTGGAGTGGACGCTGGCCACCACCACGTCGAGGCGGCCGAGTAACTCGTCGGTCTGGTCGAGCGAGCCGTCGTCGAGGATGTCAACCTCGATGCCGGTCAGGATCCGAAACGGAGCCAGGTCGAGGTTGATTTCGGCCACCAGGTCGAGCTGGGTGCGGAGGCGCTCGGCGGTCAGGCCGTTGGCCACTTTGAGGCGGGGCGAGTGGTCGGTCAGGACCACGTACTCATGACCCAGATCGCGCGCCGCCCGGGCCATCTCGTCGATGGGACTGCCACCGTCGGACCAGTCGGAGTGGGTGTGGCAGTCGCCCCGGAGCAGGGCACGGATCTCGGCGCTGCGGCCGGTGAGGACCACGGCGTCCTCGGTGGCCAGCGCCCCTGCCTCCTCTTCCAGCTTGGCCAGATACGACGGGACCTGGCCAGCGACGGCCTCCGTCGCCACCGCCTCGGTGGTCTGGCCCACCCCGGGCAGGGCCCGGAGCCGACCGGTGGCCGCCCGTTGGGCCAGATCGTCGGGGTCGAGCTTGGCCAGGGTGGCGGCCGCCCCGCGAAAGGCCCGCACCCGGTAGGTGGGCGCGCCGGCCCGCTCCAGGAGGTAGGCGATGCGCTGGAGGGCCTGCACGGGATCCAAGGGGAGGCGAGCGTACCTTTGAGACTCGGGACCGGCCCGGGATGCCGGTCGGAGCGACGATTCACGGGCCTGCCCTCGTGGCAGGGTAGGGCCGGGACCGGCCCGGGAGGCGGGTCCAGCGACGATTCACGGGCCTGCCCTCGTGGCAGGGTAGGGCCGTGACCCATGTCGTCGTCCTCGCCGACACCCACATCCGGCGGTCGGGCGCTCGCCGCCTGCCCGACGCCGCCTACGCCCATCTGGACCGGGCTGACATGATCCTCCACGCCGGCGACGTCCTGGTGGGCGAGGTGCTTGACGAGCTGGGCGGCTTCGCCCCGGTTCACGCCGTGCTCGGCAACAACGACGCCGAACTGGCCGGCGTGCTGCCCGAGACGCAGGTGCTGGATCTCGACGGGGTGCGCATCGCCATGGTCCACGACAGCGGGGCGGCCTCCGGACGGGCTCGGCGGATGCGCCGACGGTTCCCCGACGCCGACGTCGTCGTGTTCGGGCACAGCCATATCCCGTGGGACGATGCAGGCGTGGACGGGCAGCTCCTCTTCAATCCCGGTTCCCCCACCGAACGGCGGGTGCAGCCGGCCCATACCCTGGGGACGCTCGACCTCGACGGCGGCCGGGTGGTCTCCCGGATCCACGTTCTGGAATGAGTCGAGCGCAGCTGGCGATCGCCAGCGCTCTGACGGCCATGCTGATCGTGGCCGGGGCGGTCGTGGCCGTTCGGACCTCCGCCGCACCGCAGACGCTGGCGTTCATCGCCGGCGGCCGGGTCGCCGGCGGCTCGGCGGCGGCCGGCAATGCCGAGGTCACCGCCACGCGGTCGCCTCTCGCGTCGGTCGGAGCGCGGGCCAAGCCCTTCTCCAACCCCAGGTCGATCGACGCCGCCCTGGCCGCCACCGGGTACCGGTTCCCGCCCGGGGCCAGCGTCTACGCAGCCAAGGTGACCAGGGAGGCGGGCGGCCTGGCCTATGAGGACTTCGAGGGCGGCGGCGGGGCTCTGGAACGCGACTTCTGGCCGGCGTCGTCGATCAAGGTCCTGGCCGCCCTCGGCGCCCTGGAGTTCGTGGGCCAGCAGGGATTCACCGGAGCGGCCACGGTCAGCTTCGGCAACGGGGCGCCCCGCACCCTCCGGTCGATCTACGACGCCGCCATTCGGATCAGCTCCAACTCCGACTACGACCTGCTGGTCGAGATCGCCGGCGTCGACTGGCTCAACGAGCAGTTCCTCAGCCCGGCACGCGGCTTTCCGGTGACGGTGATCCAGCGCTCCTACACCGTGGGCGGCAACCTGCGCAGCACGCCGGCCATCACCTTGGCCGAGGGAACCCGCACGGCCGTCATCCCGGCCCGGAACGGCAAGGTCGACACCGACTGTCCGAAGGGCCAGTGCTCGGACCTGTTCGAGATGAGCGAGTCGGTTCGGCGGGTGGTGCTCCACAACGAGATCCCCGAGGGCGAGAGGTTCAAGCTGGCGCCCGCCGACGTCACCGGGGTGACGTCGGCCCTGCTCGGCGCCGAGGGCTGGTTCGAGCCCGCCGTGGCCCGGGTGCTGGGCACCGGGGCCCGCATCTACGGAAAGCCCGGCCAGGTGCCGGGACGCGACTGCCTCGACGTCACCCTCATCGAGGGGCGCAACGGCCAGCGCCTGCTGCTCTCGGCCACCATGCCCGAGCGCCAGGGCGGCTGCCCAGCCCTGGTCACCCTGGCCACCAACGTGCTGCAGTTCCTGAACCGGTAGAAGGCGCTACCCCGACAGCTCGTCGTGCAGCCGTTCGCTCTCCGGCGTGGGCCCCAGGTCGATCTCGACCAGGCGGGCTTGGAGGCGGCGGTAGGTGGCGACCGCGTCCTCGGGGCGACCCAGCCGGCTCTGGAGCCGCATGATGCGCCGGTAGATCTGCTCGGCGTAGGGGTCTACCTCCACCGCCCTCTGCAGCGCCTGCCACGATCCCCGGGCGTCGCCCGAGGCCCAGCGGATGTCGCCCAGCCACACCTGCACGTCGAGCACCCGCTGGCGCAGGTCCTCCCGGGGCGTCTCGGCCCAGGCCCAGTCGGCGCCGGCCAGGAGGTCGCCGGCATAGGTCTGGGCCACCCGGTCATAGGCAGCAGCCCGGACGAAGTCGTCGGGCCCGGCCGCCCCGTCGGCCAGCGCCAGTTCGAGTCGCCACAGGTCGACGTCGAACAGCGGCTCGACGCGGTAGCGGTCGCCGTCGCGCTCGATCACCTTGAGCTTCTTCTCCCCGGTGGCGTCACGCAGGCGGCTGCGCAGGTTGCCCAGGGCGGTCCAGAACCACTCCGAGCCCCGCCCGGGGTCGGCCTCCGGCCACAGGGCCTCCACTGCGGCGTCGAGGGTGGTGCCGGCCGGATGGAGCAGGTAGAAGGCCAGCAACTCCCGGGCCTTGGCCCGGAGGCCGGCGCGGATCTCGGTGCCGCCCACCTCGATCCGGTACGTGCCGAGCAGCTGGACGGAGACCGACGGCGAGGTGGCCATGGTGACCTCGAACGGCTCGGCCTCCTCGATGACGGCGGCGATCACGTCGTCGTCGGTGCGGGCACTGGCCAGCACGGCCAGTAGCTCGCTGGCCGCCTCCCGGCCCAGGGTGTAGAGTCGGGCACCCACCAGGCGGATGGCCAGTGACTCGTCGCTGACCTCGGCGGCCCGCTCGTTGGCCTCGATGCGGACGGTGGTCGAGCCCTCGGGGGCGACGTCGACCACCACGGCCAGAACCCGGGGCTGGCCCGGCACGTGTGGGGCCTCGACCAGGCGCATCAGCTCTGCCAGGTCTTCGGCGCCGGGGTCCCGGGCCACGACCAGCACCCACGGAGCCGCCGACCCGCCGTCTTCGGCGCTGAGCTGCTGCAGGCAGGCGGCCAGATCTGCGGGCTGACCGAGCCCGGGAACGGCCTGGGCCGGGAGCAGGTCGCCCACCACGACGACCTCGCCGTCGCCGCCGGCCTGGGCCAGGAAGGAGGTGGTCAGCAGTCGGGCCACGTCGGCCGCCGCCGGCCCGAGCAGGGCCAGGGCGCCGATGTCGGCCAGGTCGACAGTGACCTCCTCGGCGTCGCGGAAGCCGATGGCCATGGTCGACGAAGTGCTGGGGGCGGGAGCAGGTCCCTTCCCCCCACTTTGGGGGCCGCTCGGGCCCTTGCCCCCGCTCTGGGGGCCGCTCGGGCCCTTGCCGCCGGCGGGGGA
>JBBQRO010000241.1:0-4469 GCA_038214685.1 Acidimicrobiales bacterium
AGAATGCCTGTCCGCCGGAGGACTGTGGTGGCGTTCCCGGCTACGCAGAGCTGCTGGAGGTGCTCGCTGATCCGGACCATGAGGACCACGCACAGTTCCTGCAGTGGGTCGGTGGCGCTTTCGATCCGGCCGCTTTCGATCTGGCCGCTTTCGATCTGGCCGGCATCAACGTCGCCTTGCAGCATCTGCGTTGAAGACCCTGGGGTCAGAGGCAGGCTTGCTGCCCAGTCAGCGCACCGGGCACTCCGGCACGTAACGTGATCTTGACCACAGCGAAAGGAGTCCACGATGGCCGCTAAGTTCGTGCTGAAGAAGGGTCCGACGGGGAAGTTCCGGTTCAACCTCGTCGCTGGCAACGGGGAGATCGTGGCGACGAGCGAGGCCTATGAGTCGAAAGCCGGTGCGAAGAACGGGATCGAGGCGGTGCGCAAGGCCGCTGCGGACGCCCCCGTCGTCGATGAGACCGACTAGCCCTCTCACCTCGATGTAGGGACGGACGTCGTTCGGGCTGCACGGCAGCCGGCGGAGTCCCAGGTGCCGGACAGCGATGGGGCGGCCATGGTCCGGGTCACAACGAACCGGTGTTCTACGCGGTGCTGGTCGTGCTCTCACCGCAGGCGAAGCCGGCCTACCGCCGGCAGCGTCGCAGATCAGGGCCCGCCTGAAGCCAAGGCGTAACTGTTCAGGTCCCGGCTGGTTGGGGTGGGGCTGCCCCGCAGCAGCCCGCACTCCAACAGCTGCGCCAACCAGATGGCGTCGGCCACGTCGGTCTTCCGGCCCGGCAGGTTCTTCACATGCTGGGCGTTCACCAACAGCACCTCGACGCCGACCAGCGGCTCCAGCACATCCCACACCGGCCGCCAGTAGACGCCCGTCGCTACCATCGCCACCTGCGAGACACCCTCAGCTGCCAGCCACGGCCGCAGGTCCCGCAGCGACGACGAGAACGTCCGGAACTCCCGGACCTCCTGTGCCCTCCGGACACCAGTCCCGGGCCGGCGCACGCAGGCCATCACCGTGTTCTTGTGCACGTCCAACGCCGCACAGCGCTCGACGATCACTTCCATCGCACCACCTCCACCTCAAGGGACAGGGCGGCCACTCAAGGGACCTATGCGTTCAAGAATCTGAGACACGTCCTCCAAGGAACAATCCACGGTGCCACCAGGTCCCGGCACCAGTCTGACCTACGGGCTCACAGCACCACTGAGTACCCGGGCTCGGCGAGCGGCCGCCCCCAGATTCTCATGCCCCACAGAGCCCCCGCCAGGGGGCATCCTGGTCTGACCGGGGAAACGCCTGGTGCGCTCGGAGGGATTCGAACCCCCAACCTTCTGATCCGTAGTCGTGAGAATGCTTCCCACTACCGTCCAGGGACGTCCACCGAGCCTGTAGCCGCGAGAGGTGATGTCCACTCCCGTCCGCCGCCGTCGGTAGCCGTGTTTCGACATGGCGGTCACCCTGTCTCACCCCCATACTGCGACCATCGGCTCACGAAGGCCCCGCGATCGCTCGACTGCGTGGGCCCGTTGCCCTCCCGACACGAGCGAGAGCGACTCCGAGCACGACGCCGAGCACATCAACGACCAGCCTGCAAGGTCGCTCCTTGAGCCGTAGCGTGCCTCCATGTCCTCGCGGCCCGAACTCGATCGAGTTGCAGCCTAGGGATGACGACGACGTGCATCCTGCCCGCCCCGGTCGCTTTGCTTGGCGACGCCGTGCTTGTCCGTGCCGCCTGTGAAGCACTCGCTCTGGGGGACCCTGCGGCGGCTGGGCTCCTGGTCGCTCGATTGATCGCGAACTTCCGGGAGCTGAGTACCCAAGGCTACGCCGAGGTGCTTCGGCGGACCGCTGCTGCTTCTGCCCCGAGACCATCGGATCCGATCAAGGGACGGCGAAGCATCAGCGATCGGCTTGTCCGGGCGATGGTCGAACGGGACGGCCACCACTGTCGCTACTGCGAGCTTCCGGTCGTCACTGCAGCCAACCGTCGCGTTCTCCACGAGGTCGCACCCGGACTTTTCCCGTGGGGCGCTCGCGACGCCGAGCGCCATCCGACACTCTTGCTCCTGTGGGCAACACCGGATCACGTCGTGCCCCGATCCAGTGGCGGCTCCGACGATCTCGATAATCTGGTAACTGCCTGCTTCATCTGCCAGTTCTCCAAGTTCAACTTCTCCCTCTCAGCTCTCCAGCTAGACGATCCACGCGACCGGAACCCCGTCCAGGACCACTGGGATGGTCTGGACGCCGTCGTTGCCCGCTTGAAGGAGCGGGACCGGATGCGCGTCGCGGACGAGAGCTTCGAGAACCCGACCTGGGGCGACCCGGTGAAGAACACTGTCCGAGTGGGCAAGGAAGACCATGGACCCGTCAGCCTTCGACCCGATCCTTGACACCGACCCGGACAGTCTTGAGGCCGCCACCGGAGTCCGGGCCGGAATGTGGGTTCGAGCCAAGACCGCCGACTGGCTCAACGACATGGTCGACGACCCCGAGCGCCCCGTCGACCCCGCGCCGGCGGATCCGTGGGTGGAAGGCGTCCTCGTCGCTGTCCGAGTCGACTCCCTCGCCTACTGGGGATGGTCAGTGGCCGGCCGCTCGGTTGACCCGACAACCGCCGTCCGGGTCCCTTGAGCCATGACCACGCCGTGGCTATTACCTTCCTGGACGTTGGGGATCGCCACCTTCTTCCCCGACCGAGGCGCCAGCGCCGACGCAGCCCGAAGCTTCTGCGAATCGGTGCCCGGTGCGACGGGGGTGCTTGGCCTACGCCCTGGCCGACGAGTGTTGAGCACCTGCATGGCGTGTGGCGTGGCACAGCAGCCGCCAGCGCAAGCGCCTGGGCCGTGCAGCCTCCTGAGCCGCCAGGAGACGGCCTGACAGCGCCTGAGACGCCTGACGGGCGCACCTACGGGCGCTGGCCCGGTCTCGTCGGCTGGGGCCTGCTGGGCACGGCTGGGCACGGCGGCAACGATTGCGGGAGACCAGCATGCGGCTGCTAGATCGTCACCTGCCAGATCGCTCGTTCCTGGCCAAAGTCGGGCGGGTCGTAGATTACATAGTAGATTCCCTTTGAGGCCCCGACCTCGAAGCTGATCTGTCCTTCCACCTTACCACCGGTGACGAGGTCACCCGAGTGGAGATCCTTGTCACTCGGGCAAAAGCAGGAGTCAATAATTGTCCCCTGCGGGGTAATAATCTTCCAGTCGAAAGGATTGTAACTCTGCGCCTTGGTGTCTCGATTGGCAAGGCTGACTTGCGTGACAAGATAGCCGTCCTCCTGGAAGTCGTCGAGGCTTTGCGCAAAGGCAGCGGACTTCAACGTGACCGTATAGCCGGAGACGTCAGCCGGCTGGCCCACGTTCCGCTCGACGTCGTTCTTCTTCTTGTCCGGCCTGCCGGGGAACAGCGACGCTTGCCCGCCCTTCGCCGTAGTAGCGGGCGACCCGGCGACCGTGGTGCCTGACTGAGCCTCATCAGCCTTGTCCTCGGTGCTCGTGCCGGAGATGGCGGCGACAATCCCACCGAGTGCGCAGAGGGCAACGATGGCGCCGACGACGATGAGGACGACCTTGCCGCCCTTGCCCTTCTTCTGCGCCGGAGGGGGAGCCTGCATCTGCTGGGCAGCCTGGATCGGGTAGAGCCTGCCGTCACTCGCCAGGTACATGCCGGGCGGGACGACCGAGGGGTCGGACTGTCCCGAGGGCGGCGGGGGCGGATAGTTGCTCACATGTGCTCCTTGCGGGCGTGCCCGTCACGCACTAGGTCAGCGAGGCTAGGTCGTCGGCGCTCTTGGCCGGCGGAATGAGACGCCGCTCAATCAGGACGCCCACTCGGAGCAGACGTGGTCAAGCACGAATCGCATACGCAGGGCAGTGCTCGATGCGCGGACGGGCCTGCGTCGTGGCAGGTCAGAGCACCTGCGGCCAGGCCCGTGCTGGGGCCTGGGACCTGCACCAGACCACTACGGGCCTCAGCTATGGGCTCAGGAGGTCCTGAGGGCCACCACGGGCGCCACCTCAGCCGCTGGGCGGGCGAAGGGGCTAGGGCATCCCTCGACCACGGCGTCTTCCACCTTGTCCAGCAGGTGGCCGTAGCGGTCCAGCGTCATCTGGATGGACGAGTGGCCCCATCCGCACCTGCAACTCGTTCGGGTTGATCGCTGAGGCACCGGCGGAATCGATCGCCGTTGAACGGTGAGCTACTACACCCAGGTCGATCAATCGGGACGACTGAACAACTCGACAACCTCGACCCTCAGCGCAGCCGCCAGTGCATGGACGTTGTCGATGCCGACGTTCCGCTCGCCACGCTCGATCCCCCCTACAGGACACCATCCGTGACGCCATGGCCGAGATGACCAGGAGCCGGAACCGCCACCTTCCCGTGGTCGACGGCGGCGCCCTGTGCGGGCTCATCAGCATCGGCGACGTGGTCAAGCATCGGCTCGAGGAGCTCGAGCTCGA
>JBBQRO010000242.1:0-4458 GCA_038214685.1 Acidimicrobiales bacterium
CGTCGACCGGGGCGATGGCCGCTTCGTGGCCTGTGCGGGCGACGGGCAGTGCAAGCAGGTGTCGACGGGGCGCAGCGGGGCCGGGTTCGGTGAGCCCCAGGTGGCCATGGGGCGGGTGTTCGTGCCCGACCACGCCACCGGCGAGGTGCTGGTCATCGACCCCGAACGACCGGCCGTGACCGACACGGTGCGGGTGGTCGAGGGTGAGGGTGCCTTCGACCTGTCGGTCAAGGACGACCGGGTGTGGTTCAACGACCCCGACGGCTCGGTCGCCGGGATGATCGACCTCGACAACCGGGTGAAGCGGATCGACAAGTACACCGAAGGCGAGACCGCCGAACAGGTGCTGGGGCGGGCCCAGAAGCAGATCGAGGCGGCCCAGGAGGCCGCCGGGCGGGCAGCGGACTCCATCGGCGGTGCTGTGGCCTCTGCCCCGGACCCAGGAAGCGACGTTCAGGCATCGGCCCCGGAAGGCGATCCAGCGCCGACCGTCGACGAGGCGTTGGGCGGCGACGCCGCCAGATCCACCAACCCCGTCGAGGCGCCTGCCGGCGCTGCCGACGAGGTGGCGCCGGAGAGCGTCGCTCGCGAGGACGGCGCGGCTGGGCCGACGACAACGGTCCGGCCGGGGGCGCTCGCACAAACTGCTGGAAGCTCCCCAGCCGGCCCGCGATCGAGTGGTGTTCTGCCTCCCACGGCCGCTCCCGGTACGCCCGTCGCAGGCAAGCCGACGCCCGCCACGACCCCACCCCCGACGTCGCCGCCCGCCCAGTCCAACCAGCCGAGTGTCCGGATTCGGGCAACATCGCCGGTGAAGGTGGGTGACTCTGTCACCCTGCAGGCCGTGGTCACGCCCGAGGGTTCCGGTGCCGAGGTGACGTGGGACTTCGGGGATGGATCAACGACGGCCAAGGGTCGACAGGTCGAGCACCGTTGGGAGCTGCCAGACAGGTACACCGTGGTGGCTAGTGCAACGATCGATGGACTCCGGTGGAGAGATGAGGTGGCCATTGAAGTACGAACGGAGGTGCTGCTGCGAGCGGAATTTGTACCGCTAGATGCCACAGTGGCCGTCGGCGAAGTGATCCAGTTCACGGACAGCTCGCAAGGTGGACCGGAGCAGTGGATGTGGACCTTCCAGGATGCCGGCACGTCCTCTGACCCGAGGCCGTCAAGGAGCTGGAGCAGCCCAGGCAAAAAGACCGTCACTCTCCGAGTGCGCAGAGGACTAGTGGAGCACACTGTCTCGGCTACGGTAACCATAGAGCGCTCACCGGAGGAAGTGGTGCTGCGTGCTCCAAGTTCTCCCCAAGCACTCCAAGCGACGCCGGGCGATAGCAGTGTCGTGGTCAGCTTCTCAGCGCCGCAAGACCCTGGTAGCTCGCCAATCTCGCAGTACACAGTGATGGTCGAGCCTGGTGCACTTCAGATCAAGGCGCCTGGCTCCCCCGTAACTGTTGACGGTCTCGCAAATGGAACAATCTACAACATCCGTGTTCAGGCCGAGTCTGCGGCCGGTCGGGGCGACATATCGGCATCGATCACCGCTCAGCCTGCGACTTCCGTGATTCGGTATGCCCCTCTAGTGGTGGGCGCTCGCGCTGACGATCGATCGGTGTCGATAATCTGGGACGACGTGGCGGAGGCCAGCCGACCGGGGTTTGGTGGTTACGTTGTTCGGGTTGAGCCAGGCGGGCTCGAGATCGCTAGCGACCTGAGGTACATAACCATCGATGGTCTGATGAACGGCGTGACCTACGTTGTGGCCGTGGCAGCCAGGAATGCGTCCGGTGAGGGTCCCGGTGCTTCTGTCTCCCTGACGCCGAGTGCTGCCGTGCGACTGCCCAGCCTGCCTACGGATCGACACATCGCGCAGGTCCCCGGTGCGTCTCCGATAATCATGAGCTGGGCACCACCGGTGGACGATGGAGGAGCAACCCTCACCGGATACCGAGTTGTTATCGTCCAAGATGGTCGCGTGCGTGGCGACAGCGTCGTCTCGCCGGACAGGACTCTTGTGACCGATCAAGACGCGGTCGCTGACGTCGACACAGTTCTGGAAATTCGCGTCTCAGCAATTAACGCGGCAGGCGAGGGACCATCACTTCTGGGGACATGCAGATCCTATACTGATCAGCGATTCCAGATGTACGTCATGCGGTGTGACGACCAGCCTGTTGAACCTCCAACGGTGGAGTCGATTTTGATCGCCGTTGAGGTTGGTGCTCTGGTCCTCTCGTTTGATTGGACGGGGCCAGAGCAATGGGGTGCGCGGTTCATCGGCAGTTGTGTTCGATCTGGATCCGGCGAGCGCGTGGAGGGTCGTGCTGGTGGTGGGCCTGAGCGAATCCTCATGCGTATTACGGCGTCGCCGGGCGTCTATCAGGACTGTCGGCTGGATGCCATGAATCACATGGGCTTCGAGCAGGCCTTCACCATCCCAGGTGACTATGTCGTCCTCTAGCTGGCAAGGTGGCAGCGAACTCGTATGTTGATGTTGCTGCGTCGCTCGGTGCTGCAGGTTGACCTGATGCTGCATCTGCTCTTGGCCATTGCTGGCGTCTTGGCATTCGCAGGAGCGTTCGCCGTGCCGGCGCCCGTGGTAATGGCAGCTTTCTCCTGTGTGGTGGGAGGGGCGGTGACCGCCCTCTTGCTCAGCCGGCGGCGGTCGTGGTCAGTGGCTCTGGTTGTGTCCGCGAGTGCGATGGCGCTCTTCGTCGGGGCTGCTCTGCGTTGGCACCAGACAGCATTCGGCGCCCCAACGGCATCGTCCTTGGCTGCGACGTTGCGCCTGCTCCTCGAAGGCCTCGGAGCCTTTCGCTCGGCGGAGCAGCCTCTGCCGGACCGGGCCGAGTTGGTCGTCGTGCCCGTGGTTCTCGGATGGTGGGCTGCCAGCCTCAGCGTCGTCTTGGCCGCCTTCAGCCGTTGGGCCCTGCTTCCACTGGTGCCGCCGGTGCTGTTGGCCGCTGCGGGGACGGCCTTGACGTCGCCGTCTCGGCCTCCCGCCGGCGTCGTAGCTGGTGGGCTCGTTGCGGCCGCCCTGTTGCTCTGCGGGCGATCATCCACCGGCGACCGACTGGCGCCCCAGGTGTCGACCCGTGCGGGCGTCACTGCGGTGTTCGTTGCCCTGGTGGCTGGGCTCGTGGCCATCGGAGCCACCGACCTCTGGTCTCAGCCGCCTCGGTCGTTGCGGCAGCCGGACGAGGTGGCGGTCGACGAGCTCGTGCAGCAGAGCCCGCTCGGGGACTACCGGGCGCGGGTGCATGACGAGGAGCCGGTCGAGCTCTTCCAGCTGAGCGGGCCGGCGGTGCCACTGATCCGGCTGGTCACCCTGGACCGCTACGACGGGGCCCGGTGGTCGGTGGGCACCCGTTACGTGGGTGCCCAGAGGCTGGCCGCCCAACCGTCGTCGGACGACGACGCCCGTCACCAGATCACCCTCACCGGCCTCGATGGCCGTTGGCTGCCCACCATCGGACACACCCTCGATGCCGACGTCGCCGACCGGTTCGCCCGTCAAGACACCGGTGAGCTGCTGTCGCCCGACACGCGACCGGTCAGCTACCAGCTGTGGTCCGAGGCCGGCCCCGTCGCCGCCGGCGACCTGACCGCAGCACAGCCCGACATCAGCGCCGACGTCGCCTCGGAACGGGTACTGCCCCCGGCCGAACCGGTCGACCTGCGGGCGCTCGAAGCCGTTGCTGGCCAGCTCACCGCCGGCGCGCCCGACGGCCTCGACGAGCTCCGCTCGCTCGAACAGCAGTTGCACACCCGCTACCCCTACAACCCGTCGGTCGCCGGCCACGCGCTGCCCCAGCTGGTCCGCTTCCTCGTCCCCTCGGAGAATGCCACCTCCCCATCCGGGGGCACGGCCGAGCAGTTCGCCTCGGCCTTCGCCCTGTTGGCCCGCACGCTGGGCTACGCCTCTCGCGTCGTGGTCGGCTTCGTGCCCGACGCCCCCGCAGCCGACGGCCAACCGGTGGCGGTCATGAGCGATCAGCTCGAGGTGTGGCCCGAGGTGGCCCTGGCCGACGTGGGCTGGGTGCGCTTCTCGCCCACCCCCGACCGTTCGCAGCAGACGGCGGCCAACCCCCTCTCCTTCGAGGCCAGCGCCCCGACGACCTCCACCCCGCTGCCCCCGGCGGAACCCGAGCCCCTGGAACCGCCCGACCTGACCCCGGCGGCCACCCCGGTGTGGCAGGTGGCCGGTTCGATCCTGGGCCTTGTGCTGGTCCTGGTGGTCCTGGCCACGACCGTGGCCATCGTGACCTCCAAGCACGTCCGCAGGCGTCGACGGCGCCACGCCTCCGACCCGGCCACCCGCGTGCTCGGCGCCTGGGCCGAGAGCGTCGACCGCCTGGTCGAGCTGGGCCTGCGCCCTCGGGCCTCCACCTCACCCCGGCGCCTGGCCCGCCAGAGCTCGACCCTGGCCGGCACCGACGGCGCCGACACCCTCAC
>JBBQRO010000243.1:0-4458 GCA_038214685.1 Acidimicrobiales bacterium
CGCTAGCCACTGGCGCGCCTGTAGAGTGTCGTCGCAAGGTCGGCAGGACGAGTTCGGGAGCACCCAGGTGAAGAAGGGACGGCACCGGCGCTTCGAGGAGGCTCGCGCCCTCAAGCGCACCACAGAGCCCAGGGTGGAGCCATGTCCCGAGTGCAGCGCGGTTCCCGGCGACGAGCACGCCGCCTGGTGCCTGTACGAGGAGGCCGAAGAGGACGACACCGAGGACGACGACGGTGGCGCTGACGGCGCCGGCGGCGCGGACCAGGAATAGCGTCGCCATGCCCACTGCGTCAGGGGAGTTCCAGGTGGCGGCGTGGAAGGAGGAGACCTACGAGGAGCTCGACACGGGCTGGCGGCTGACCCAGGCCGATGTCACCCTCGGCTTCTCCGGAGCCATCGAGGGCGACGCCGCCGTCCGCTGGCTGATGGCCTACCGGGCCGATGGCACCGCCTCCTTCGTGGGTCTGGCCCGCATCACCGGCGCCCTCGACGGCCGGTCCGGCGCTTTCATCCTGCAGAACACCGGCGAGTTCGACGGTACCGCCGCCCGTGGCGAGTGGTCGGTGGTTGAGGGCTCGGGTACCGGAGCGCTGCAGGGGCTCACCGGCGCCGGCGGCTTCGTAGCGGGACAGGCGGCTACCTACACCCTGGAGTACCAGCTCTAGCTGCTCAGGACATCTATTGGTTCCGGCCCCGCCATGCCGCAGAATGGCGCCCGACAAGGGGGAGTTCCTGTGACCGATCGCTTACGCCTGAGCCTGTACTGCCCGGCCTGACTTCCGGGCTACCACCTGCCGTTCCTAGCGGCAGCGGCGAGCGGTCTGTTCGCCTCCTACGACCTGAAGGTCGACATCCTCGATCCCGCCGGCGGGCCCGAGAACATCAAGCGGGTGGCGGCCGGTGGGGCCGATTTCTGCCTGACCAGCGTGACCCACTACCTGACCGCCCGCCAACAGGCCGGAGACCTTCCCGCCCGCTTCGTCTCGGTCGTGGTGAGGCGCAGCCCCATGTCGGGGTTCGTCCCGGCCGACTCCGAGTTGGCCGTGCCCGCCGACCTGGCGGGCCGACGCCTGGGAGCCCCGGAGCAGAGCAGGCTGGTGAATGAGTTCCGCGCCGCCATGGCCGCCCTGGATCTGGCTCAGCCCGAGCTCGTTCCCCTCGACTACAGCCTGGCTCCGGCGGCCATGGCCCGACGCGAGGTCGACATGGTGTGCGACTTCGTCGACCTCTTGCCCCGCGTCCGGCGCCAGGCCGGCATCGCCGTGCGGGCCGTCCCACTCGGGCTCGACGTCTACTCCAGCGGACTGGTGGCCGCCGACCGCCTGCCCGACGAGCTGGTGACCCGGATGCAGGTAGCCATCGCCGCCGCCCTCGAAGCCCAGCGCCAGGACCCCGAGGCCGGCCTCGACGAGCTGGCCCGTCGCTATCCCGACGCCGACCCCCTGGAGGCCCTGGAGGGATGGGCCCTGGCTGAGCCCAACATCTTCACCGGCGCCCCGCCGGGGTCGGCCGACGCCGAGACCTGGGCCCGGACAATCACCCACATCGCCGGAGCCCACGGGCTGCCGGCCCCCGAGCCCGACACCGTCTTCCGGCGCGAGCTCGTCGAGATCTCACCCAAATGACCGGCAAAGGAGCTGGCGTGCGCACTTTCCGACGGATGACGGTGGTCCTCATCATGGCCCTGGTGGCCGCGGCCTGCGGAGGCGGTGACGACGACGACGGCGGTTCCGCCGGCCAGACCGACACATCACAGCCCACGGTCAACACCAATGCGGAGCTGAAGGTCGGCTTCGTCGACGATCAGTACGTGCTGGAGGGCGTCGACGCCAGCCTGGGGGCCTATCCCCTCAACACCAACGTCCTCGAGACCCTCACCTACCTCAACGACAAGTACGAGGTGGTCCCCCGACTGGCCGAGCGGTGGGAGTTCCGTGCGCCCAACACGTGGCGCTTCTACCTTCGCAAGGGCGTCAAGTTCCACGACGGTCAACCCTGGAACGCCCAGAACGCCAAGGTGGCCATCTTCGACAGGGTGGCGGCCAAGCGAGGTGGCGGCACGATCAAGGCGGGTCCGGACTCGGTGGCGATCGTCGACGAGTTCACCCTCGACTTCACCCCGACGGTGGGCAACGTCCGGGTGCCCGAGCAGATCGTGCACCCCAACAATGGAGCGGTCGCGCCCGGCACCGACCCGGGCAAGAAGCCGGTGGGCACCGGGCCGTTCAAGTTCGTGGAGTACCAGGCCAAGGAGCGCATCGTTGTCGAGCGCAACGACGACTACTGGGGGGAGAAGGCCCAGGTGGCTCGCATCAGCTTCCGGTTCTACCCCGACGCCAACGCCCGCCTGCTGGCCCTGCAGGCCGGCGACATCGATCTGGCCTACCAGATCCCCCGCGACGACGTGAAGGGCCTGAAGGACAGGGGCTTCACGGTGGCCAACAGCACCGTGGGTGCGTACCGCGCCCTGTACCTGAACCAGTTCGGGGAGGCGCCGTTCGACATCCTCAAGGAGGTCGACGTCCGCAAGGCCATCGCCACCGGCATCGACCGCAAGGCGCTGGTCGACAACGTCCTCGTCGGCCTGGCCACCCCTGATCAGACCTTCGTGCCGCCCGGCGTCCTCGGCCGTTCGGCCAGCGAGGTCAAAGGCTTCCAGTACGACCTCACCAAGGCCAAGGCCATGCTCGACACCGCCGGCTGGCGGGCGGGCTCGGACGGCATCAGGGAGAAGGCGGGGCGCAAGCTCAAACTGGTGCTCGTCTCGGGCTTCCCGTCGGCCGAGGCCCTCCGCCCCACGCCGGTCTTCCTCCAGTCCGAGTTCAAGAAGCTGGGCATCGACCTGGAGATCCAGGAGCGTCCCGACTCGGCGTCGTTCCAGGCCCTGATGGGCGAGAAGAAGGGTGACCTTTTCATCGAGGAGGGCAACCAGAACGACGCAAACGTCGGCTTCCTCCCGGTCCTGCTCCTCTACACCGGCGCAGCGTCGAGTGGATCGGGCGTGTACCAGGGCATCTCCGCCCCGGGGCCGACGTTCAACGCCCTCATCGAGCCCAGCCTCACCGAGCCCGACCTGGCCAAGACCCAGCTCGCCGTGGGCAAGGCGATCAACGAGGCTGTGACCGAGCAGGCCACCGTCCTGCCCCTTGCCGGGATCTTCCGGATCTACGCCATGAAAAGCACCGTCCGGGGGTTCGTGCCCCATCCGTCGTTCCTCAACGTGAGCTGGCTGGGCGTGAGCGTCGCCAGCCGGTAGCGGGCCGGACGTGTCCTACGTCCTGCGTCGCTGCCTGCTGGCGATCCCCACCCTCCTGGGTATCTCGTTCCTGGCGTTCGCACTGGCCAATCTGGCACCCGGCGATCCCGCCGAGCAGCTCCTCCGACGGATATCCGACTCCCCGCCCACCCGGCAGGAGGTCATCGACGCCCGCGAGGAGATGGGCCTGAACCGCCCGCTCGTCGCCCAGTACGTGTCCTGGGCCGGGCGGGCCGTCCAGGGCGACCTGGGCATCTCCTACTCCACCCGTCGCCCGGTGACCTCCGAGCTGGGCCACCGCATCCCCTACACCCTCCAGCTCACGGTGCTGGCCGCCCTCCTGGCCCTGGCCATCGCCGTGCCGGCCGGCATCGTGTGCGCCCTGCACCGCAACAAACTGTTCGACCAGATGGCCCGCCTGATGTCGTTGGCGGGAGCGTCCATGCCGAGCTTCTGGCTGGCCCTCAGCCTGATCGTCTTCTTCGCCGTCCGCCTGTCGATGGTGCCGGTGGCGGGCCGGGGCGGGCTCGACAGCTACGTACTCCCGGTCGTCACCCTGGCGGTGACGCCGGCCGCCGTCATGGCTCGGTTCACCCGTTCGACCATGCTCGAGATCCTCGACGACGACTACATGCGCACGGCCCGGGCCAAGGGCCTGACCGAGTGGCGGACGGTGCTGGGCCACGGGATCCGCAACGCCCTGATCCCCTTGCTGACCGCGTTCAGCATCAGCCTCGGCCACCTGCTGGCCGGCGCGGTCATCGTGGAGACCATCTTCGTGTGGCCCGGGGTCGGCAGGCTGGCGCTCGACGCGATCTCGAACCGCGACTACCCGATGATCCAGGGTTTCGTGCTGTACGCCGGCGCCGCCTTCGCCATCATCAACTTGGCGGTCGACCTGGCTTACGGCGCCATCGACCCCCGCATCCGGGCCGCCGGCGCCACGACACAAGGCTCCCGCCGGTGAGTACCGCGGACACGGTGGCGACCGAAGCGGCTGTCGTGCTCGTCCCGGCCGGGCAGCCCCCCCAACGCACCCGGCTCCTCTCCGGACTGCTGCACGACCGCACCGCGATGTTCGGTCTCGTCCTGGTCAGCGTGCTGACCCTTGCCGCGGTCTTCGCCCCGCTTCTCAGCCCTCATGACCCCGACGCGGTCGACGTGGCCAAGAAGTTCCTCCCGCCCTCGGGAGAGTTCCCCCT
>JBBQRO010000244.1:0-4418 GCA_038214685.1 Acidimicrobiales bacterium
AGGCCAATGGGCCGCGACCACCGAGATCAAGGTCAACTACCTGGCACCGCTCAAGGCGGAAACAGTCGACGCCGAGGCATCCGTCCTCGCCATGACGAAGCGGTCAGCCGTCGTGCGCTGCGAGCTCTACCGCCGAGACGACGATCGACGAGTGCTCGCCGCCGCACAGGCGACCCTGACCATCGTCGACCCGCGCTGAACGAACCCGTGCTGAACGCCCGACAGGGAACTGTCGCTCTCGCCGTAGCGGCTCTCGACGCGCTCGGCGACGGCTACCGCCACCTGCTCTGAGTCGCCGGGGCGTCAGGTGCGCTGGAGGATGTGCACGACGCACACAGAGCCGGCACCCGCCATGTGGCACAGCCCAGTCCGGGCCCCCCCGACCTGGCGCGGGCCCGCGGCCCCCCGGAGCTGGAGCACGGTCTCGTGGATCTGGGCGAGCCCGGTGGGGCCGCCCGGGTGGCCTCGGGCGGTGAGGCCACCGTCGGTGCTGAACGGGATGCGGCCGCCGAGGCTTGTGTCGCCGGTGGCGACGAGCTTGTCCCCCTCGCCGTCAGCGCAGATCCCGAGCAGTTCGTAGTAGACGAGCTCCTCGATCGGGAACGCATCGTGGACCTGCACCAGGTCCAGGTCGCGAGGACCGAGCCCGGCCTGCTCGTAGGCGTCCGAGGCGGTGTCGCGGGTCATCTGGGCCGGTCCGATGACCGCTCCCAGGAAGACGTGGCCATCGGTGTAGGTCTCCGAGCGCTGCTGGGAGGCGACCACCTCGATCATCGGTCCGCCGAGTCGGCGGGCGACCCCCTCGGTGGCCACAATGGCTGCGGCACCTCCGCCGCCTGCCGCGCACGCCATCTTGGAGGTGTGGGGGTAGGAGATCATGGTCGAGGCGAGGACCTCCCCGACGGTCATCTCGTGATCGGCCCGGCGCTGGGCCATCGGGTTCTCACGGGCGTGGTTCCAGTTCTTCGCGGCGATGGCGGCGAAGGTCTCCACGGTCGTGCCGACTTCGTGCATGCGCCGGGTGGCCCACATGGCGAAGAAGGCGGCGGGCAGCATGACGTCCTCGGCACCCAGGCCGCGCCGGCCGCTGCGGCCCAGACCGCCCATGCGGTTCATGTCGTCGAACCCCAGCGCCATGGCGACGTCGACCCGGCCGCCGGCCACCGCGTGGACGGCCTCGCCAAAGGCCGATGACCCGGTGGCGGAGGCGTTCTCGACGTGAGTGACCGGCAGGCCCGTGAGGCCGAGATCCTTGGCCAGGTGGACGCCGGCGGTGATCCCCCCGCCGAGGTAGCCGTTGTAGAGGGCGCCGACCTCGGGGAAGACGATGCCGGCGTCGTCGAGCGCGGCGACCCCGGCGACGTAGCCCATGTCGGTGGCCGGGATGCCCTCGTTGCCGAAGGGGTGCATGCCGATCCCGACCACGAATACCCGGCGGCTCAGCTTCGAGCTCATCGCACGACCTCGAACCGGAAGGTGACGAGCTCGCGGCCGTCTTCGTCGGTGCCGACCGGGAACAGGGTCAGCGCCATCTGATCGCCGATGGACCAGTCCTGTTGAGAACCCACGAGCGGTGCCTGCACCCGGACGCGCTCCGGGAGGTCGATCTGGCCTACGGCATACCCACCGGTCTCACCGAAGGACACCTTGCCCATGCGGGGGACGTGGAGGAACGTCCAGGCGTACAGCGTGCCCACCGGGCCGAGCTCGACGTCTTCCACGGGCGTAGCTGTGACCGGGCAGCGCTTGCGGCGAGGCCAGAAGTGCAGCCCCGACTCGGGCGCGTAGGAGCCCAGCAGTCGCGGGCGGTCCTCCCCCTCGGCCGGGAGTCGGAACAGGTGGGGGTCGGTGGCGAGCATCAGCTGGCCACTTCCTCGTCTCGGTCGTCCTCGCCGAGCTGGTCGACGAAGTCGATCACCGCGGTGGTGAACGCGTCGTTGCGATCGCCGACGACCATGTGGCCGGCTTCGGCGATGTCGACGAAGTGGGCGTGGGGGCACTGCTCGCGGAAGGTGGTCACACCCTGCAGGCTCAGCATGTCCGACATGCGGCCCCGTACCAGCAGGGTCGGCACGGTGAGGTTGCGGGCCGCGTCGCCGAGCGTGTCCACGTCGCTGCGGCCGTCTCGGCTCTTGCCCGACAGGAACGCCGGATCCCAGTGCCACCGCCAGCGGCCGTCCTCGCCTCGGCGCAGGTTCTTGCGCAGGCCTTCGAGGTTCCTGGGGCGAGGGCGGTTGGGCCGGTAGGAGGCGATGGCGTCGGCCGCCTCCTCGAGGGTGGCGAAGCCGTCGGGCGCGGCGGACATGAAGCCGACGATGCGCTCGACGCCGGCCGCCTCGAGCTGGGTCGCGATGTCGACTAGCACGAGGGCCCGCAGCCGGCCGGGGCGCAGCGTGCCCTCGCTGATCAGCCCGACCATGCCGCCCATGGAGGCGCCCACCAGCACCGGCGGCCGGCCGATCTCGGCGCACACAGCGTCCAGGTCGTCGACCATGGCATTGGTCGTGTAGTCGCCGTCGGTGGCCCAGTCCGAGTCCCCGTGACCCCGGAGATCCATGGTCCAGGCCTCATGCCCGCGGGCCGCCAGCTGGCCAGCCGTACCGGACCAGCTGTGGCGGGTCTGGCCGCCACCGTGCATGAGCAGCACGGGTGGCCGCTCAGAGGGGCGGCCGAAACGCTCGAGCACGACGCTCAGTCCCGCCTCGGTGCGGACCCGCCGCACCTCGGAACCGGCCGGATCGGTCATCGCTGGGTCCCCACCTTCAACTCGGCGAAGGGCACATCCTTGTCGACGCGAGGCTCACCTGGCAGGCCCAGGACCCGCTCGCCGATGATGTTGCGCTGGATCTGGTCCGACCCGCCGGCGATCGAGATGGCCGGGCTGAACAGCGCCAGCTGCTGCAGCATGCCGCCGAGGGGGGTGTCGTCGCCCATCAGCTGGCCGTAGGGCCCGAGCGCCTCCAGCCCGACATCGCGCAGCTGGCGTACCAGCTCCGAGGCGACCAGCTTCCCGGTGGAGACCTCCGGGCCCGGACCCCGGCCGGCGGCCCTCGCGGCCTGGACCCGCAGGCTCGTGTAGCGGGTGATCTCCATCAGCGTGTAGATGCGCATCACCTTGTCGCGCAGCACCTGGTCGTCGGGACGGCCGACGAGCGCTGGCAGGCCGGCGACCATGGCCGCCCCGCCGCCGAAGGCGGCGGCCATCCCGGCCATCTCGCCTCCCCCACTGTGGCGGTGACCGGCGCGGCGATCGAGGTCGATGCGCCCGATCATCACGCCGCCGGCAGCGCTGGCCATCCCGGAGGCTCCGAGGGAGCTGCGCTCGTGGGCGAGCGTGGTCACCGCCACGCCCCAACCACGGTTCGGTTCCCCGATGACGTTGCTGTTCGGCACGCGCGCATCGGTCATGAAGACCTCGTTGAAGGTGGCGCCCCCGGTCATCTCCTTGAGCGGTCGGACCTCGATGCCGGGCTGGTCCATGTCGATCACGAAGAACGTGATGCCGTCGTGCTTGGGCACGTCGACCGAGGTGCGGGCGATGAGGATCCCCCACTTGGAGAACTGGGCTCCGGAGGTCCACACCTTCTGGCCGTTGACGACCCACTCGTCACCGTCGCGCTCGGCGCGGGCCTGGAGCCCGGCCAGGTCCGAACCCGCGCCGGGCTCGGAGAACAGCTGGCACCAGACCTCCTTGCCGGTGACCATGTTCGGCAGGAACCGCTGGCCCTGTTCCTCGGTGCCGTGGTCGATGATGGTAGGCCCCGCCATCATGACGCCGATGCCGCTCGGCGGGCCCACGGCCCCGACCGCGGACCGAGCGGCGTCGACCTGCTTGGCCTGGTCGCTGCCAAGGCCACGGCCGAACCAGCGTTCCGGCCAGGTGGGGAAGCCCCAGCCACTCTCGGCCAGCCGCTCCCACCAGTGGCCGAGGGGGATCTCGGGGTCCCAGTTCTCACGGAACCACGTCTCGGCTTCCTGACGCACGTTGGTCGGGGCGACCGTCTTCATCTCATCCACCTGCTGGGCCTCTCGGTGTCCACCCCGCGGGGCGCTCTAGGTTCGCAGCGCAACCGTAGAACATGTGATTACCTCTGTCACATGTGCTGGGGAGATGCCCTGGCGGAGAGGACGAGATGACGGACATTGGATTCGACGGACAGGTGGCCATCGTGACCGGGGCCGGGCACGGGCTGGGCCGCCAGCACGCACTCCAGCTCGCCGCTCGTGGAGCCCGCGTCGTGGTCAACGACCTCGGCGGTGCGGTCGACGGGACGGGAGCCGACGCCGGACCGGCCCAGCAGGTGGCCGACGAGATCAACGCCGCCGGCGGCGAGGCCGTCGCCAACACGGACTCGGTGGCCAGTCAGGCCGGTGGCGAGGCCATCGTGCGGACCGCCCTCGACGCGTTCGGCCGGGTC
>JBBQRO010000245.1:0-4415 GCA_038214685.1 Acidimicrobiales bacterium
CGGCGGGGCCACCTTCGGGCCGGCCAGGACGGTCGCCGACGGGGTAGTGGCGTCGCAGCGGGTGCTGATCGACCTGGCGCCCGCTCCGGCCTTCGCCCTCGACGCGGCCCGCGGTCGGATGTACGCGGCATGGGAGTCGGGACACGACGTCGTCCTGTCGCGTTCCGACGACGGCGGGAGCACCTGGTCGGCCGCCCAGCGCATCGGCCCGTCGGTCGGCGCCCAGTTCCTCCCCGGACTCGCTGTCGCCCCGGACGGCCGGGTCGACGTGGCCTTTTACGACCGCAGCCGCGACCCCAAGGACGTGCAAACCGAGGTGGTGATGGTGTCGTCGTCGGACGGCGGGCAAAGCTTCGTGACCGGCACCGTCTCCGACCGCCTCTTCGACTCCATCGTCGGCTCCTTCAACGGAGACGACGTCATGCTGGGCAGCCACCTGGCCGTGGTCTCCCGGCCCGACGGGGCGACGGCGGTCTGGGCCGACACCACCCGCGGCAACCGGGTCAACAACATCGTGGACCTGGTGTCGGCGACGGTCGAGATCCGACCGGCGCGGGGAGCCCGGGTGCCGGTGGTGGCCGGAGGAGCGCTGCTGGCGCTCCTCGGCGGCCTCCTCATTGCCCGGTCTTGGCCCGGTACAGGATCTGGTCGAGGGCACCGGCCCTGACGCCGCCGATCAGCTTGGCCACCACCAGCCCGTCCGGGCTGATCAGGAAGGACTCGGGAATTCCGGCCACGCCGTAATCCAGGGCGATGCGGCCCTTCGGGTCGGCCAGCATCGGCCAGGCCCCGCCCTCCTTGTCACGGAACTCCCGCACCGCCTGGGCGTTGTCGCTGTAGACCACTCCCAGGACTGCGGCGTCGCCGATTGCCTCGTGGGACTCGGAGAAGCGGATCAGCTCGGGGTGCTCCTGGCGGCAAGGCACGCACCAGGTGGCGAAGAAGTTGACGACCACCCACCTGCCCCCGAGGTCGGCGAGAGTAGCCCGGTTGCCGTCAACCGTGGTCCCCTCGATGGCCGGCGCAGGCTTGCCCACGAGCGGCGACCTGACCGTCCGGGTGGCGGCCGGTTCGCCGTTGGCCAGGGCGACCACCAGCAGGGTGAGAGGCACGGCCACCGCCACCGCGATCCACAGCACCTTGCGGGTGCGGCGCAGGCCGGCGACGGCCGGAGGGAGGCTGTCCTCCTCCTCGCCCTGGGGACGACCGTGGATGCTGGCGGTGTCAGAGTCGGTCATACGGGCGGCCATCCGTGCTCGGCGAACCAGCGTTGCATAGGCAGGAAGTAACCCTGCCAGCGGCCGGTGACGAACAGCAAGCCCACCATGACCAGGAGTGCCCCGCCGGCCACCTCGATGCGCCTCCCGTTGCGACGCAGCCAGCCCAGCGACCGCTGAGCCCGGTTGAAGCCCAGGGCCAGGGCCACGAAGGGCAGGCCGAGGCCGAGGGAGTAGAGGACGAGCAGGACGCCCCCCCACACCGCCGTGCCACTGACGGCAGCGGTGGCGTAGATGGTGGCCAGGACCGGGCCCAGGCACGGGGCCCACCCGGCGGCGAAGGCCATACCCATCGGGAAGGCCCACGCCGTTCCCCGGGGTACCCGGGCCATGTCGATCCGCCACTCCCGCATGAGGAACGGCAGGCGCAGGACACCCATGGTTGACAGGCCGAGCACGATGATGGGCAGCCCGAACCAGCGCACCACCGGGCCGCCGTTGGCGAGGAACACCGACCCGAGCAGCTGGGCGACGACGCCCAGGATGGTAAAGACCACGGTGAAGCCGGCGACGAAGAGCAGAGCGGCTCGAAGCGTCACCATCCGGGCTTGGCGGTCGCCCAGTTCGGACACAGGCAGGGCCGAGACGTAAGACAGGTAGCCCGGCAACAGGGGCAGGCAGCACGGGGAGCTGAAGGAAATGATGCCGGCCACCACCGCGAAGACGGGCAGCACAAAGACGGCGTCCACAGGCCCAACGTACCGCCGTTCTGCCCCACTGGGGGCTCGGACGGCCTACCGTGTGCCGTGGTTCGCCTCGGTCCTCGACTGGTGGTGGCGGGTACATCGTCGGGGGTGGGCAAGACCACCGTGGCCACCGGGCTGATGGCCGCGCTGCGCGACAGGGGTCTTGGCGTGGGCGCGGCCAAGGTTGGGCCAGACTTCATCGACCCCGGCTACCACACCCTGGCCACCGGTCGCCCGAGCCGCAACCTCGACGCCTGGATGTGCGGTCCGGCAGTCATCGCCGCCCTGGCCGGGAGGGCGGCGGACGGAGCCGACGTGGCGGTGGTCGAGGGCGTGATGGGGCTCTTCGACGGCTCGGGCGACCCGGCCGGGCCGGTGGCGAGCACGGCCCAGGTCGCCGGCCTGCTGGACGCGCCGGTCGTGCTGGTGGTCGACGCGTCGGCGGTGGGCGCATCGGTGGCGGCCATGGTCCACGGCTTCGCCACCTTCGACCCGGCGGTGGCCGTGGCCGGGGTGATCTTCAACCGGGTCGGCAGCGACAGCCACGAGTCGCTCCTGCGCCAGGCGGTCGAACCGACCGGCGTCCCCGTGCTCGGCGCCCTGCGCCGCTCGGCCGACTACGCGTGGCGTGACCGCCACCTCGGGCTGGTGCCGGTGGTCGAGCAGCCCGACCACGTCCGGCGGTCGATCAACGCCCTGGGTGCGGCCGTCGCCCGGGACTGCGACCTCGACGCGGTGCTGGCCCTGGCCCGTTCGGCGCCGGCCGTCTCCGTGGCCGACCCGCCACGGGCCCAGTTCCAAGAGAACGCCGTCGTGGCCCTGGCCGGCGGCCCCGCGTTCAGCTTCACCTATCCCGACAACCTCGAGCTCCTGGCCCAGGCCGGTGCCGAGCTGGTGGCGTTCGACCCCCTGGCCGACACCCGCCTCCCCGAGCGCGCCACCGGCCTCTATGCCGGGGGCGGCTTCCCCGAGATCTTCGCCGCCGGCCTGGCCGCGAACCGCCCCTTGCTGGCCGACGTGCGGAGCAAGGTCGACGCCGGTCTGGTGACCTGGGCGGAGTGCGGAGGGCTCCTGTGGCTGGCCCGCTCGCTCGATGGCCACGCCCTGGCCGGCGCCCTGCCGGCTGCGGCCACGATGACCGACCGACTCACGCTGGGGTACCGCCGGGCCCGGGTTCGGGCCGTCTCGCCACTCGGGCCCGCCGGGACCGAACTGCGGGGCCATGAGTTCCACTACTCGGCGGTGGACCCGCCCGGCGACGCCCTGGACTGGTCGGGGCGGACCGGGAAGGGAAGGTGCGGGTTCGCCCGCCCGACCCTGCTGGCCTCCTACGTGCACGTGCACATGGGAGCGACCCCCGGACTAGCCGAGCGCTTCGTGCGTGCCTGCGCCGCACCTACGCTCTCGACTTCAGACCAGGAACCAGTCGGTTTCCACAACCTGGCTTCCGGCCGAACATCGGAGGCTGACCGGCCCGGCCAGCACACCTGAGGCAGCGAAACGCCCAACGTCGTCGGCGACCCCCGTGACCGTGCCGCCACGGTGGCGGACCTCGACGGTACCGGGCCCGGATGGCACGAGCTGGCCGAGGAGGCGGCGGCTGCCGTCCTGCTGGGCCAGAATCTCGACCTCCACGGTGAAGTCTGAAGCCTCGAAGGCAAGTAATGTCGGCGCGGCCAGGCTCCGCACGCCGGCCAGCTCCGGCTGGACAGAGGAGTCGGCCGTCAAGTCGGCCAGCTCGGCGTCGATCGTCCGCCATGCAATCGCCGACCGGGCGGCGACGATTGCCTCTTCGGGGACGGGGTCGTGCATGGCGGCCAGGCCACGCAGCTCAGCCAGCACGGCGTCGTTCCGGGCCTCATCGTCAGCCCCTGCAGCGTTCGTCTCATCACTCATCGTGTGTTCACCTCACTACTGAGAGCACTCATGGACCAGGTTAGATACCACCTAGCTCGCTTCGGAGGCGCTTGAGGCATCGACCGCGCGTCGGGCCGATACTGCCGATCGGCATGTCGAGGGCTCGCCCGACCTCCTCATACGACGGCTCAGGGTCGGCCATAAGGACACGCAGCAGTCGTTGGCACGGCTCGGAGAGGCGGCCGATGGCGGCGTGGAGGGCCATGTCACGCTCGCCGGCCATCAGCTCGGCGTCAGGCGGAGGGACAAGAGGGTCGGGTGCGTCGAGTATCTGGTCGTCCCCAGACGGCACGACCCGGCCCGATCGGCGAAGCAGGCGAAGGCACTCGTGGCGTGCCGTGGTCGCCAGCCAGGCCCCGACCCGGCTTGGGTCCCGGATGGTGTCGATATGGGTCACGAGCCGCAGGAACGTCACCTGAAACACGTCCGCTCCGTCTGCGCTGCTCAGGCGGTGCGCTCGTGCGACCGACCAGACACGGCTCCCGTACCGACCGACGATCGCGTCCCATGCCGCCTGGTCCCCCTTCCGCGCCGC
>JBBQRO010000246.1:0-4347 GCA_038214685.1 Acidimicrobiales bacterium
CTCCTGCTCAACGCCGACATCAGCCCCGCCACCCGGTCGGGCCCCGCTACCCAGCGCGTGATGAAGGACGACGGCAGCTACACCGACAACCCCACGGGTACGTTCGACTGGCACGAGGCGCACCAGCACTTCCACTTCGACGACTGGGGCACCTACCAGCTGTGGCCGGTGGGCGACTACGACAAGTGGGTGGCCAGTGGCCGCTCCAAGGGCCAGGCCAGCAAGGTCGGAGCCAAGACGACGAGCTGCGTACTCGACGAGGAGTTCATCGCCAGCCTGCCGGGTACCCCCTACCCAGCTCAGTACTACGGCGGCTGCCTGCCCGTCGCCAGCGGCCAGCTCCGCCAGGTCCTCTCCGTCGGCTGGGGCGACACCTACGACTACTGGCGCGCCGAGCAGTGGATCGATCTCGACCAGGAGACGCTGGCCGACGGGCAGTACGTCCTGAGGTCGGTGTCCGATCCGAAGAACAAGATCCACGAGAGCACGAACAAGGCGGACACGAGCCGCGAGGGACAGCTCGACAACGAGGCGATCACGATCTTCACCATCCAGGGCGGGGCGCTCCTGGACGGATCCGCCCCGACCGGGACGGTGAGCGTGAACCACGTCGATCCGAGCACGCAGAGCACCACGGTGAGCGTCGAGGTGATCGGCCGTGACGACGTCAGCGGGGTCGACCAGCTCCGGCTGTCCAACAACGGGACCGCGTGGGCCACGTTTCCCTACACCTCTGGCGACGGATCGATTCCCACGACCGTCTCGTGGAACCTGGCGGATGCCCGCTATGGCGGGAGCACAGTGGGAGGTGATCGGTTGGTGCACGCCCAGACCCGCGACCGGTCAGGAAAGTGGTCCGCGACCTTCACCGACTCGATCAACCTGCTGACGGCCCCGCCGCCCCCCTCGTCGGGCTATGGCGGGGTGGTCGCCGCTGACGGCCCGGTGTCCTACTGGAGGCTGGGTGAGACATCCGGGACTACGGCCGCGGACTCGACCGGAGCCAACGTCGGCACGTACCGCAACGGCGTGGTCTTGGGCCGAGCGAGCCTGACGTCGGAGACTGGCGACCGATCCGCGTTGTTCGATGGCGTGGACGACGCCGTCGCCGTGCCCGGCTCTGCTGGTTTGAGCCCGACCGGGGCGGTCACGGTGGAGGCCTGGTTGCGGGCCACGGCCATACCTCAACCCGGCACCTTCGCATCGGTGGCATCGAAAGCCGAGTCCTACTCGCTGCAGTTCAACGGTCCCCTGCTCGAGTTCACGACCATCAGGTCCGGCGTCCGCCGGAGGGTTCAGGCCCCGGCGGGATCGGTCGTCGCCGGGCAGACCTACCACGTCGTGGGTACCTACGACGGGACCACCCAGCGCCTCTTCGTCAACGGCGTGGAGGTGGCCGCCCGGGCCTTTTCGGGTGCACTCTCCGCCAACGCCAGCCCGGTGGTCATCGGATCCTGGGACACCGTCAGCGAGTTCCTGAGCGGAACCATCGACGACGTGGCGGTGTACGCCAAGGTGCTCACGCCGGCCGGCATACTCAACCACCACAACCAGGGCGCCGGGACCACACCGCCGGTCCAGCACACGCTGACCGTCGCCCGCATGGGCACGGGGTCGGGTTCGGTCACCTCGAGCTTCCCGATCGGGATCAACTGTGGGACGACGTGCAGCGCGCCGGTGCTCAACGGCATGGCCGTCACCCTGACCGCGGCACCGGTCTCCGGCTCGACGTTCGCCGGCTGGAGCGGCGGAGGCTGCACGGGAACCGCCGACTGCACGATGACGGTGACCGCCGACACGACCGTTACCGCAGCCTTCGACCCGGTCGCACCGCCGCCCCCCTCCTCGGGATACCGATCGGCCGTGACCGGCGACGGCCCGGTGTCGTACTGGCGGCTGGGTGAGTCGTCGGGGACGGCGGCGGCTGACTCGGTGGCCCTGAACTCCGGCACCTACCGCAACGGCGTGGTCCTCGGGGTGACCAGCCTGCTGGGGTCCGACAGCGCCAACCGTGCCGCTTCGTTCGACGGTGTGAACGACTCGGTGTCGGTGCCCAGCTCGACCGGGCTGAGCCCGACCGCCGCCGTGACCGTGGAGGCCTGGGTGCGGCCGACGGCCAAGCCGGCGGCCGGCAGCTTTGTCTCCCTGGCCTCCAAGGCCGAGTCCTACTCCCTGCAGTTCAACGGCCCGCAGCTCGAGTTCACCACCATCCGGGGCGCAACCCGCCGCCGGGTCCAGGCCCCCGCCTCCGCGGTTGTCGCAGGGCAGACCTACCACGTCGTCGGCACCTATGACGGCAACACCCAACGCCTCTACGTCAACGGCGTGCAGGTGGCCTCGGCCGGCTTCTCAGGTTCGATGAACGCCAACACCAGTCCTGTGGTCCTGGGCTCGTGGGACACCACCAGCGAGTTCCTGAAGGGGACCATCGACGACGTCGCCGTCTACGCCAAGGCCCTTACATCCGCCCAGATCGCCAACCACCACAACCGGGGCCGGGCCTAGGTCCGCCTCGGAGAACGACGCAGGCCAGGGGACCTTCGCCGAAAGGCGGAGGTCCCCTTCCGCGTCCCGGCCAAGGGTGGGGGAAGAATGGAGCCTTGCCCGAGCTCGACCGTTCCGTCGCCGTGCTGATCGTCAAGATCGGTCGCTACCCACTGCATCACGGTGGGCTCGGCGCCATCCGGTCCCTCGGTCGGCTCGGCGTGCCGGTGCACGCCATCACCGAGGACCGCTTCACGCCGGCGGCTCTGTCCCGCTACCTGCGCGGGCGATTCGTGTGGCCCACCAACGGGACCGAGGACCCGGCGGGCCTCGTCGAGGGGCTGCTCGAGATCGGCCGTCGCATCGGGGGCCGGGTGATCGCCCTGCCCACCGACGACGAGGCCGCGGTGCTCCTGGCCGAGCACCGCGACGCCTTGGCCGAGCAGTTCGTGCTCCCGAACGTTGCGCCCGATCTCCCCCGAAGGCTCGCCGACAAGCTCACGCTCTACAAGCTTTGCCTCGTCAACGGCGTCCCCGCCGCGGTGTCGGCGAAGCCCGGATCACTCGAGGAGCTGCTGCGGGTCGCCGAGGAGATCGGCTATCCCGTCGTCCTCAAGAACGCAGAACCGTGGGCGAGGCTGCGGACACCGGCCGTCGCGGGCACCACGGTGGTGGCCTCCGAACCGGAGATGCGCTCGCTGGCTGGCGCGTGGTCGGCGATGCCACCCGTCCTCGTGCAGGAGTACCTGCCTGATCGTGACGGAGCGCAGGACTGGATCGCCCAGGCCTACTGCGACACCGCTTCAGACAGCATCGTCGCGTTCAGCGGGGTCAAGGTGCGTTCATGGCCACCGCACGCGGGGGTGACGACCCGTGCCTACGCGACGGCCAACGAGGAGCTCGTCGAGAGCACGACCCTCCTGTGCCGGGGCATCGGATATTCCGGCATCATCGACCTCGACTGGCGCTTCGACCCCATGGACGGGCGCTACAAGCTGCTGGACTTCAACCCCCGTGTCGGCGCGCAGTTCCGGCTCTTCGAGACAGATGCGGGCATCGACGTGGTGCGGGCGCTGCACCTGGACCTCTCGGGCCGCCCGGTCCCCCCGGGCCGACAGGTCGATGGGCGCAGCCTCCGAGTGGAGAACCTCGACCTTCCAGCGGCCTGGGCCTACGGGCGGCAGAGCTGGCGTCGACCGCCGGGTGTGCCGCGCGGAGTGACCGAGCTGGCCTGGGCGGCGACCGACGATCTGCTCCCGGCGATGGTCGCGGCGGCCCGCTCCGGCGCGCCCGCCGCCGGGATGCTGGGGCGCACGCTGCGCGCGGGATGGGCCCGCTACCCGGGCAGGCAGCGATAGATGACCGCGTCGCCGTTCGGTCCAACAGCCTCCCAGTGGAGAGCATGCCTTTCGTACCGGTCGGTCTCGTAGACCGGCGTCTGAAGGCGCTACGGAGCCCGTCCGACGCTGTGGTGGTTGGCGATCTGGGCCGGTGTGAGGGCCTTGGCGTAGACGGCGACGTCGTCGATGGTCCCGTTCAGGAACTCGCTGGTGGTGTCCCACGATCCCAGGACAACGGGCCGGGTGTTGGCGTTCATCGCTCCGGAGAACCCGGCCGAGGCCACCTGCACGCCGTTGAGGTAGAGGCGTTGCGTGGTGCCGTCGTAGGTGCCGACGACGTGGTAGGCCTGCCCTGCGACAACCGCGGAGGCGGCCGCCTGGACCCGGCGGCGGGTTGCGCCCCGGATGGTGGTGAACTCGAGCTGCGGGCCGTTGAACTGCAGGGAGTAGGACTCGGCCTTGGAGGCCAGGGAGACGAAGCTGCCGGCCGCCGGCTTGGCCGTCGGGCGCACCCAGGCCTCCA
>JBBQRO010000247.1:0-4319 GCA_038214685.1 Acidimicrobiales bacterium
CAACTCGCCGGATCGCTCGGCCTGGCGCCGGGCTCGTTCGACGACCTCCATCAGGTCGACGTCCCGCTGCAGGTGCGTGGCCATGACGACAGGATACGGCCCGCGCGGACGATCCCCCGGCCAACTGACCGCAGGAACCTCGCACTTCGCCAGGACACCCCTGGGGGCGACTGCGCTTACCGGGCGGACGGCGTGTTGCCGAGCGGGTCGATCCCCAAACGACCGATGTACAACTGCAGCAGCGTGTCGTAGTCGATAAGCACAAAATCTCCCAGCCGCCGGGATGCCTCTTTAACCTCCTCAGCCAGGAGGTTCTCATAATTCCCGACGATCAACCCGTAGCGAGGATTGGAGAATGTGACTCCATACTTGGCCTCGCTAAATTTACGGTTCTCAGGTATATCGAGGAACTCGCGATAATGAGCTAGCTGTGCAATCCCCTCATCCACCGCGTCCACGAAGCGACGACGCCGGCGTTCACCCTTTGTCAGTCGCTTGCGGTTGAGTAGAGGCAGCTTCAAGTCGAACACGTCGCAGGAGCCGTCCTTCCGGATTACAAAGAGATCTGGATTGATCGCAGTTTCGTCGGGATCCGGCGAGGCCGTCTGCCAGGTCAGATGTGGTTCGGTGATGATCGCATGCGCATCCAGGGCGGTAGTTATTATGTCCGAATGTTGATCTAGGAACTGGCCGATACTGACCTCGCGAAGCCCATTCATAAGATAAATGTTCGCGAACTGGGCCACCAACTGAAGTTTCTCTGCCTGATCTCCAGGCAGCATCTGCACGCCGCTGATCTCGCGGCCTGGAGCCATGCGGAAGTGGTCGCGCAAGTATGCCAGATAGTCCTTCTCCTGGACATCCGACTGGATGATAACGGCGACTTGGACGTTCCGGATCCGAACGGCCGAATGGAGCGTATTTATGAGAAGGCAGTTCTCGATGCAGACGTAGTTCGTATCGGGGCCAAACCCCAGGGGCAGAGCGTCATCTGGTCCGCTATGTTGGAAAATCGTACTGTAGAGGCTTGCTACCCCAGGGAATCGACGTTCCAGCTCCGTCCGACTCTGTGGCATAACCAGAGCGAAACCCTTGAGGCTTGAATTCTCGCAATCCATCTTGATCAAGCATTCGGCATCCACCTCCCGTGCGAACTGGCCAAAATAGATCTCGGCATCTTCCGCAGCGTGCTTGAGCACCTTGAGATCCTTCTGTCGACGTCGACCGCCGATCAACTCCATGACATAATGCCCAGGGAGCTCCGTTACGAGCAGACTTTGCGGAAAGGACGGGACTGGATCAGGAACGCCTGTCGAGACATGCCCGCGACTCATCGACGACTGAACCTTGCTTAGGTAGGTGTTCCAGAAGGTCGCGCTTGCCTTGCCAAACCGGTCCAGGTTCACCGGTGATACCTCTGCGTGGTCGGGCGCCTGCCCGCATCCTGCTTCACTTGAACTAGCAACGTAACTCGTCAGGGGTCCTGGCCGCCTGGAGCGGCGTTGGACCGGCTACGGGTCCCTTGCTCGGCGACCGGGACACGGCCAACCTCGCTCGTCGCCGTCGGGCCGGTTGCCGGCGCCGCCCTTGACAGTGGGACTACATGCGTGTGATCCTGCTGTCGGGTCGAGGGGCATCCTTGATCTTCAAACGATCCAAGCTGCGCAACCCTGCTTCCTGACCGCCCCCCTCGCAGATTTGTTGCGGGTGGACAAGGGCGGAACCCTGCCACCACTCCGCGTTGGACACTCCTGCTCGGTAGCTCGTCTACCTAGCCACCCAGCCCCTCGACCGTCGTTCTGTCGGGTTTCTAGGTGGAGGTTGTCGTGTCGGCCGTCGGTGTCGAGGGAGTACGTGAGGGCTGGTGCCTCTCCGTCTGCGAGGCGGCGGGCGAGGCGGGCGGTTCGTTCCGGCCGGCGGGAGGGACCAGGCCACCGTGTCGGAGTGGACCGACAGCCGATCCGGGGCGGGCGGCGGCGGAAGCGGCGCGCCGGGCCCGGGGGAAGGTCCGCCGCTACTGCGCTGCGAACCGGTTGAACCGGCTCGGGACACTGACCTACGCCGGGGCCGGATGCCATGACCCGCGGCTGCTTCGGGCGCATGTGGCGATGTTCTTCCGTCGGCTCCGGGGTGGCGTCGGGGGCCGGCCGCTCGCCTACCTGTGGACGGCTGAGTGGCACAAGACGGGCCACGGTCTGCACGTGCACTTCGCTGTCGGCCAGTTCATCCGCCGGGCGCTGATCGAGGAAGCGTGGGGGCACGGCTTCGTGCACATCAAGCTGCTGGGCGATCTGCCCGCGGGTACCGGCCCGGTGGGCGAGGCCCGCAAGGCGGCCGGCTACCTGTCGAAGTACGTGGGGAAGGCCTTCGAGGAGGGCGGCCGGATCCCCGGCTTGCACCGCTACGAGATCGCCCAGGGCTTCGTACCGGTCCGGGTCGAGGTGTGGGGCCGAACCCGCGACGAGGCGATCCGGGAGGCCGTCCGGCTGATGGGCGGTGAGATCCCCGAGACGGTGTGGGTCTCGGACGGCGTCGAGGGCTGGAAGGCGCCTCCGGCGGTGTGGGTCCAGTGGCCCGGCTGACCGACGAGGATCTGTTCGCCTTCGTGGAGGCGTCGTGCCGGGCGCAGGGGATACCGGTGAAGGTGACCGATGCCAAGGTGGTCGGTGAGGTCGCTGCGCTGATCCGGGCGGGCACCGGGCGGTCGGTGAGCCGCGCCAGCGGGTCACCGACTGCGGGACCGGGACCGGTCAGAGCCGCCAGGTGATCTGCACCCGGTCGGGGTCGAAGACTCGGGCGCCGGTGCCGGGCAGGATGGTGGCCCGGTCCATGACGGCGGCGACGATGGCGTGCTGACGGGTGAGGTTCAGTTCGGCCCATGACTGGCTGAGGCGGGCGCCGTGACCGGGGAGGCCGGCGAGGGCGTCGCTGCGGGTCGAGCGGGCCAGGCGGCGGTCGGCGTCGGCGATGCGGGCCTCGATGGCCTTGCGGGCTGTCAGCCACTCACGCATGGTGATCTGTTTGGCGGCGTAGGCGCCGGCAAGCTCTTCCAGCTGGGCACGATCCTCGGCGATGGCGTCGGCGATCCCGGCCATGGCGGCGTCGGTGCTGGTCCGGCCGTCGAGGGCGGCGGCCAAATCCGGGGTGTCGAGGCGGAGGAGGACGGACCTGGCGATGAGGTCCTCGAGCGGGTCGGCGACGATGGTGAGCTTGCCGCATCCGCCATGATCGGGGCCGGCCAGGCAGACGTAGCGGCGGCTGGTCTGCCGTGCCGATGAGTAGAGCTTGTTGCCGCACCGGCCGCAGCGGAGGAGGCCCGTCAGCAGGTAACGGCGGGGTGACCGTCGGCCGGTGACGGCCCGGTCGAGTTGGCGGGCCAGGATCCGCTCTCGGGTCTCGGGGCTGATGATCGGCTTCCACACCGCCTCGGCGATGACCTCACCCCGGTGCTGACGCAAACCGGCGTTCCGGGGCGACGCCAGCAGGCCGGCCAGGGTCGGTGTCCGCCACGGCCCACCCTGCACGGTCTTGACCCCGGTGTCGTCCAGCCAGATAGCCAAGGATCGGAGGCTCTCACCGGCCAGGAACCGGCCGGCCAGCAGGCGGATCACGTCGGCTTCGTCGGGGCGGTGGGTGATCCGGTCGTCCTCGAACCCGAACGGCCGCCGGCTCCCACCATGCGGCCGGCCGGCGGCGGCGACCTCGTCGAGCTTGCGGCGCACCCTGCGACTCTTCTCCGTCGACTCGTTCGCCGCAACCGCACCCACCACCCGCAGCACTAGAAGGCCGTCACCGCTGGCCACATCGACCTGGGCGCCGGCCACGAACCGGACCAGGCCGACGCTGGCCTTGGTCAGCACGTCCACGAAGTTCTCCAACTCGGAGGGGCGACGGGTCAGCCGGTCCTGGTGATACACCAGCACGGCATCCCGGCGCCCTTCGGCCAGGTCGACCAGCATCCGCTCGTAGGCCGGCCGGCGCTTGCCATTCCAGGCCGACAGGTCGTTGTCCGCGTACTCCTCGGCGACGGACCAGCCGAGGTCGTCGGCCAGCCGCCGGCAGTCCTCCAGCTGGCGGGTCACGCCGAGCGCCGTGCCCTCCTGGTCCGACGAGATCCGGGCGTAGACGGCTGCTGCTCTGGCTCGCTTGGGCACAGGGTCATACTAACGAAGCGTGGTCAACCTGGGCCTGCTGTGCCGCCGTCATCACCGGCTCCACCACCACGCCGGCTGGACCATCACCGCCAGGCCGACGGCGGCTGGACCGCCACCAACCCCACCACCAACCCCACCACCGGCCGCACCCTCCACCGCCCACCC
>JBBQRO010000248.1:0-4316 GCA_038214685.1 Acidimicrobiales bacterium
CAACGACTGGCTCGGCCTGATCCGGGCGACGCCGACGTTGCACCTGCTCAAGATCTACTACCGGTGGATCCACAACTACCGCCACGGCAGGAACTGGTAGGAGGAGTCATGGCCAGCACACCGAAGAACACGCCGCGCCCCACGCGGTCGCCGCAGCCACCGCGCACCCAGACCGAGGGTGGCCCTACGGTCGTCGACCAACCGGGCAAGCCGGCGTTCGGCGAGCCCGTGGCGCCGCGCCGGTTCGACCGCAAGCTGGTGACCATGGCGGAGGAGCCCACACCGAGCACGGCAAGGAAGAACACGATGGACGCGTTCCCGGCGCGACCCAAGGCCGGCCCGCGGCGTCGCGACCCCGGCGACCAGCAGCCGCTCGTGGGTGCCACCCGAGGTGGGGGCGCCGGTGCTGCCGGCGCCGCGGGTGCCGGTGGATCCGCCGCGGAGGAGGGCCCCGGGTACCTGCGGCTGCGGTTGCGCGTCGTCGAGGGTGAGGCCCGGGTGCGTGGGGTCAAGTTCGTCGAGGGGCCGCTCGACCGCCCGGACACGATCACCGCGGGCCTGTCCTACGAGGCGAAGGTCGGCGGCAAGCGGGTCGCGGTCGGGGACGTCCCCGACTTCGGCGAGCGTCGGTCGTTCCCCGACCCCACTGGGCGGGCGGGGATGGAGCGTCACCACCTCTCCGAGGTCGAGGCGCCCGAGTTCACCGTGCGCATCCCGGCCGACGAGCTGAGCGAGGCGCAGCTGGCCGAGCTGAGCGTCGACCTCTTCCGGTGGCGTGGCAAGGGTCCGGGCGACCACATCGCGGTCACCGAGCTGTCCAAGCAGCCCAAGGTCGCCGTGACCCGGATCGCGCGGCTGGACGGGCTCCAGGAAGCTGACGTGCCCGCGCCGGTGCGCCGCCAGTTGCGGGATGCGCTCAAGCGCCGCTCCTGACCTCCCGCCCCTGGCCGATCGGCGACGGCGCCTTCGGATCCTGACAGTCGCAGCCGGCGGTATGACACTGCCGCTGTCGCGGTGGTAGGGGCGTGGGGCGCGAGCCTCATGCCCGCGCAATACGGGGAGGGGTCGACAACGTGAGTGGCGGGGAGGAGCCTGAAGAGGTTCACTCACGTGCGGCAGAAGGGCGTGGATGATGGCCGTCGACTTTGACCCCGGTGCCCCACCGAGCGTCGTGTTCGAGAAGGGCCCCCCGATTGCTCTGGCAAGGCACTTCGCGAGTGTGCCGGCGATCGCACCGCAGTTTCGTGAGTTCTTTTGGTATGACTGGGGACCGATCTTCTATCGGGGCCGTCTCAACGGATCCGCCCGGTTGATGGCCATCGCCTCAGATCCTGGGCCCACCGAGCGCCTGGTGGGGCGCTCACTCGTCGGGGACGCCGGCCAGCGGGTCCAGGGTTTCCTCACCAAGCTCGGACTCACCAGCAGCTATGTCCTTGTCAACGCGTTCCCCTACGCCGTGCACCCCAGCAAGGTCTCCAAGGCACTCCCGTTGTTGAGGGACCCGGAACAACTGGCGTGGCGCAATCGGTTCTATGACCTCGCCACTGACTCGCGGCTTGAGGCCATCGTCGCGTTTGGAGGCAATGCGCAGGCGGCGTTGCGCTTGTGGGACAACGCACCCTCGGTGCCGACCTTCGAGGTACCGCACCCCTCAGCCCACAATGCTGCCGACCTGGCCACCCGATGGCGCACCGCTCTCCCGGATATCCGCGCCGCGGTCACACCGGACCCCGATGGCGTCCAGACCGCGCCCAACTACGGTCCAGCCATCGGTGAGAGCGA
The DNA here is from genome assembly GCA_038214685.1 of Acidimicrobiales bacterium. GTDB lineage: Bacteria > Actinomycetota > Acidimicrobiia > Acidimicrobiales > AC-14 > CADCTB01. Next base: position 1,783 of record JBBQRO010000248.1, read on the forward strand.
CTACACCCGCATCCCGCCAGCTGACCTCCCCTACGGTCTGCCTATCTGGATCGGCGACGACCAATGGGGCCGAGCTGACACGGCGCGCCACAACAACAGCGTCGAGCGCGACCCGAAGGACTCTGATCATAGGCTGTCCTGGCAAGCCCCGCAGAGCTGACCCGCTGTCGGCGGAACGGCTCAGCTCGTTCGCAGCGCATTCCATGATCCTGGACATCAGTAAACTTTCAGCGCAATCGAGGGGGCCCACCGCCATGCAGCATCCACCGAACGCTCGCTACGTGCTTGAGGGCCGGATTGTGACGATGGGACAGGCCGGGGTACTCGACGACGGCGCTATCTACATTGATGGCGGGACGATCGAAGCAGTGCAGGAGGCTGCCGTTTCGGCACCGGATCCCAAGTACGGCGACGCGCCTCGGATCCGCACCGGCGACACGATCTTTCCCGGCTTCATCGAGCTTCACAACCATCTCTCCTACAACGCGATGCCGCTGTGGGACGTGCCGACGTTGTACACCAACAACGGCCAGTGGCGCGGGATTGAGCCCTACACCCGACGCATCACGAAGCCGTCGCAGGTGCTAGGCCAGACCGACGGGGCCGCGCAGGCGCTCATACGGTACGCGGAGTGCCGGGCCCTGTTGGGCGGGACCACCACATCGCAAGGCATCACCTTGGCGAACGCCGGCGGCGCCACGAAGTACTACGCCGGGTTGATCCGCAACGCGGAGGCGCCCGACGACGCCCGGCTCCCGAAGGCGGGGACCAATATCGCTAACCCGTCCACGGGCGGGGCCCTGGCCTACCTGCAGACTCTCTCCGAGAACTCGTGCTACCTCCAACACCTCTCTGAGGGCCGTGGCGCGACGGCTCGCGGCTGGTTTCAGCGGCTTCAGATCGACGCCTCGACGTGGGCGGTCAACGAGGTGCTCTGCGCCATCCACTGCGCTGCGCTGGAGCCGGGTGACTTCGAGATCCTCGCCGACCGTGGCGCCAACATGGTGTGGTCGCCGCTGAGCAACTACCTGCTCTACGGCGCCACCGCTGACATGGCCGCAGCCAAGGCCTCCGGCATCTCGATCTCGCTTGGATCGGACTGGGCGCCGAGCGGGACGAAGAACATCCTGGGCGAGCTGAAGGTGGCGTGGCTGTCTGCCCGCGAGCAGGGCAACCTATTCACACCGCGCGAACTGGTCGAGATGGTCACCATCAATCCCGCTCGCACGCTCACGTGGGACTCCCTGCTCGGGTCGATCGAGCCGGGCAAACTGGCCGACCTGGTGGTGATCAACGGCCGCACGGATGATCCGTACCAGGCACTGCTCGCCGCCAAGGAGAGCTCGATCACCCTGGTGGTGATCGACGGCGTACCCCGGGTGGGCCAGCCGCGCCTGATGCGCCGCTTCTGGACCGAGTCGCTCACCACCGCGGACTGGATCGACCACACCAGCATCGGCCGGTCGAGCCGGTACCTTTTCCTCGAACACGACGCAGACCTCCTCGACGGCCTCCACCTGACCACCGCTCAAGCCACCCTCGCAGACGCCATGGCGAACCTGCCTGCGCTGGCCCAGCAGGTAGACGCCGCGGTCGGGATCGGCAACGCCATCGCCGGCGACGGGCGCATCGCATTTGCCGGGGGCATGGCCCTCGATGACGACACGCTGCGGGTGGTCCCCGACTTCGAGCAGGAGGACAACCGGCGGCTCATCGAGGCGCTCGGCTTCGCGTCGGCTGCTCAGCCCTACGCCTTCTGGGTGACCGAGTCGATGCAACTCGACCCCATCACCGTGGTCGACGACAAGATGCACCTGCCCACCCTGATGGCGGCCCGCAACCTCCCTGAGTTCGTCAAACACGGGCTCCCCGAGCTGTATGGCCAGACGATCCCGCTCCCCGACTCCGCCTCATTCCTCGAAACGGCCGGCGACCGGGTAGATCGCCAGCTCGCCACCACCACAACCGATCTGAAGACCCTGCTGTCCAGCTTCGGCGAGCTCACCCTTGCCGAGCGCAAACTGATCGTCGAACAGGCCACGGTGCTGCTCACCGAGAACTACGTCCACCTACCGCTAAAACGTGCGATGCACGCCGTGGACCCCGTGCAGCGGCTACGGCTGTTGCGTCAACGACTCGACCAGCAAACCGAGGCCACCATGCCTCCGGAAATCGAGTTCCACACCGAGGTCATGGACATCTTCACCTCAATGCGCGACCTCCACACCGGATACCGGCTCCCCTCCCCGTTCGGAACCAAAGTGGCGTGGCTCCCCTTCCTGGTCGAAGAGGTATGGGACCGCGGCCACCCGACCCACGTCCTGACCAAGTGGGTCGCAGACAACTGGCCCCACGCGGCCATGGAGGGAGCCACTCTCACGCACTGGAACGGGACGGCGATCCAGACCGCCATCGCCCGCAACGCCGATCGCAACGCCGGCAGCAACCCCGACGCCCGCCACGCCCGCGGGCTCAACAGCCTCACGATTCGCCCCCTCTCGCTTGGTTTGCCGCCCGACGAGGACTGGATCACC
>JBBQRO010000249.1:0-4266 GCA_038214685.1 Acidimicrobiales bacterium
GCTCTTGTTGACCACGTCGAGCAGGCCCTGGTCGTTGGTGTAGGCGTGAATCGTGGTCATGAGGCCCTTCTCCACGCCGAAGGCGTCGTCGAGGACCTTGACCATGGGCACGAAGCAGTTGGTCGTGCAGGAGGCGTTGGAGACCACCGTGTGACTGGCGGCGTCGAAGGTGTCGTCGTTCACGCCGACCACGAACGTGGCGTCGACGTTCTTGGCCGGGGCAGAGATGATGACGCGCGGGGCGCCGCCCTCGATGTGGGCCCGGGCCTTGTCGCCGTCGGTAAAGAAGCCGGTGGACTCGACCACCACGTCGACACCCACGTCGCCCCAGGGCAGGGCCTTGGGGTCGGCTTCGCTGAACACCTTCACGCTGCGACTTCCGACCTGGAAGCCGTCGCCGGTGACCTCGACCGACTCGCCGAAGCGGCCGTGGGTCGAGTCGTACTTGAGCAGGTGGGCATTGATCGAGGGCGACGTGAGGTCGTTGATGGCCACCACCTCGACGTCGCCTCGCTGCTGCGCAGCCCGAAAGAAGATTCGACCGATACGACCGAAGCCGTTGATCCCGACACGCACTGCCATACGAGTCCCCCTTAAGTGATTCCGATGACTAGGTGATTCCGATGACTAGCCGAGTAGATCCGAGAGGGCGGCCGCCAGCAATACGGGGTCGTGCCCCGCCCCGTCTGGACGGGCTACCGGCCGCTCGACGCACTCTACGTCGAGCCGACCCTTCGGGAGCGAGTCGGGCTGGCACAGGACGACATCGATGTCCAATCCATGGGCCCGCAGGGCGTCGACGTGGGCGGCCACGTCGTACCCCGCAGTCTCCGGGAGTTGCGGCCGGAGGTTGCAGACGTAGACCTTTCGGCCGGGGGTGACAGCCAGGGCGTCGCGCAGGGCGCTCACCGCCACCACGGCAAGCACGCTGGTGAAAAGGGAGCCGGGCCCGAGCACCACCTGGTCGGCGGCGGCCAGGGCGGCAAGGGCGGCGTCGGGGGCCCGTGCGTCGGCCGGGACGAGGGACACCCCGGCGATGCCCGCCGAGGCGCCGACGGCAACCTGGCCGGTGATCGAGCCGTCCTCGTCTCCGTCGGCGCCCCGGACCACCGCCTTCAGCACGACGGGCTCGGTGGTGGCCGGCACCACCCGGCCGACGGCGCCGAGCAACCGCCCGGCTTCGTGCAGGGCCGACTCGAAGTCGCCGGTGGAGGCGGCCAGACCGGCCAGGACCAGGTTGCCGAAGGCGTGACCCTGGAGCTCGCCGGCGTCGAAGCGGTGCTCGAAGGCCGACGTCCACAGCGAATCGGGGTCGGCCAGGGCCACCAGGCACTTGCGCAGGTCGCCCGGGGGCGGGATGCCGAAGGCAGCACGCAGCCGCCCGCTCGACCCACCGTCGTCGGCCACCGACACGATGGCGCACACGTCGTCGGCATAGCGGCGCACCGCGGCCAGGGTGGCCGCCAGGCCGTGCCCTCCCCCCAGGGCGACGACGTTCACCATCCCTATTTTCCCAGGTCCCGGTGCTTGACCATGGGGTGGAAACCCCGCTTGCGCAGGATGAGGCCGAGCTCCTCGGCCAGGTACACCGAGCGGTGGGTGCCGCCCGTGCAGCCCACGCCGATGGACAGGTAGGACTTGCCCTCTTTCACGAACGCCGGGAGGAGCAGCTCGAGCAGGTCGTCGAGGCGCTTGAGGAACTCTCCAGTCTCGGGCTGGGAGGCCACATACTGCTGCACCGGCTCGTCGAGGCCGGTCAGCGGGCGGAGGTGGTCGACCCAGTGGGGGTTGGGGAGGAACCGGCAGTCGAAGACCAGGTCGACGTCGAGCGGGAGGCCGTGCTTGTACCCGAACGACACGATGTTGGTCTGCAGGGGCGTCTCGGCGTCTCGTGCGAAGAGGTCGAGCAGGCGATCGCGCAGCTGGTGGACGTTGAGGTCACTGGTGTCGACCACCACGTCGGCCTCGGACTTCACCTCGTCGAGCAGGGCCCGTTCCCGCTCGATGGCCTCCGACACCCGGTCGGCCCCCGACATCGGGTGGCGGCGGCGGGTGTTCTCGTACCGACGCACCAGTACCTCGTTGGACGCCTCCAGGAACAGCACCCGCACCCGGGCCTCACCCTTCCGGAGCTGGGCCAGGGCGGTGGCGAGCTCCTCCAGGTAGTGCTCGGTGCGGACCACAAGGGCCACCCGCTCGGTGGTGGCGCCCGGCGCCTGCACCAGCTCCACGACCTTGGAGATGAGGGCGGGGGGCAGGTTGTCGATCACGAACCAACCCAGGTCCTCGAACGTGTCGCCGGCCGTCGACCCGCCGGCGCCGGACACGCCCGTGATGATGAGGAACTCGCTCATGCAAACTTGGCGGTGGCGAGGACAAGGCCGGAAATGCCGATCATTGCCGCCACATTCGCCACATAGAGGCGCGGCAGCTGAGCCTTGAGCTCGGCCCGCAGCTCGGCCATCTCGCCCCGGATCTGGGCCATCTCACCTCGCACGGCCACCAGGTCTGACTGACGGGCCACATCGGCCCAGCCCACGGGCGGCAGGAGCTCCATCAGCGTGCCCGCCTGGCTCTGCCCCAATTGCTGTTCGAGTACGTCGTACAGGTCCCTGCGGGCCTGGTCGGACACCATCGTGTGTTCCCTTCGGTCACCGTCCTGATGTGGGGGAAGCACATGAACCGAGGATATCTGGCCCCTGCGACAACGCCGGGCCTACTACGAGTGGCCCACCTTCTCCGCCCGCAGGAACAGCAGGCGGGGGATGGTGGTCGCCGCCGTGTACTCCTCGGCTCGGGCCAGGAAGCCCGGAGGGGGCGCCGGCTCCTCCATCCGGGTGATGAGCATGCCGGCCGAGGCCATGGCGTTGACGTACCGCGACATCGGGCGGTGGACGAACGGCAGGAACACATCCTTGTCCACCTCCTCCAGCGAGATGTCCTCGGTCAGATAGGGGCCGATCCGCCAGTACTGCTCCTCCAGGATGTGGTCGTCGATCCAACCCGAGCCCGGCACCTGCAGCAGCGGGTGGTTGAGGAAGAACAGGAACCGGCCGCCGGGGCGCAGCACCCGGCCGACCTCGGCGATGGCTGCGTCCACCCCCTCGATGTGCTCGAACACCAGGCAGGCCACCGCGGCGTCGAACACCCCGTCGGGGAAGGGCAGCGCCACGGCCTCGGCCTTTACGTAGGCCGGCCCGCCTGCCCGCTCCTGCCCCGCCGTCAGCTGCGCCCACGACGGGTCGACGCCGACCACCCGGGCGCCGGCGTTGGCCGCCACCCGGGCCAGCTGGCCCTCGCCGGTGCCGACGTCGAGCACGTTCGTGGCTCCGGCCAGGTGCTCGGCGGCCAGGGGGATGATCTGTTCGGTGTACTCGGCGTCGGCCCCGCCGGTGAAGGCGTCCTGCCACCAGCCGGCGTGGGCCTCCCAGAGCGAGCGGTCCGAGATGGCCGGTGTGGACGATTCGGTGCCGCCTGTCACCGCGAACTGCCCACTCTCGTCGCTCATGAAGCCGCTTCGTGCAGCCGCTCGTGGACGGCGATCGCCACCGCGTCCGGCAGCCACGGCAGGGCCACGAAGTCGGCCAGCGACGCGGCTTTCACGGCAGTCACGCCGCCCAACTCCTTGATCAGGCGCTTCTTCCGGGTGGGGCCCAGGCCGGGGATGCCGTCCAGGACGCTGACCGTCATCCGCTTGCCCCGCAGCTCCCGGTGGTAGGAGATGGCGAAGCGGTGGGCCTCGTCGCGCAGGCGCTGCAGCAGGTAGAGCGCCTCGGACTGGCGGGGGATGCGGATCGGGTCGGCCTGACCGGGCACGAACACCTCCTCGAACCGCTTGGCCAGGGAGGCGACGGCAATCTCGTCCTCCAGGCCGAGGTCCTCGACCACCTTGATGGCCACGCTGAGCTGGCCCTTGCCCCCGTCGACCAGGAGCAGGTTGGGCGGGTAGTTGAACTTGCGGGGCCGGTCGCCGAGCGGACGCTCACGCTCGACCAGCAGGGCGGTCAACCGGCGGGTGAGGACCTCCTCCATGGCCGCGAAGTCGTCGTTGCCACCGACGTCGCGGATCTTGAACCGGCGGTACTCGCTCTTCTTGGCCAGCCCGTCCTCCATCACCACCATCGAACCCACGTAGTCGCTCCCCTGGATGTGGCTCATGTCGTAGCACTCGATTCTGAGGGGAGGATCGGGGAGGTCGAGCGCCTCCTGCAGGGAGTTGAGGGCGCGGGCCCGGGCGTTGTGGTCGGAGGCCCGCTTCAGCCGGTG
>JBBQRO010000250.1:0-4226 GCA_038214685.1 Acidimicrobiales bacterium
TCGACGAGTTGTGGCCGTCCTGATCCTCGACAGCGAGGCACTCTCGGCACTGGCCCGACCCAGACGAGATCTCGATCGCCATCAACGCGTGCGCGCCGCGATGCGCAGCGCCCACGATCACAACCACCCGGTCCGGGTCCCATCCGTCGTGCTCGTCGAGCTTTACCGGGGTGCGGGCACGGACGAAGCCATCGACGCCGTCCTGGCACGGGGCTTCGCTCAGGTCGTGACCACCGGCGCCCGGATCGCTCGCATTGCCGGGCATCTTCTGGCGGCGCTGGACGCAGGCAGCGAGCTGGCCGTGAAAGCGCTGGTCGTGGCGACGGCGATCCGTTTGGGCGGCGGCGTCGTGGTCACCCATGACCCCGGCGACATGGCGGCACTCGCCGCGGCCCACGCCAACGTCAAGGTGGCGAGAATCTGAGCCTCCCCTCAGCCGCGCCACCTGACCAGTCTGTCCTTGGATCGCTACAGCCACGTCATGCCGCCGCTGACCGCAGCTTTGGTCGACCGCAGACGCGGCTTCCGTGTGCGTTTTCCCGGCGTTCTGCGGGATGGGCCCGCACCCCTTTCGCACCCCTTTTGCACGCTCGCACCCCATCCGCACCCCCAAATGGCGGCCGTTTGCGGTCACGGCGGGACCGTACCGGTCGGGCCATCGAGACGGGCGCTACACCCCCTCTGAACAGGGCTTTCGCGGTGGAAAGCCCTGTCAGAGCTGGCGGAGGGGGTGGGATTTGAACCCACGGTGACTTGCGCCACAACGGTTTTCGAGACCGTCCGATTCGGCCGCTCTCGCACCCCTCCGGGGTCGACAGGCTAGCGGGCGGCTCGGCGGCCGGCGAAGAACCCGGTGAGGAGCTCGGAGCACTCTGCGGCCCGGACGCCGTGGGTGACAACCACCTCGTGGTTCAGCCGGGGATCCGCGCACAGGTTGTACAACGACCCGCACGCCCCGGCCCGACGATCGGCGGCGCCGAAGACGAGCCGGCCCACCCGGGCCGCGACCAGCGCCCCGGCGCACATCGGGCAGGGCTCGAGGGTGACGACCAGGGTCAGGTCGCCCAGGCGCCAACCGCCGGCCGCCACCGCTGCGGCCCGCAGGACCAGCAATTCGGCGTGGGCGGTAGGGTCGCCCAACTGCTCGCGACGATTGTGGTCGACAGTGACGACCTCCCCCGCCACCAGCGCCACCGCCCCGACGGGTACGTCGCCGTGCAGGAGCCCTTTCCGGGCCTCGGCGATGGCCAGGCCCATGGCGTCGGAATCGGTCACCGGTCCACCCTCCCATGGAGAGTGGACCGGTGCACGTGGGCGGAGGGAGTGGGATTTGAACCCACGAGGGGTTGCCCCCTACACACTTTCCAGGCGTGCCGGTTCGGCCGCTCCCGCACCCCTCCTGGACCCAACAGGTTATCGTGGTCATCGGAGTCCGTCGTTCGACGCAGCGGCTGGGTCCTGCGCAACGTATCCCCGTGAACCGAGTCAGGGCCGGGAGGCAGCAGCTCTCAGCGGGTCGATGCGTGTGCCGCAGTCCAGCCTGGCCGCTGCGTCGAGGGACGGGCTCCGCCTGCGGCTGACGTCGGGGATCCGCCAAACGGGGTGGTCGAGGCGCTGGAGAAGCGCTCGCTCATCCGGGCCCGGAGACGGTGCGGGCCGGGCGCCGGCCCGAGCGCACGATCTATGAGATTACCGACGCCGGTCTGCGGGAGATGGCCGACTGGCTCTCGGAGCTGGTGGCCGCCAGACCCACGGCATGCCCCGGCTCTTCGCCCAGGGGAGCGAGTACGCCCAGGTACTGCGCCGGGCCGAGCTCGACTACGTGCAGCGCCTGGCCAAGGACATCGAGTCGGGCGAGCTCACTGGGATCGACCAGTGGCGGAGCTGGTACGCCCCGGGCGGCCAGCGCGACACCGACGCCCACGCCTGCCCGCCGCCGACCGGAGAGGGAGAACCTGCACCATGCCGCCCATCCTGAAAGCCCGCGGGCTCATCAAGCGCTTCAAGTCCACCCAGGCCCTCGCCGGCCTCGACCTCACCGCCGATCGGAACCAGGTCACCGCGGGCAGTCGGCGGCGGCCGAGGGCGCCATGTCCGGCCGCGAGAACCTGGTGCTCGTCGGCCGCCTGTTCGGCCACGACTCCCGGCAGGCCAAGGCCAGTGCCGAGGTCGTCCTCGACCTGCTCGACCTGACCGAGAGCGCCGACCGCCTGGTGCGTACCTACTCGGGCGGCATGCGCCGCAAGTTCGACCTCGGTGCCAGCCTGGTCGGAGCCCCGGAGCTGCTCCTGCTCGCCGTACCCACCACCGGGCTCGACCCTCGCAGTCGCAACGACCTGTGGGACGCCATCCGGAGCCTGGTGGCGGCCGGTACCGACGTGTTGCTCACTACTCAGTACCTCGAGCAGCTGGGCCGAGCCCCGTTCGACCGGGACGGCGATCGACCGGGTGGGACGGTCGACTCGCGGCGCCACGTGCACCCCGACGACGTCGTTGCCGGCCTTGGACCTCAGGTCGTCGGGCGTGCCCTCGGCGATGACCATGGTCGATGATGGCGATCCGGGCCACCAGCTGCTCGAGGCCGTCCGAACCCTCAACGGATTGAACCTGGCCGTCAGCGACACCGTCGCCGACACCATCCTGGCGACGATCGGCCTGACCGTGACCACGGTGGTCGGCTTCGCCAATGTCGACGCGGTCCGGGTCCTGGGCCACTCGGCCGGCTACTTCGCCACCCGCTCTCTGGCTCTGGCGTGCCCTGTTCATCGTCGTCTTCGCCCCGCTGGCCGCCCGTCGCCACCAGCGGGGCTAACGCCGGAAGTCAGACACCTCGGCGATCTCTCGCCGGCTTGTCGCAGAGGCCGGATACTGTCGGGCCAATGACATCGGGTGCCGCGGCCTACCAGTCGCTGTACCGCCGATACCGATCCCAGCGGTGGTCGGAGCTCAAGGGCCAGGATCACGTCAGCCAGACCCTTCGTAATGCGGTGCGCGAGGGGCGTGTGTCGCACGCCTACCTCTTCAGCGGGCCGCGGGGCACGGGCAAGACGTCGTCGGCCCGAATCCTGGCCAAGGCGCTCAACTGCGCCAATGCAGTCGACGGCGAGCCGTGCGGCGTCTGTGACTCCTGCGTCGGCATCACCGAGGGCCGGTCGCTCGACGTGGTCGAGCTCGACGCCGCCTCCAACCGGGGCGTCGACGCCATGCGCGAGCTGGTGTCGAGGGCCGCACTGGGCACCCCGGGGCGGTGGAAGGTCTACATCGTCGACGAGGTCCACATGCTGACCACGGATGCGTCGACCACCCTGCTCAAGACCCTCGAGGAGCCTCCGGCCCACGTCATCTTCGTGCTGGCCACCACCGAGCCCCAGAAGGTCCTGCCCACCATCCGCAGCCGCACCCAGCACTTCGAGTTCCGCCTCCTGTCGCTCGACCTCCTCACCCAGCACCTCAAGTGGGTGGCCGCCGACGCCGGCCTCGACGTGCCGGCCGAGGTCATCGAGCTGGTTGCCCGGCGGGGCAAGGGCTCGGTCCGTGATGCCCTCTCCGTGCTCGACCAGGTGGCCGCCGCCGGTGGGATCGACCACCACGCGCCGTCGGTCGGAGAGTTCGTCGAGGCCCTCTGCGACCGCGATGCGGCCCGGGCCGTCGCCGCCGTCGCCGAGCGCTGCGGAGCGGGCCACGATCCCCGCCAGGTGGCCACCGACGTGCTGGAGCGCCTGCGCCAGACCCTGCTGGTGAGTGTGTCGCGGTCCCTCGTCGGTCTGCCCGACGAGGAGCTCGACGCGGTGGAGGCCGAAGCCCACCGCCTCGGCAAGGCGGCGACCGTCCGGGCCATGGAGGTCCTGGGCCAGACCCTCGTCGACATGCGGGAGGCGCCCGATCCCCGGGTGCTGCTGGAGGTGGCCCTCGTCCGACTCAGCCGGCCGGAGCTCGATGCCTCGCCGGCCGCCCTCCTCGAGCGCATCGAGCGCCTCGAACGGGCGCTGGCCGGCCGAGCCCCCACCGCTGCCGCACCAGAGGTGGCCCCGGCCACCGCCCCGCCGTCGCCTCCGTCGACTGTCGCCCCCCCGGCGGCGCCGGCGGCCGGTCCGGCCGGCGCCCGGTTGGCCCTCGGTGGCGTGCGGTCCGCAGCCCGCTCGCCCGCTCCTCCAGCCCCTCCGACGCCTCCGCCGACTCCCCCGCCGGCGGCGGCCGCCGAGGCCCCGCCCCGCCCCGCCCCGCAG
>JBBQRO010000251.1:0-4183 GCA_038214685.1 Acidimicrobiales bacterium
GTGACCGACCTCGTCTCCACCTGTGTGTGGCGCATCCGACCCGAGCTGGTGATCGCCCTCGACCGGCGCTTCGGGGAACCGGTCGACTCCTACGTCAACGGATCCCAGGTGTGGCTGCGCGACGACGGCCCTGACGGGCTCACTCTGGAATGGCGCCTGCATCCGGTGGCCGGCTTCTCGCCTCCCGCAGGCGTGTCGACCTATGACCTCCTCCCGGCCGTGGCCCTGGCCCTGGCTAGCGGTGGCGAGGCGCCGGCGCCGCCCGAAACGCTCTGGGACGGCTTGGAGGCGTTCAGCGCCTACGGCGAGGAGATCGAGCCCGCCCCCCTGGCCACGGCGGCAACTTCGGCCCTGGGGATGGCTCCCGACGCCGCCGGCTTGGTCGACCACGCCGCCATCGGGGCGGCGTGGGAGACCGCCAACCGCCGAACCTCGATCGTCGCCGCCCTCTTGAAGCAGCTCGAGGCCTAACGTCGACTCGGCGGCGTCGTCCCCTTCGCTCATCCCCTCCCGTGTTCTTGCGTCAACCAGTAGTCACCGTGACCACGCACTGACGCAAGAACGAAGTGGGGCTCGGCATCACACTGTGGCGAGGTCGAGGGCACCGCGGACCTGGGCCAGGACCAGGTGAGGCTCGTCAATAAGGTGGTCCCAGGTGAAGCGCAGGAGGGTCCAGCCGGCGAGGATGAGGCGGTTCTGACGCTCGAGGTCGGCCTGCCGGCGCTGGCGGCCGTTCCTCCACCGGTCGCTGTCACATTCGATGGCGAGGAGCGCCGGCGGATAGGCGAGATCGACCCGGGCGACGAACAGTCCGCTGGGAAGGCGAACCTCGTACTCGAAGACTGGCTCCTGCACCCCGCCGGCCACGAGCAGACGGGCGGTCCGGCGCTCGAACTCGCCAGGACGAGGACCTGACGTCCCCAGCCGGCGATCGAGGAGAGGGCGAATGACCCCGACCCCTCGCCGACCCCGACGGGCGACGGTGAGGAATCGGTCACGGACCAACTCGGGGGTGGTGAGGCCGCGCCGGAGAGCGTCATCGAAGCCTTGCTCCACCTTGACGCGCGGGACCACCGCCCCAAGGTCGATCAGCGTACGCTCGATGGTAGTGACCGGGATTCCCCGACGCTCTTGTCGATGGGTATCGATGAGGTCGGTGCTTTCGTGCACCCGTACCGACTGGTTGACCCGACGCTCCCAGCGCCGGACGGTGACCTCCACCACCCGGGGAGGGAAACCGTCGAGCTCAAACAGGCTGGCCGCCGCCCGGTGGGAGGCGACACCGCCTTCGGCCATGCAGGCCCGGAGGAGGCGTTGGTGCCACGAATCAGGTGCACCGGCAATGCGGTACACCTGCGGTTCCAGCCGGTGGAGCCGCCCAGCGTGGAGCCGGTCGGTAACCGTCGTGGGCGAGAGGCCGACGGCGAGGGCTTGAGGAAGGGTGAACAGGCCGTGCTGACGTGCGGCGATCCGTGCGACATGCTCATCGGGAGTCATGAGACATCAGTAAAGCGCTCGGATGAGACAAGAACTGCCCCGGAACGCTCGATTTCGACGGACCCCGGTGCTTCTTGCGTCAACCAGTAGTCATAGTGACTACTGGTTGACGCAAGAACGGGGGGAGGCTGGGATCAGCGGGGGGCGTCGAAGACGACCTCGAGGGGCTCGCCCCGGATGGCGGCGAAAGCGGCCGGGGCCCAGCGGGCGGCGCCGGCCATGGGTGAGGGCAGGGCGTCCTCGGCGAACCAACCCACGTCGGCGCACTCCAGCGGGTGGGGGGCCAGCTCACCGCCCGTCATCCGGCAGTGGAACACCAGCGAGTACAGCGGGATGCGGGAGAAGCCGAGCCGGAGACCATCGAGGACGGCAATGAGTCGCTGGGGCTCGCAGTGGATGCCGGTCTCCTCCCGGACCTCCTTGACCGCCACCTCGGCCGGGGAGTAGCCCACGTCGGCCCAACCGGTCGGGTAGAGCCAGACCCCGGAGTCGGCTCGCTGCACAAGGAGGATCTCTCCGGCGTCGTTGCCCACCACCGCACCCACGGCCGCCTTGGGTGTCACGTAGCCGGCGACGCCTTCGCCGACGGTAGCCAGCCACTCCTCCACCAGCACCGCGGCGGCCGGACCCGACCCGGAGGCCAGCCGCATTTCGGCCGCCACTTTCAGCACCTCCTCGAAGCGTTCCCGTTCGTAGAGGCTGGTGGTGAAGGCGAGGCCGGTCCTGGCAATGCCAGCCAACGACTCACTCCACCGCACGAGATCGTGCGCTCGATCCCCTTCCGACACCACCGGGCGAGGCTACGCCTTGCCGTTCCCCTCCCCGGGCGAGGGACGGGGCGTGTTCCTGGGAGTGGGCGGCGGCGTGTCGTCTCGGGCTGCACCGAGATCGTCGCCCAGCCGGGGCTGGGTCGACGACGTCACCGGGGCAGCGCCGATCGACGCGTCAGCCAGGAGGGCCTCCAACTCGTCCATGCTGACGGCTTCGGTGGGCTCGTCAGAGGCGCTGGCGGGGGCCGGAGCCTTGGCCTCGGGGGCCGGAGCCTTGGCCTCATCCGGCTCCGTCGGCGGCGCCGGCTCGGAAGCAGCAGATCCAGGAGCGTTGAGCTCCGCCGCCTCTTCCCTGGCGGCGCGCACGGCGGCCGGAGGCGGCTTCTTCTCGGCCTTGTGGATCCCCGCCCGCTCGAGCACGGCAGCGTCGACGCCGACCTGGCGCCAGGCGGCGTAGGTGATGCCGTTGCGGTCCCCGTAGCTGCGAGCCACCCGGATGAAGTCACGCTCGAACTGGCCCTGGTCACCGGCATTTCCATTGGTGACCCGAACGTACTCGGCGTGCAGCTCGATGCGCTCTTGGGTGAGGTGGACTCGGCTGAGCGGGTCGGCGGACACCAACAACTCGTCGACCTTGGTGATCCGGTTGCCGATGGCATCAGCGGTACGCCGGGGGCCCCGCCCCGGCTTGGCGATCTCCACCGCGCTCAGATAGCGACGAACGACCCGAGCCTGGTCGAAGGTCGCTGCCTTGCGCGAGCTGGCCCGCTTGCCTGAGGGCGTGGAGGGTTCAACAGAGTTTTCAGCCATTGAGGAACTCTAGCCCAACGGCTCCACCTCAAAACGAGAAGAGGGCGGCCGAAGCCGCCCCCTTCCCTCACGCTGGCGTAGAACTACGCCGTCTGGCCCATCCGGCGAAGGAAGAAGCCGATGGCGAGCAGCAGCAGCCCCAAGAGAATCTGGACTGCAAGCGAAACGCCGGTGAATGCCAGTTCGCGGACGGGAGCGTCCTCGAACAAGGTGTCGATCACGTCGTCGACTTCGTCGACCACGGGGATCTCAGGAATTTCGGGGACCTCGGGAACTTCCGGAACTTCCGGAACTTCCGGAGCGCCACCAGGACCGCCGGGGCCACCAGGACCGCCGGGGCCACCAGGGCCACCGGGGCCACCAGGGCCACCAGGGCCACCAGGGCCACCGGGTTCGCCAGGCTCATCCTTGTCGCACACCACTGGCGGCGTCGGGATGTCGGGCAGCTCAGCCGCGGGGCAGTCAGGGTCGGTGTTGCCACCCTGGCAGGCCGTGGTGGCTGCCGCGTTGCCGATGGCTTCGGCGTCGCCAGTCAAGATGACCGCGAGGCCATTCGACAGGTTGGCGGCAGAGCCGAAGTTGCTGGCGATCAGGTTTGCCGGTCCGCCCAGAACAGCAGCGAGCTGCCCGTTCAAGGCGAGGTTGGCCGAGTTGTTGCCAACGGCGGTGTTCAGACCGGAGTTGGCGAAGGCGAAGCCAAGGTTGGCCACGCCAATGGACTGGCTGGGCAGGCAGATTGCGATGCCCGAGCAGTCCGCGGCCTGGGAGACGCTGGTACCCGAGAGGTTCCCCACGGCGAAAGCGTCACCGGTGTCGATGGTGGCCGTGCCGTCAGAGTCGTTGACCGTGTCAGCGACGTTGTTGGCGACGACCGTGTCGGCCACCAGGGCACCGAAGACAGTGCCGGCAAGTGCCAGCTGACCGTTCAGTGCCGTGTTGGTCGAAGCGTTGCCGGTGGCCTCGTTGAGACCGGTGTTGGCAATGCCCAGACCGGCGTTGAGAACATCTGCACTCTGGTCGGCCAGAACGATCCCGAAGCCGGCGATGCCGGTATCGAGGTCCTGGACGACGTCGGTGGTGGAGATGTTGCCGAACGCAACGGCGTC
>JBBQRO010000252.1:0-4179 GCA_038214685.1 Acidimicrobiales bacterium
ACCAGCCTTGCCGGTGCGGGCCGCATCGAGGTCGCGGTCAAGGTCGAGCTCGGAGCCCCGGCGGGCGGCGTAGGCCGAGAACAGGTCGGTGGCCACAAATCGCTCCCGGATGCGGGCCACGACGTCGCGATCGGGCTGGTGGATGGCGTCGAAGTACGGCTCTTTGTAGATGTGCTGCTGCACGACTCCCATGTCGGACAGCGCCGTCGCCATCTCCTCCAGCATGGCCCCGTTGCCGACCAGGTAGTACCGCTTGGCCCCCAGCGTGGGAAGGAGGGGAGGCACGGACTCGCCCAGACGGCCGCGCAGTCCGGTCCAGCCGTCGTCGGGTGGTTGAGAGAGGGTGATCGCGTAGGTGAAGCGGTCGTGTGCCGCGGCCAGGACGTCGAGCTCGTCGGTGAGGCAGACGTCGTCGGTCGAGCGCATGCCCCACCACAGCGAGATTGGGTGGGGGTAGCCCTTGGCCAACAGGTGGCGGGCCAGGCAGATCAGAGGCGCCACGCCAGTGCCCGTGGCCATGAGGACCAGCTCCCGGTCGTCGAAGCGGGGCACCATCGACCGCCCGGTCGGGCCCCGGAACACCACCTGGTCGCCGCCTCGGAGCTCGGAGAGGTAGAGCGACAACGGTCCTTGGGGCACGGCACGCACGAGCAGCTCAAAGTGGGGGGCATCGCCCGGGTCGGAGAGGATGCAGTACGGGCTGCGCCGGAAGCCCCAGCCCTCGAACTGCGCCTCGATGCCGACGAACTGCCCGGGGAGGAAGTCGAACGCCTCCTCGTCGGCCACCTCCAAGCTGAGCCGAAAGGTACCAGTCGAAGTCAGCGGGTCGACCGAGGTCACCCGGGCCAGGCGCTGGAAGCGGCTGGTGCCGAACCAGTGGTCGTCCGTGGCGTGGATGGCCGCCAGCTCTGCGGCATGGGACCGGCCACGGGGCGGCGTCCCCTGGAAGTTGCCGGGACGAAGGCCGACCCGGGCCTGCTCGCGGCTCTGGCCGGGGATCAACCCTCTCGATGGGTTCATCGGCCCTCCCCTGTGCTGGCGATAGTGGAGGTATCGGCATTTTACCCCCTGGACCTGAATCGAATCGCCGGCGTTGCGCCGTGCAGCGGTTATCCTGGACTCCGGAGCAGAGGAGAACGAGATGAAGGGTACGGCTTCGCACGAACCCGAGAGCCCTCCGCCCCGTCCTGGTGCCCGCCACAGCACGCGTCGTCGGCGGGCGGGGTTTGCCGCCCCGGTCGTCCTCGTGGCCGCCTTCGGGTCAGGATGTGGGGCGGGCGAGGCGCAGGTCGTAAACAACCCCCCGCCTCCGTCCACCACGTCGACGACCGTGGTCCTCCTTCCGCCCACCACTGTCACATCCACCACCGTCGTCATCGTGAAGTCCACGGCGCCGGCCACGACCCGCGCCCCCGTGGTCGCCACCCGACCACCGACCACCAGGTCGACAGTCCCACCCACCACGACCACCACCACTCCCACGCCGCCCACGTCCACCATCCCTCCGGGGGCGTTCGTGATCGTCAACCCCCCGTTCCCCGCCCGTCCCTGATCAACCGCCCTTACGCCTCAACCCACGAGCCTCCCGTGCCGGTGGTTGCCGCCGGACGCGACGCCGAGGTGATCTCCGCGGAATGGAGACGCCGGACAGAATCCGAGTACACCTCGGCCGCAATTGCCCAACAAGTCACCCTGTGGCTGATCCAGCTGGGGGCGCCCCCCGACCTCATCCGCGACGGCCTCGGTGTGGTGGCGGACGAGCTGGCCCACAGTGAGCTCTCCGCTGCGGTCGCCGACAGCGCCGGGGGTACGGCCGGCGCGCCGGAGATCGACCCGGGCGCCCTGGTCCTCGACGACGGCGGTGATCGGGCGACGGCCCTCGTCTCATCGATACTGCGCTTCTTCTGCATCGGGGAAACCCTCGCCGTGCCGTTGTTCGGAATGCTGCGCCGACGGTGCTCCGTGCCCGTAGCTCTCCGAGCGCTCGATCAGGTGCTGCGCGACGAGACCAGGCACCGCCAGTTCGGCTGGGACGTGCTCGATTGGACGTTGCTCGTCGGCGGGCTCTCGGTTCGGGATGCCCTGGCGGAGCTGGCTCCGGTGATGCTGAACGAGGTGGCCTCTGCCTACGCCGCCGTGGACAACGGCGCCGAGACCGAGGCTGCGATGAGCCCGAATGTGTTGGCCTGGGGCCTGGCGCCGGCGAGTGACTATTTCAGCACGGTCTCCACCGCCCTCGCCGGTGATGTCCTGCCTCGCCTCCTCGCCCGAGGCGTCCTGATCAGCTGACCCTCATCGCCGGCGGCTGCTTCTCGACCCCCGACGTCCTCCGTCAGCGCGTCGATCAGCCGGCGACGGTGAGGATCTCCGCCCCGTCGACGCCGACCAGCAGCGTGTGCTCGAATTGAGCGGTGCGTCGCTTGTCGGCCGTGACCGCTGTCCAGCCGTCGTCCCACATCAGGTGGCGCCACGTGCCCAGGGTGATCATGGGCTCGATGGTGAAGGTCATTCCCGGCTGCATGAGGGTGGTGGCCGAGGCGTCATAGTGGTGGGGCACGTGGGGCGGCCCATGGAACTTGCGGGCTACGCCATGGCCGACGAACGCCCGCACCACGCCGTAGCCCCCGGCATGGGCGTGGGCCTCGATGGCGGCGCCAATGACCGAAATGGGCCGCCCGGGGCGTACGGCGGCGATCCCTTCGAGCATGCACTCGTGGGTGACCCGGACCAGCCGACGGGACTCCTCGTCGACGTCGCCGACTCCGAAGGTGGCGTTGGTGTCGCCGTGGACACCGTCGAGGTAGATGGTGACGTCGAGGTTCACGATGTCACCGTCGACCAGAGCTCGGTCGTCAGGGATGCCGTGGCAGATCACCTCGTTGACCGAGGTGCAGAGCGACTTCGGGAAGCCGTTGTAGTTGAGGGGGCTTGGGTAGCCGCCCCGGGCGACGCACTCAGCATGGGCCAAGGCGTCGAGCTGGTCGGTGGTGATGCCGGGGCGGACCGCAGCGCCCACCACAGCCAACACCTCTGCCGCCGCCTGCGACGCGCGCCGGACGGCCTCGATGACGTCGGGCGGACGAACGAGGGGCTCGACCCAGGTGCCCGGATCGCCGGTCTCGGCATAATCGGGACGGACGATGCCCTCCGGCACGCTGCGGGTGGGACTCAGCCGACCGGCGCGCACCGGCGCCTGGGACAGCTTGTGGCACCGCTTGTACTTCCGCCCGCTGCCGCACCAGCACGCATCGTTCGACCTGAGGCTGACCGGTATGACTCCGACGGACACCTGAGCATTGTAGAGGCGCGGCGAGGGCGTTCTCGGGGCACCCCTGGCGGCTGGGTCGAGCCGGCCAGACTCCGGAGTTCGACGAGTTCACCGTTGTCCTGGCCGGCAGGCTGCCGGTGACGCCTCGGCCCATCTCGACGTGACCATCGCTCCCGAGTTGGCCCACCGCAACGAGACCAGACCCTCCCGGGTGAGGGCGGCTGATCAGCCTCGGCCCGGCCGGCGGTGCCGGCGGTGGTCCCAGCACGGGTGGTGCCAGTGCCGGCGCAGCTCAGGAGCGGCTCGGGGTACCACGACCAGATGTCCCACGCCCTCGGCGATGTCCTGGTTGCAGCCCGGGCAGAGGTAGGCCTTGCGGGCCTGATACGGCTGAATCCTGCGGATCTCGAGCTCCTCGGCGGCCAGGTGCTCATCCACGACGTCGCCCCGGTCGGGAGAACTGGCGGGCGACGTCGGCCCCGAAGCCCGCCACCTCCCTGAAGTGCAGCGTCGCCATGGGTCCAATCCTAGCCCGATTTCGGCGCTGCTCCTACCAGCCTGGCTAGAGTCGAACTGCAAATCTCCAGGTCATGAGCAGGTCGCCGCCACTAGACCTAAATCACATGTATTCCCATCCTGGGTACAGAGCACATAGCCCTATTGCGCCGTTTTGGTTCTTCTGACATGCTCTACGAAGAAACGAAACGGGTGCGTGTGCACCCCTTCCCAGAAAAGGTGGGCAACCTGCAATGAACCTCCGTAAGAAGGTCACGACCGTCTTCGGCGCAGCCGCAGCTGCGTCGGTCATCGCTGGCGCAGCGGCTTTCGCCTGCACCAACCTGGCCACGCTCAACCTGTCCAGCACCGCTGGCAAGGCTGGCGACTCCGTCACCGTCACCGGCTCCTCGTTC
>JBBQRO010000253.1:0-4157 GCA_038214685.1 Acidimicrobiales bacterium
CCTGCCGCATCGCCAGATGCAGCTTCGGGCTCGGGGAGGAGAAGCCAGCTTCGAGGTCGGTCGGGGTGCATCGGGCGACAAGGCCCGCCTCCAGGAGCGGCAGGAGCCGCTCGGCGATCCGGGGGATCCCCAGTCGTCCGATGGCGGAGGTGTCCCCGAGGTAGTAGGGCTTCAGCCCCATGCAGCCCGACGGGCGTCGGGATCGCTGAGGACTGCCGCGTCGACGCCTCGGGCCTCCAACAACGACCGGCGGCGCTGAGCTAGCGCAAGAACCTCGTCGAAGGCTTGGTCGACGGTCGCCTTGAGGGTTCTGGTGCCAAGAAGTCCTCGAACCGCGTCGAGCTTCTCGTCGTCCACTTCGATCAGGCGCTTGGTCACACGACGAGGATATCTCATCCGACCACCGAGGATAGCCATCCTCGTCGCCCGGGCCGTGCTCCTCCCGGGTCAGGAGTTCCCGAGCCGACGACGTCCTTGACCCCCCATGGGCACGGAGAGGACGCCGGGGTACCCCCGTGAACACGGCGACGGCGGGACTCCCGCTGCCGATCTCCCACCCCCCGGATCCATGACAGGTGTTGCGGGGCCTAACTACTTCGCCCTGACAAAGTGGGCCTGACCTGGGGTTTCGCGGCTGAGGGTGCTCGCGATCTGCGGTGGGGGGTGTGACGATGGCCTCGATCCCATCCGCGGGCAAGCGAGGAATCGAGGCCATCGATGCTGCGTACGGTAAACGGTCAGCCGACCTTGTGGGAGGCGGTGATCCCGGAGTGTCTGCTGCCGTTGCCGGGCGATCTGGCCCGGGTGGACGTGTGGTTGGACGACCCGAGGTTCTTCGAGCCGTTCCGCCCGTTCTTCGACCCGAGCCTGGGGCGCCCTTCGATCCCGATGGAGACGTACCTGCGGCTCATGTACCTGCGGTTCCGTTACCGGCTCGGGTTCGAGGCGTTGTGCGTGGAGGTGGCCGACAGCCTGGCGTGGCGCCGCTTCTTCCGGGTCCCGTTGGGTGAGCGGGTCCCGCACCCGACGACGCTTATGAAGATCACAACCCGCTGCGGGGAGGAGGCGATCAGCCAGCTGAACGAGGTGCTGCTGGCCAAAGCGCACGAGGAGAAGCTCGTCCGCTTGGACCGGGTCCGGGCCGACACCACCGTGGTCGAGGCGAACGTGGCCTACCCGACCGACTCGGGCCTGTTGGCCAAGGGCGTGGCCAAGATGGGCGTCCTCGTCGCCGCCCTGGGCGCGTTGGGGTTGGCGACCCGGACCCGGTTCGTGGACCGCACCCGGTCGGTGCGCCGGCGGGCGCATGACATCGGCGCCTGGTTGCGCCGCCGGAACGAGGACGCCAAGGAGGAGGTGCAGGCGTTGAACCTGGAGCTGTGCGACATCGCCACCCGCACGATCGTCGAGGCCCGCCGGGTGGCGGTCAACGCCCGCCGCGGTGTCCGGGATTGCGAGGCCAAGGCCACCGGGAAGGCACTGCGGGCCATCGCCGAGCTGGAGCGCTGCGCCGGGCTGGTGGAGCAGATCGCCGCCCAGACCAGGCTGCGGGCGTCGGGGGTGACCCCCGACGGCTCGACCAGGGTGGTGTCGTTGCACGACCCGGACGCCCGGCCGATCGCCAAGGGTCGCCTGGGCCGGCCGGTTGAGTTCGGCTACAAGGCCCAGGTTGTCGACAACCAGGACGGCCTAGTCCTCGACCACGGCGTGGTCATCGGGAACCCGCCCGACGCGCCGATGCTGGCCCCGGCGATCGCCCGGATCGTCCGCCGGTTCGGGAAGGCGCCGCGCATCGTCACCGCCGATCGCGGCTACGGCGAAGCGAGCGTCGAAGCCGACCTGAAGGCGTTGAAGGTCCGGCAGGTGGCGATCCCCCGCAAGGGCCGACCGGGAGCCGCCCGCCAGCACATCCAGCGGGCCGCCTGGTTCCGGCGGGAGGTGAAGTGGCGCACGGGCAGCGAGGCCCGGATCAACTGCCTCAAGCGGGACAACGGTTGGCGGCGCACCCTGCTCGACAGCGAGGCCGGCGCCCGGACTTGGCGGCTGGGGTGTCCTGGCCCACAACACCACCAAGCTCTCCAGGCTCCAAGCCGAGGCCGAACGGCAGTCGGAGCCACCAACTCCACCGGCCGGCCAACAACCCGAAACGGCGGCCGCGTGAGGTCGACCGCGGCCAGAACAGGGCCTGAACGGCCCCGAAGAGGGCGGAGACCAGGAAAACGAAGAGCAGACCAGCACGAGGGCCTGCCGGGGCCGGTCCCGGCAGGCTCAGCCGGCCGAACCGTTCCCGTTTTTCAGGGCGAAGTAACTAATGGGAGGCTGACGACTACTCTAATTCCAGCAGGTCCTGAGCGGGAAGGAAACCCAGATGGCCGATGGGCGAGCGAGGCAAGATCCCCACCCGACGCAGCGTCGCTGGACACGCCCGAGGGGTGTTTACGGTGTCGTGCTATTTTTTGGCTGCCTTCCTTGGCGCTGCTGGTATTGGTTACGCCTATTGCGAAGTGGGCCATTGTAACGACATATGCCAGCCCCACGACAGTAACCGCCGGGGGCACGCTTAGCCTCTTCGGTCGGGGCTTCAACCCCCACCCGGAGGCCGGCAACATCGATCTTCGACTCAACTCGCGTGACGGCCAGATACTGAGTTCTTTTCCTCGTCCCGACGATCTAAGCGGGACCCTCTATGGGTCGCTTACCCTTCCCCTAAATCTGCCATCCGGGTACATCACGCTAATGGCGACTCAGAAGGATAGAGTCACTGGTTGCCAGACCAGCGGCGGGCCGGGCCGAGCGGACGTTCTCGTTGTTGCATCCATGGTCGCAGAAGACGACGCCGACGGGGGTGTGGTTGCAAGCAGAGACACACCAGACCCGAGTCGCCAGTATTTCACTCCTGCCGGTCTTCCTGATCCTTGCGTTCCGGGCCAAGGTCCATCGCCTACGGATCCAAACCCGAAGCGGCACCACCTCGCCACCAACAAGAACGGGGACGCCCCAGGGGAGCAAGTTCCGGGTGTTCCTGGGGTGCCTTGGACGACTCTTTTCGAGCCCTTTTTTGATGTCGCTGGGCTAAGCATCCATATTGACAGCCACAACTTTGCAGACATCATCGGTCACACCGTCCGCAATGGTCATCCGCAGGCGTATCATCGCTTCGTTGAAAGATTGGAACGAGCGGTGCTGGGTATCGATCCCAACAATGACCGCGAGAGGTACATCGATGCCCTCTACCGTGCACTGGATGACCTGAAGAGGCAAGCGCAGGACACGAACAATCGCGTCAACCACTGGCTTACCCACCCCTGGTGCCATCAATGAGCCTGGCCGCTAAGGTCAGACTCTACGATGTGTTCCTGTGCGGGATGGGACAGCTGATCCTTGATGACCCGACCGGATCCTCACTCGTCGACAGTTCACAGAAGGTAATGTGGCTACTAATCTCCCAGATGACCTCCTTGCGTCCGTTGCCAATCCAGGTGAACTGCATGACATCCTTTGGACGGCCCAGATTGTGCCCATTGTAACCGACGCTGTGGCCGAGATCATCGAGAACGTCACACCTGGGGCAGTGCAGTGGGTGCCTTTGACGATCGAGGGCTTTCCGGGACGAGAAGCGGCAGATAATGAACGTTGTTCGGATGCTGAATAATAGGATCGACTTTGAGCGAAGTGATGTCAGCTATTGGCCCGAGGGATCTGAAAAGGCTGGCCAGGTACATTCGGTCTACTCGATTCGACTTAGGCGTGATCTGGAACCCAAATTTGATATTTTCCGACTGGCAGACGAGCACATCGCGCCTCGACTCATCTTTACCGAGCGACTGAAATCAGCTCTTGACGAGCGAGGCGTAAGCGGAGCCGCTTACTTACACTGAGCTCACTTCACTAACGTAGTCAAGTCTCCAACTGCTTCAGCAAAGGGCGGGAAGTTCCGCAAGCAACTGCTTCCCCTGCGCCTGTGGGTAGCTGTGCTCGCAGGTCATTCCACTTCGAGTTCGTCGCCCTGAGCCGGGAGGTCGGGCCAGGTGCGGAAGAACTGGCTGCGGGGCAGGGCCTGGCAGCCGGCGGCTCCGGCCGCCTTCAGGATGGCCCGGTCGACGTGGCTGCCGAAGCCGACCACGCGCCGGCCGGCCAGGCGGGGCAGGATTTCGAGG
>JBBQRO010000254.1:0-4148 GCA_038214685.1 Acidimicrobiales bacterium
GTCCTCCCGGCCGTGGCGGTCCCGGCCAGGGCCGGCGCCCACCGCAGCGCCGTCGCCGCCGTCGCCGCAGCTTCGAGGAGCTCGAGCCGACCCAGGCCACCAACTACACCCGATCAGACGCCCCCGTTCCCGAGGGAGAGGTCGTCATCGAGCGCGGGGCCAGCGCCCAGGACCTCGGCCCGAAGCTGAACCGCACTGCGGCCGACGTCGTCCGCTTCCTGCTCCAGCAGGGCGAGATGGTCACCGCCACCCAGTCCCTCACCGACGACATGATCGAGCTGTTCGCAGCCGAGGTCGGTGCCGACGTCCTGTTGGTCGAGCCCGGCCAGGAGGAGGAGGTCAAGCTCAGCGAGCTGCTGCGCGACGACGACGACGACGAGGCCGACCTGCGTCCCCGTCCACCGGTCATCACCGTCATGGGCCACGTCGACCATGGCAAGACCAAGCTGCTCGACCGCATCCGGGAGGCCAACGTCGTCGCCGGCGAGGCGGGTGGCATCACCCAGCACATCGGCGCCTACCAGGCGGTCAAGGACGGCCGGCTGATCACCTTCATCGACACCCCCGGCCACGAGGCGTTCACCGCCATGCGGGCCCGCGGGGCCGAGGCCACCGACATCGTCGTGCTGGTCGTGGCGGCCGACGACGGTGTGATGCCCCAGACCGTCGAGGCGCTGAACCACGCCAAGGCGGCCGACGTGCCCATCGTCGTGGCCATCAACAAGATCGACAGGGAAGAGGCCGACCCCAACCGGGTCCGCCAGGCCCTCTCCGAGCATGGGCTGGTGCCCGAGGAGTGGGGCGGCGAAACGATCATGGTCGAGGTGTCCGCCCTCCAGAACATGGGAGTCGACGACCTGCTCGAGCAGCTGCTGGTCGTGGCCGACCTCGAGGAGCTGGTGGCCAACCCGGAGGGGCGGGCCCAAGGCGTGGTCCTGGAAGCCCAGCTCGACAAGGGCCGGGGCCCGGTGGCCACCGTCCTGGTTGAACGGGGCATGCTCCGGGTCGGCGACCCGATGGTGGCCGGCGCAGCCTGGGGCCGCGTCCGGGCGCTCATCGACGACAAGGGCGACAACGTGAAGGAGGCGGCCCCCTCCATGCCCGTGCAGGTGCTCGGCCTGTCCGACGTGCCCAGCGCCGGCGACGACTTCCGGGTCGCCCCCGACGACAAGACGGCCAAGGTCGTGGCCGAGGCCCGGGCCCAGCGCTTCCGGCTCCGGGGCATGCGCCAGCTCCCGTCGCTGCACATCGGGGGCGGCGCCCGCCTGGAAGACCTGTTCGAGCAGATCCAGCGGGGCGAGCAGGCCACCCTCAACCTGATCCTGAAGGCCGACGTGAACGGGTCGCTCGAGGCCCTCACCGAGAGCCTGAAGCGCCTGGAGCGAGACGAGGTCAAGCTGGCCTTCGTGCACCGGGCCGTCGGAGGGATCACCGAGAACGACGTGCAGCTGGCCTCCGCGTCGAATTCCACCATCATCGGGTTCAACGTGCGCCCCGACCGCAAGGCCCGGGATCTCGCCGAGCACGAAGACGTCGACATCCGCACCTACCAGATCATCTACGGGGTGCTGGAAGACGTCGAGAAGGCCATGGTCGGCCTGCTCAAGCCCGAGTTCGAGGAGATCGTCACCGGTGAGGCCGAGGTCCGGGAGGTCTTTCGGGTCCCCCGCATCGGGGCGGTGGCCGGCTGCATGGTCCGCAACGGGGCCATCACCCGCAACTCCAAGGTGCGCTTCCTGCGGGAAGGCGTCATCATCTGGACGGGCACCATCACGTCGCTGCGCCGCTTCAAGGACGACGTGCGGGAGGTGGCCTCCGGCTTCGAGTGCGGCATCGGCCTGTCCGACTTCCAGGACCTCAAGGGTGGCGACATCATCGAGACCTACGAAGATCGGGAGATACTCCGCACATAGCGGGGGACCCGCGGAACCTGAGTGCACGTCGCCCCGATGCATGTGGCAATCGTGCAACTCGAACTCCATATTCCCACCAGCCGGTCGCTCAAGGAGAAACGGGCCGTGTTGCGACCGATCGTCGAGGGCCTCCGTCACCGCTTCCAGATCTCGGTGGCGGAGGTCGGCTACCAGGACAAGTGGCAGCGGGCCCTGATCGGCATGGCCGTGGTCTCCGACTCCCACGGCCATGCCGTCGAGGTCGTCGACAACGTCGAGCGCTGGGTGTGGAGCAAGCCCGGCATCGAGGTCACCCGGTTCCAGACGGAGTGGGCGGACGTCTCGTGAGCCCCAAACGGGCGCCCCGTATGGACCGGGTCAACCAGGTCGTGCAGGAGGTGCTGGGCGACGAGCTGGAGCTCATCGACGACGAGCGCCTGGAGCTGGTGACGGTCACGGGTGTGCGGGTGGAGCCCGGCCTGAGCCATGCTGTCGTCTGGTTCTCGTCCCTGTCGAGGGGCGACCCGGAGGGAGTGGCTGTGGCACTCGGCGAGCACCGTATCCGCCTCCAGAAGGCGATCGCCCGCCAGCTCCGCCTGCGGGGAACCCCCCTCCTCTCGTTCGTCCCCGATCCAGCTATAGCCGCAGGGTCTAGAGTTGAGGAACTACTACGAGGGCTGGACCAGCCCGAGGAGGGGTTATGACCCCGCTGCCCACATTCGATGGCGCCACCACGCTCGACCAGGCCGCGGACGCCATCGCCTCGGCGCCCTCGCTGGCCCTGGCCTGCCACCACACTCCCGACGGCGACGCCCTGGGCTCGATGCTCGCCCTGCACCACCTGGCGCTGATCGCCGGCAAGCAGTCGGTGGCGTCGTGGCCCGAGCCGTTCGAGGTGGCTGCCCACTACGACTTCCTCCCCGGGCTCGGACTGACCACCAAGCCGGCCGACTTCCCGGCCGAGCCCGACCTCATGGTCACCTTCGATTGCGGCTCGATCGGCCGCCTGGCCGAGCTGGGCGAGTCGGCCAGGCGGGCCCACCAGCTCATCGTCGTCGACCATCACGCCACCAACGACGGCTACGGCTCCATCAACCTGATCGATCCCGACGCCGCGGCCTCGGCCGTGGTGGTTCGCCGCCTGCTCGACCGGCTGGGCTGGAGCCTGAACCGCGACGCGGCCCAGTGTCTCTACACCGGCCTGGTGTGCGACACCGGCCGCTTCCAGTACGAGAGCACCACGCCCGAGGTGTTCTCCCTGGCCGAAGAGCTATCCACCTTCGACCTGCCCATCGCCTCGATGAACCGCCAGCTCTTTGAGCAGCACCGCCTCGCCTACCTCCGCCTGGCCGGCGTGGCCCTTCAGCGGGCCGAGTACGACGGCGACCGCCGCTTCGTGGCCACGTGGGTCACCGCCGACGACCTGGCCACCTACGGCGTGGGCCTCGAGGAGACCGAGGGCCTGATCGACCTGATCCGCCGGGCCACCGAGGCCGACGTGTCCGCAGTGCTCAAGGAGAGCCCGGACGGTACCAAGGTGTCCCTGCGGGCGGTCACTGATTTCGATGTCGGCCAGGTCGCCATTGCCTTCGGTGGCGGTGGGCACCGGGCGGCGGCCGGGTTCGTGTCGCCGCTGCCCATACGGGAGCTGCTCGACGCCCTGCGGGAGTCGCTGCCCCGAGTCGGCCTCAGCTGAACCGGCCCCGCCGGTTCGCGAGTGGCCGATGAGCACTGACGGGCTGGCGGTCGTCGACAAGCCGACGGGCTGCACGTCACACGACGTCGTCGGCCGGTGCCGGCGCATCTTCGGCCAGAAGAAGGTGGGCCACGGGGGCACGCTCGATCCCGATGCCACCGGCGTCCTGCTGGTGGGCCTGGGCCGGGCCACCCGGCTGCTGCGGTTCCTGGCCCCGCTGCCCAAGTCGTACGTGGCCGAGGTGGTGCTGGGCGCGGCCACATCCACCCTCGACGACAGCGGGGAGGTGCTGGCCACCTTCGACATGTCGGGGGTCGGGCTGGACGACGTGCGGGCCGCGGCCACCGGCTTCGTGGGAGACATCGAGCAGATCCCGCCCATGGTGTCGGCCGTCTCGGTGGGCGGCCGGCGCCTGCACGAGCTGGCCCGGGCCGGCATCGAGGTGGAGCGGGCGCCCCGCCCGGTGACAGTTCACCACTTTGAGGTCGGCCCGGCCTCCGAACCCGGGACGTTCCGGATCGCCGTCGAATGCTCGTCGGGCACCTACGTGCGGTCGCTGG
>JBBQRO010000255.1:0-4141 GCA_038214685.1 Acidimicrobiales bacterium
AGGGAGAAACCGGCGTGTTCTTCGACCAACCAACGCCGGGTGCCGTCGCCGACGCCCTCCGCCGGGTCGCCGGCGAGCGATGGATGGCGGCCCGGTTACAGGCCCAGGCCGACCGGTTCAGCGAGGAGCGCTTCATCCTCGGCCTGCGCGACATGGTGGCTCAAGGTCCCTGAGGTCGCGAACGCCGCAGCAAGCACCTCTGAGGCCGCGTTGCGCAAGGGGCCCACCAGGTTCGTCTACGCTTCGCTGCAGCGGGCCTCAAGCCGCGGGGCGAACGGGATCGGGCAGAAAATGCTTCAAGACAGCGCTTCTCCCACCATCGGCGAGAGGATCTCGGACGCCCCGTGCGTGGCGTCGATTTCGCCTTACCCGGGATCGACGAGGGCCTGGTGGCGCCGGTACACCGCCCTGGTCGCAGTTCTCGATCTATGCGCCATGGCCACGGGCGCCCTGGTCGCCCAGGGCCTGCGGTTCGGGAACCTAGCCGAGGTGTCCAGCGACACGCGGCGGGTGCCGTACGTGGTTCTCGGCCTCCTGATGGCGCTCGGGTGGCTGGCCACCATGGCCCTGGGTGGGACTTACGAGCGGCGGCATCTCGGGGGCGGGTCGGAGGAATACCGCAGGGTGTTTTCGTCTGCGGCCCGGTTCCTGTCAATCGTGGCCATCGTGTACCTCGTCGTCGACATCGATGTCGCTCGCGGCTTCGTGGCCTTCGCCATCCCGATTGCCACCCTTCTGACGATCCTTGAACGCTACGCGGTGCGTCGATGGCTCCACGGCCAACGAGCCGCCGGCCGCTTTGCCAAACGAGTCTTGGTCGTCGGCGCCGAGCAGAGCGTCACTGACCTCGTCCGCCAGCTTCGAGGCACGCCTCACGCCGGGTTGGCGGTGCTCGGAGCATGCCTACCGGAAGGGCGGAACCGGTACTTGGAGGTGGACGGCCAGGTGGTCCCGGTCCATGGTGCCCCTGACGAGGTCCTCGATGTCGTCCTGACCACTGGCGTCGACGCCGTGATCGTCGCCGACGGCGCTACGTTGACCAACGGGACGCTGCGCCAGTTGGCTTGGCAACTCGAAGGTACGGGAGTCGACCTCCTGGTGGCCCCTGAGGTGACCGACATCGCCGGCCCGAGGGTGGCCATCCGTCCGGTGGCAGGCCTTCCTCTCCTGGCGGTCGACGAGCCCGAGCTCACGGGAGCCCGCCGTCTCCTGAAGGAGTCCTTCGACCGCACGGCTGCCGCCGTCCTCCTGGTGCTCCTGTTCCCGATCCTCCTGGCGATTGGCTTGGCCGTGCGTCTCACCAGCTCCGGGCCGGCGATCTTCAAGCAGGTGCGGGTGGGGCTGCGAGGGCGCCATTTCACTGTGTGGAAGTTCCGCACGATGACCATCGACGCCGAGGCGCAACAGGCCGACCTCATCCACCGCAACGAACATGACGGCGTCCTGTTCAAGATCCGCGACGACCCTCGTGTCACCCGACTGGGACGCAGGCTCAGGCATTGGTCGGTGGATGAGCTGCCGCAGCTCTGGAACGTGGTTCGAGGTGACATGTCGGTGGTGGGCCCACGACCCCCCCTTCCCTCCGAAGTGGAGAACTACAACCACCGCGTACGTCGGCGCCTTCTGGTCAAGCCGGGCATGACCGGTCTGTGGCAGGTGAGCGGCCGGTCCGGCCTTCCTTGGGAGGAGGCGGTCCGGCTCGACCTGTACTACGTGGAGAACTGGTCACCGTCGATGGACGCAGTTATCCTTTTCAGGACCGTGTCCGCTGTGCTCCGGCGCCGTGGCGCCTACTGAGCTGCGCTCCGAGCCTCGGGCCGCGCCCCTACCTCGGAGCTGAGGCCTGACGGCCGGCGGGCGACTCGTCGTCGTAGCCGGACGAGCTGCCCGTGTGACTGCCGTTGAGAACGGCGCCCACCAGCGGGGCGTCGACCTGGCGCAGCAGCTCGACGGCCCGGGCCGTTTCCTTGCGGGTGGTGGCACCGGCCACGGCAACCAGCAGGGTGGCGTCGACCCGTCCGGACAGCACCAGGGCATCGGTGACGGGCAGAACCGGCGGGGCGTCGATGAGCACGATGTCGTACTCGGCCTGCAACGAACCCAGGACCTCGACCGTGCGCCTCGACGAGAGAAGCTCAGAGGGGTTCGGGGGAAGGGGCCCCGAGGCGAGGAGCGAAAGCCGGGCCTGGTCGGCAACCTCTTGCACCGCTGCGGCCAGGGGCACCTTCCCCAGTAGGACCGAGGTGAACCCAACATCGTTGGAGAGGCCGAAGAACTCGTGCACCCGGGGCCGGCGTAGGTCGCAGCAGACGATGACCACGCTCGAGCCCGACCTGGCCAGCGCCACGGCCAGGTTGGCTAGCGTGGTCGTCTTCCCCTCCTCGGGGTTGGCGCTGGTGATCTGCAGCGTGCGCATGGGCTGGTCGAGGCCGATGAACTGGATGGAGGTCCGCAGCGTGCGGTACGACTCGGCCGCCGGGGAGGTGGGGTCGTCCATGGACACCAGGTAGGGCATGTTCTTGTCCCGCCATGCGCTCACGACAGGGATGAGCCCGAGGACCGGAACCCCGGCGGCCACCCGCTGGAAGTCGTCCTTGTCGGTGACGGAATCGGCCAGAAGCTCACGAACGAACGCCAATACGAGGCCCAGCGCAAGACCGACGAGCAGGGCCAGGACTCCCGTTCGCACGGGCTGGGGCCTCACCGGGGATGTCGGCTGCGTGGCGGGAGTGACGAGCTGCGCCCCGCCCTGCTGCAGTGCGCCGTCGACTTGGAGCTGGTCCAGCCGCTGCTTGAAGAGAGCCTGAGAGGCGATCAGCGAGTCTTTCTGGACACCGGCCGCGCTGGTGTCGATCTGCCTCTGCAGCTCGCTGATCTTGCCCTGGACCTGCTGGCTGCCCGCCAGCACATCGTCGACCGCCTGCTTGCGTCGGTACTCGATGTAGGAGCTGGCGTAGGCGTTGGCCGCCGACGCCGCCTTGGCCGGGTCGGTGCTCCGAACGGACACACTGACGATGTCGGTGGCCCCGACGGCTCGGGCCGTCACCTTGGGCGCCGATCCGAGCTGGGCGCGCACTGCCGCCCGGACGGGCTCACTGGCCAGGATCCGGATCTCGTTGCGGACCTGTCGGGCCGGGTCGACCCGAGCGCCGCTCGCCGGGTCGAAGAGGGTCTCACTGGTGCGCTTCTGGAGAAGCAACTCGGCCTGAGCCGAGTACACCGGTGTCGTGAGTAGCGACACCACCAGCGCCGGCACAGTGAACACCAGCGCGCACACCAGGATCGTCGACTTGCGGCGGCTGAGGACCCGCAGGTAGTCGCGTAACCCCATCCTCGCGCCGTGCTCCACCGAGGCCATTGGTAGTCAGGGGCGCGCCGCTCGCAGTGCGAGCACGTTTCCCCATCCCTCCTTCGGTCTGTACGTGCAGTTTCCCCGCATGCCGCTCACCGACGGCCTTCTTGACATGGGTCGCAGCCTTCGGGTGCACCTGCTGGTCTGGTCCAGCTTTCAGGATGCAACACGTCCCGATCGTACTCGCCGGTCAGCTGGACCTACGGCTACCGTGGAATCGCGATGCCTCTGCAACATGGAGGCAGGTCCCAGGGTTGAGACGACGGGTGCGCTCTAAAGGCGACAACCACGGTCCGGTGGAGTTGCGGCAAGGGAGGATGTTGGCGAGCTACCCGAGCTTCGGAAAGCGAGGGCGCGTGGCGCGAGCCCAGCAGTGGTGGGCGACACTGTCGATCGGCTACCGATCCAACGTCGTGCTGTATGCGCTGGCGGCGCTCTGCCTCGGAGTCCTCCTGCTGCAGGTCGCTCGGAGCGGCCCTCCACAAGAGGGCGCCGTCACTGACGCGGTGGGGCAGATACCCACCACCACCACGACAACGACGACGACGACGACGGCCTCAATGCTGAACCCCACGACAACCTTGGCTGTGTCGACGACAACGACCTCCGCCCCTCAGGCCATTCCCCCATCGTCAACCTCTGTCATGACCGGTGGGACGACTCTCCCGGCAAGGACCACTTCCACGGTATCGACGGCACTGACACTTGAGCCCACCGTACCGACCACGACCGTGCCCGAGACGCCCAGTACGACGCAGGAGCCGACGCCAACCACAACCGCCGCTGTAG
>JBBQRO010000256.1:0-4107 GCA_038214685.1 Acidimicrobiales bacterium
AGGAGTTCACCTCCCGTGAGGACCTGCTGCCCACCATCGAGGCCATCCTCCGCACGTTCGACCACTACGGCAACCGTGACAACAAGCTGCGGGCCCGTATGAAGTGGCTGGTCGACAACCTGGGTGCCGACGAGGTCCGCCGCCGCATCTTCAAGGAGCGCCGGTTCCTACCCGCCTCGGCCACCTGGCCGGGTGGCGTGCCGGCCAACGTGGCGGCCGAGGGCGACGAGCCGGCCGGCGTGTCGTCCACCATCTCCCCCACCCCAATGGGCTGGGGCACCAACGTCGTCATCAAGAAGACCGACCCCTACGGCCGGTGGGACGACGCCAACGTGGTCCGGGGCAACGCCAAGCACACGGTGTCGGCGTATGCGTACTGCCGCCTGGGCGACGTCACCGCGGACCAGTTCCGGGCCGTGGCCGCCATCCAGCGGGACATGAACCTCGAGGTCCGGGTCACCAACCGCCAGAACTTCGTGTTCCGCGGCCTCACCGAAGAGCAACTGCCAGAACTCCACCAGCGCCTGGCCGCCCTCGGCATGGCCGAGCCGGGTGCCGAGCTGGCCCGCGATGTCGTCGCCTGCCCGGGCGCTGACACCTGCAACCTGGCCGTCACCCAGTCCCGCGGGCTGGCCGACGAGATCGGCCGGGCGCTGGAGGAGGCCGGCCTGGCCGACGTCGGCGGCATCCGGGTCAACATCTCCGGCTGCACCAACTCCTGCGGCCAGCATCACATCTCCGACATCGGCTTCATGGGCGTCGAGCGTCGAGCCCACGGCCAGCCCGCCCCGGGCTACCAGATGCTCCTGGGCGGCTACGTCGGCCACACCCAGATCGAGTTCGGGCACAAGGCGCTCCGCCTCCCGGCCAAGACCGCCGGCGAGGCCACCGTCCGGGTCGTCGGCCGCTTCGCCAACGAGCGCTCCGCCGGCGAGAGCTTCACGGCCTGGCTGGAGCGGGTGGGCGGGGCGTCGGCGGTCGCAGCCGGCCTGGCCGACCTCGACGCCTTCCCCACGCCCGAGACGAACCCCGATTTCTACGTCGACTACGGCGAGACCGGCCCCTACATCGCCGAGGTCGGCGCCGGAGAGTGCGCCGCCGGCTGATCCCCTGCGAACCGGTGACATCCAGTGCCATAGACAACACTGCGTGTCACCAGTTCGGCGGTCAGGTCTCGGCGGCGTCGCTCACCGGCGAGGCGTGGTGGGCCACCATCCGCCAGTCGCCCAGGTCATCGCGCACGAACAGGTTCAATGCCGCGACGGTGGTGGCGTTGCTGCTCTGCAGGATGTTCTCATCGACGGCCACCCAGGCCAAGTCGCCCGCCACCTCGGCCGACTCCTTGGTCAGGATGAACTGCAGGTGCTGGGAGTTCTGGAACAGGGCGAAGAACGAGGCCGCCACCTGGCCCCATCCCCGCAGGCTGGCCCAGCCCGGATGGGTGCAGACGATGCGGTCGGAGTGCTCCCAGACCATCGACATGGCGTCGAGGTCGCGCGCCTCGAACGCGCTGTAGAAGGCCTTGTTGGCCGCAGCCACGGAGTCCAAATCGGTGGTCACCGCCTGCGACGGTAGCCTCCGCCGGATGCCCCGCCTGCCCTCCACCGACGGCGTGAAGCTGGCCGTGCACGACCTGGGAGGCGATGGCCCGCCCCTGCTGATGACCCACGCCACCGGGTTCTGCGGCCCCGTTCTCTCACCCCTGGCCGCCCACCTCACCGACCGGTTCCACTGCTGGACCTACGACGCCCGCGGCCACGGCGACACCGAGTCGCCGGCGGATCTCGACTGGAACTGGTCGGGCTTCGCCGACGACGTGGCAGCGGTGGTCGACGGTCTCGGCCTGGAGCGGCCCTACGGGTTCGGGCACTCTGCGGGCGGCGCCGCCCTGCTCGACGCCGAGGCCCGCCGGCCCGGCACCTTCACCGGCCTCTGGTGCTATGAGCCGATCCTGTGGCCCGAGATATCCGACGAGCTGACGAGGTCCCGGCGCCCGCTGATCAGCGGGGCCCTCAAGCGTCGCGATCAGTTCCCTTCCCGGCAGGAGGCATACGACAACTTCGCATCCAAGCCGCCGCTGGAGTCGCTCGACTCGAGGGCCCTGCGGGCCTACGTCGACTGCGGGTTCGCGCCCGACACGCACGGCGTCCGCCTCAAGTGCCCCCCCTTCGTCGAAGCCGCCATCTACCGCCAAGGCCTGGTTCACGACGGGTTCACCCGCCTCGGCCGGGTGCGGTGCCCGGTGACGATCGCGTGGGGTGAGCGGAGCATGGCGATCGAGCGCACGGTGGCCCAGGCCCAGGTCGACGAACTGCCGGCCGCCACGCTGGCGGTATTCCCCGAGCTTGGCCATTTCGGCCCACTGGAAGGTCTGGCATCGGTGGCCGGGGCAATCCAGACCGCGTTTCCGCCCGTATGACCATCCTCAGGCATGTCCCACCCCCTCGGTACCCTTGGACCGATGGTGCTTCCGCTCCCCACCTCGCTGTCACCTTCCAAGGTGGCGTCGTTCAAAGACTGCGCGCTGGCCTTTCGCTTCTCCAACATCGACCGCCTGCCCGAGGCGCCGTCGCCGGCAGCCACGAAAGGCAGCTTGGTCCACCGGGCCCTCGAGCTGCTGTTCTGCGAGCCCGCCCCGGCCCGTACGGTGCCCACCGCCCTCGCCTGCCTCGACCAGGCCCGAGCCGAGATGGCCACCGATGCCGAGTTCGTGGGGTTGGAGCTCGACGCGAAAGCCGCCGCTCAGTTCGCGGCTGACGCCGAGGTGCTGGTCCGGCGCTACTTCACCCTCGAGGACCCCACCACCGTCCATCCCATCGGCCTGGAGTTGCGGCTCGAAGCCAAGGTGGGGTCGCTGACCCTCCGGGGCATCATCGACCGGCTGGAGCTCGATGCCGATGGCGGCCTGGTGGTGACCGATTACAAGGGTCTGTCCACCGAGACGCCCCTTGCAACGCCATCCGGATGGACAACCATGGGCGCCGTACGACGAGGTGACTTCCTGCTCGGTGCTGATGGCTCACCGACGCTCGTCGTCGAGAAGTCAGGGATTCACCTTCGACCCTGTTACCGGATCGAGTTCGACGATGCGACGTCGGTCGTGTGCGACAACGAACACCTTTGGCCGCTCCGGATCGGGTCCGGGAGACGTGCTCACGACAAGCTCGTGAACGCCGACGAGCTGTTTCGCTTATGGCAACGCGGAACACGTCCCGTCGTCATCCCGAACACCGCGCCACTGGTTCTCCCAACCAGCACGCCGCCGATCGACCCCTACGTCCTGGGCGTCTGGCTGGGAGATGGCCACTCCCGACGAGGCAGCATTCATGTCTGCGCCGAAGATGCCGGGCACTTCGCCGCTCAGTTCGTCGCGCGGGGCGAGTCAGTAGCCGACCGGACGTCGCCCAGCGAACGGGCGAGAGGCATGCGTGTCCTATCGCTGGGAAGACCGGATCCGTTCCGGTGTATCCGCGGCCACGCGGACCGTCTCCCCGATCGTCCCGGCGGTAGACCTGGCGACTGCCGACCGTGCGCAGCGCATCCTTCAGCAACCTTTCCGGCAAACGGGAGCCTGTACGTTCGCCTCCTTGCATCGGGGCTGATCGGCCGATGGTCTCCTGGGCCAGGTGCCTGGCAGCAGACCGTCGCCAACAAGCACGTTCCGGATGAGTATCTCCGAGCCGGGCTGATCCAGCGCCTCGACCTCCTGAGGGGTCTCATGGACTCAGACGGTCACTGGAACAGTCAACGCAGGCAGGCCGTTTTCACGACCACCACTGAGGAACTCGCCGACGCGGTAGCTGATCTGGTCTGCGGTCTTGGCGGCCGTGCCTACACCTATTCCGAACCTTATGAGAGCCGTCGCGGTCAAGTGATCAAGTACCAGGTCATCTTCACCCCGAACGGATTCAACCCGTTCACACTCCCTCGAAAGGCAGACGGCTGCAGGACAACTGGGACTGCGAGAGCCGGCCGCCGAGCCATCCGCTGCGTCACTCGCGTCCCGACCATCCCGACGCAGTGTGTCGTGGTTGACGCGCCCGATTCCCTGTACCTGGCCGGACGTCAGATGGTGCCGACGCACAACAGCGGGAAGGTTCCAGGGGT
>JBBQRO010000257.1:0-4069 GCA_038214685.1 Acidimicrobiales bacterium
GTTCCTCACGTACGCCTTCCCGTCTTGCTTGCCGGGCCCGAGCCATCTGGCAGTGCTGACCCGTCCCGTCGTTGTCAGGGCTGCTTTCCACCCTCACCCCCGTCCCGGGGATCAGGCTGCCCTCAGCTTCAGCGGCTCGCAGCGACGAGCCGCAGACGGTGGCCTGTCACCACCGCCCGGTTCGAGAGCGCCTCGTGGCGCTCCAGATCACCCTCCCAATGCCCGGGGATCGCCCGGTCCGCGGCCTCGGGTGGCCGGGCGCTGATCGGCTCGATCTGCCCGAGAACGTTGGCCCGCCGGGCCGCCTCACCCCGCTTGCGGGGCCGACGACGGAGCCGCCCGGACCGCAACGCCGAGATCAGCTCCTTCTTCAACCCGCCCTTGCCTTGGAGGTACAGGGCGGCGTAGATCGTCTCGTGGCTCACCCGCATCGCCTCGTTCCCGGGATGGTCAACGGCCAGTCTCGCGGCGATCTCCGCCGGCGACCACCGCTTCACCAACCCGGCCGTCAGCTCGGCCGCCAGCGCCACATCGGCGATCAGCTTGCGGACCTTCGGCCGTGCTGCCCGCACCTTGGTGGCCCGTTGCGCCGTCGATGCCCGGTAGTCGGCCCGCCCGCCGTTCCGCCCGATCTCCCGGGCGATCGTCGATGTCGGCCGTCCCGCCCGGCGGCCGATCTCAGCCGACGACTCGCCCCTGGCCAAGCCCAGCCCGATCGCCTCCCGTTCCTCCACACCCAACCGAACACCCGGCACGCGGAGCCCTCCATGATCGCTCGCTCAGCCGGTCACCATGACCGGCCCGTAGCAACCACCGGTGGACCCCGCCCTGCTTATCGTCCGAACGAGGCGGCTTGCCGACCTCTTACCTGTTGATCGTGGCGGCGGGTGGGGCCACGCCGGAGATGCGTGCCCTGTTGAGAAC
Organism: Acidimicrobiales bacterium; assembly: GCA_038214685.1. GTDB lineage: Bacteria > Actinomycetota > Acidimicrobiia > Acidimicrobiales > AC-14 > CADCTB01. The sequence continues at coordinate 925 of JBBQRO010000257.1, forward strand.
CCGGTGACCGGCTGGAGGATGTCCCGAGTTCCGTGGAACTTCGGTGGTGACCCGGAGTGAATCTTAGGCTGCTTCGGTCTTGTTGTCAATCGTTTCAGCGAACTGGTGTTCGAGGATCTGTCGGAGCTCGGGGAGATGGCGGTGGCCCTTGACCCGGCGGAACTGCTTCTCGGCCTCGAGCATCCCCGCCGCGCACCAGCGGAGCGCCATCTGACCGCCCCGCCAGCGCTTCACGTTCCGGGAGTGATCCCGAGCGATCGAGATCATCGACTCGACGGCGTTGGTCGAGCGGAACGTGGACCGCAGCGCCGTGGGCAGCCCCAGGCGGAGGACGGTGAGAGTCTCGTCCAGGCCCTCGCGGACCGAGGCGGCGGCGCCGGGGTGGGTGCGGTCCAGGTCCTTGGCCAGCCGCTCCAGCTGCGCCTTGGCCTCGAGGTGACTGTCCTGGCGGTGGGCCTCCCGCATCCGGCGGGCGGCCTCGGAGCGGAGCCGTTCGGGCAGGTGGTCCTCGACGTTCCGGATCTTGTGGAGCTGGCAGCGTTGGATCACGGGCTTGTCGAAGATGCGGCGCACGGCCGAACGCAGCGCCTTAGCGCCGTCGATGCACACCAGCACCGGCCGGGTGACGTCCAGACCGCGGTCGCGGAGGTCCTCGAGGAGCCCGGTGACGACGGTGGTGTTCTCGGTGGCGCCCTCGGCCAGTCCGAGCGGCACCTTGGTCCCATCGGTGGTCACGCCGAGAGCGACGACGCAGAGGTGCTCGGCGAAGTGGACGCCGTCGATCATCACCGCCACCACGTCCACGCCTGTGAGGTCGCGGCTCACCAGCTCGCTCAGGGCCCGCTCGGTGGCCTGCACGAACCGGCGGGACACCGCGCTCTTCGACGTCGCCGTGGCCGCCGCTTCGACCGCCTCGCCCACCGGTTCCAGACCGACGACGTAGCGGCGGGTCGACAACCCGGCCAGCATCCGCTCGACGGCCATCGTCTCTAGGACATCGACCTGGGAGAAGTGCTCATAGGCCGGGACCGGCACCTCGCCGGCGTCGCCGACACCCCGGACCCGGGGGCGGCGCACCGGGACGCGCCGGCCACCCAGCACGACACTCCCCGCCTCCGAACCGTGACGGACCGCGGCCCGGTCCAGAACGTGGCGCCCCTTCGGGCCGCAGATGGTGGTGACGTCCTCCTGCATGATCGTGTGCATCACCTGCAGACCGGTGGCTACGGCCAGCGCCAGCAGGCCCTCCTTCGCTGCGCCAGCCAGCTCGGTCAACGCCACCGTCACCTCCTCCGGCAACTGCACCTCGACTGGCGTCGCCGGCTCCCTGCGCCCAGCCCGCGCGTTCACTACCTTCTTGGCCATCGGTGGTGGTCCTCCGTTCGTGTCGTTGGGATGTCTTGGTCGACGCCCGACACCTACCAGCCGGCAGGTCTCGAGCGGCGGACCACCACCTCAACTTCCACGACTACCGGGACAACCTCACCGGCTGGCCAGTCGCGGCCGGATCCCTCATAGCGAATGTCTGGTGCCGTTCCCTCCATCTGCGTGGCGTGCCGCCGGCGAGTCCTGCTGGCCTGAACCGAAGGAGCCGATTTGAAGATCCGTCTCGGGATCGATGTTGCCTGCCGTGCCGCCCACCAGGCGTCGTGCGCCGACGAAACCGGCGTGTTCGCCTGGTCGGGTCACCGGTTCCGCACCGACCCGGCTGAGCTCGAGGTGCTGTGGGCGAAGCTGCCGGCCGGTGCCGAGGAGGTGATGGTCATCATCGAGCGACTCGGAACGCGTGGGTGCCTTTGGCCGCCTGGTTCCGGCGCCGCGGTGCGACGGTGGTCGTCGTGCCCCCCGAGCAGTCGGCCGATCTGCGGGACTACATCAACAAGCACGCCAAGAGCGATCGGCTCGACTCCAAGATGCTGGCTCGCCTGCCGATGCTGCACCCTGAAGGCCTTCACGTTGAGAAGACGATCGGGCCCGGTGACGCGTTGAAGCGGGCCGTCAAGATCCGGTCTGGGCTGGTCCATCGGCGCACCACCGCCATGCAACGCTTGGACAGCCTCCTCGAGCTGATGGGCCCGGCCTGGGCGGGCGCCCTCGGCACCGACCTGTCTCTCACCGCGTTCCGGTTCCTGGCCCGTTACGCCGACCCGAACACCGTGCGCCGCCTGGGGCATCGGCGGCTCACCGAGTTCCTCCACCGGTCCAGCCGGGGAGCGTGGGCGGCCGAGCGGGCCACCGAGATCCTCGATGCCGCCGCCGCCAGCATCGCCCTGTGGGGCGACGAGTTCGCCTTCGACGAGCTGGCCGCTGACATCGCCGCCGAAGCTCGCCTGGCGCTCGGCCTGTGTGATGAGATCCACACTCTCGACAAGCGCATCGGCGGCCTCTACGCCGCCGCCGACCCCGCCGGCATCGTCCGGTCCGCTCCCGGCGTGGGGATCGTCGGCGCACCCCAGATCCTCGGTCGGCTCGGCGACGCCACTCGCTTCGCCAACCTCGCCGGCGTCCGATCCTTCTCCGGGCTGGTGCCACGCCAGACCGACACCGGTGTCGCCGCCCACGCCGGAGGTCCGACCAAGGCCGGCGACGCCTGCCTGCGTCAAGCGTTGTTCAACGCCGCCGACCACGCCCGCAAGATCGACCCCACCCTCGCCGCCCGCTACCACCGCCTCATGACCGTCGAAGGCAAGCACCACACATCCGCCCTGTGCACCATCTCGGCCGTGCTCCTCACCCGGATCGCCGCCTGCCTCCGCTCCGACCACGCCTACCAGCTACGCGACGTCGACGGAACCCCGATCACCGAACCGGAAGGCCGGACGATCGTCGCCGAGCGCTACACGATCCCCGCCGCCACACGATCCGCACGCCGCGCCATCACCATCCACCGGCACCCGCGGCGGAACGAGCGGACCCAAAAAGGAGTCGCAGAACGCTCCGAGGCACCGCCCGTCCCGGCCCCAGCATGAGCCAGAAGAAAATTGGCTCTCCACCTACTTCCGTGGGTAGGTGATGCTCATGTTCTGCCGGGGAGGGGTGGGCGGTGGCCGCCTCGGTCGAGGTAGGCGAGGGCGATGAGGTGCTCGGGTTCTTTGAAGCCGTAGGCGATCCTGGTCAGGAGTCTCAGCTTGGTGTTCGTCGACTC
>JBBQRO010000258.1:0-4062 GCA_038214685.1 Acidimicrobiales bacterium
CCGACCTTGGTCACGAACTGCCCGGGGATGTCGCCGACGAAGGTCTTGGAGTCCTCGGTCCGTAGATCGGGGACCTCGGCCCCGATCCACGGCTGGGCTACCAGCCCGTTGCCGCCCTTGGGGGCAGGGTCGGGAGCTGGCTTGGTGGCCGCTGCCGCTGGCTGCGTCCCTCCGAGTCCGGCCACCATGGTGACCGCCAACAGTACCGCCATCCACACGCGCAGCTTCACGATGCTCCCTTGATTCGCCGAGGTCCGAGAACCTCCTTCGGCCCCACCCGACCCGATCTGAGCGAATCAACGAAAGCGGGACAGTCTCCTCCCAGGTGTTCGCCTCCCGTTCACGCCCTGGCGACGTACGGGGCCCCGGCTCAGCTCTTCGGCAGGAGCTGGGCGTGCCCTGTCTGTGCTCGGGACCGAGCGGCGGCGCCTCATGGCTTGGCTGTGCGGAGCGGCCGGTAGCCGGCAACGAGTTGGGCCAGTTCTTGGTCGACTTCGAAGGTGAAGGTTCCGTAGAAGCCGATGTTCTCGTTGTGGGCGGGTGAGATGTGGGCGAGGACGTCGTCGTCGATGGGGCGGCCGCCGGCCCGGAGGGTGGCGACGGCGAGGTCGAGGTACTCGGTGGTCCAGGCCACGATGGCGTTGGTCATGACGGTGAGGCACAGGGCTTGTTCGGTCTGGTTCTCGTGGTGGCGGTGACGGAGCTTGCCTTCGTGGGCGTAGCAGAGGTCTCGGCGGAGGGCGTGGAGGCTCTCGCCCTTGTTCAGCTGACGGGAGATCCGCCGCCGGTAGGTCTCGTCGGACAGGTAGCGGGCGGCGTAGATGGTGCGCCGCAGCAGCCCGTACTCCTTCAACGCTGCGGCCAGGGTGTTCTGCGGCCCGGAGGCGGAGAGCTTCCCGACGACCAGTGAGGCGGTGGCGTGCCCGAACTTCAACGAGGCGGCCAGGCGCAGCAGGTCGTCCCACTGGTCGGAGATCAGGGCGCGGTTGGCCTTGCGGGTGAGGAGCGGGCCGGCGTGGGGGTGCCGGGCGGCGGCGTCGGCCTTGGTCCCGGTGCGGCACAGGGTGATCCGGCCCAGGTCGCGGATCCGTGGTGAGAGCTGCAGGCCGACCAGGTCGAACAGGGCGAAGTTGACCAGGCTGGCCCCGGCGGTGTCGGTGGCGTGCTCGATGATGGGCAGGTCGGTCTGGTTGCCCAGGATCTCGTCGAGCACGAAGGGGGCTTCGGGTTGGGTGACGACGATCACCTTGGTGCCGTAGGTGGAAAGCTGGTCGCTGACGTGGGTGTAGGTCGAGGTGCCCTCGTCGACGAAGTAGCGGGACATGGCCCTGGCCGTGATCGACCGGCCCCTGGTCGGGAACCGCTGACCATCCGAGGACGACAGCGTCCCGCCGCCCCACAGGCCGGACAGGCCCAGGCTGTGGTGGTAGTTGACGATCATGGCGTTGGCGGCCCGCAGGGTGTCCTCCCGCAGGTACCACTCGGCCGTCCAGGCGAGCACGTAATATGGGATCCCAGACGAGTGGTCCATCCCGACCAGGCCGAGGTTGGTGGCCTGGGCGATCAAACAGGCGTAGATGTTACGGGTCAGCTCGGGGCTGCGGGCCGACTTGCCGCCTGCATGCACCAGAGCATCAGTGAAGCCGATGCGGTTGTCCATCTCGATGAGCAGCGACGCCAACCGGGGCCGGGGCAGCAACTCCATCAGCTCGCCCCGCAGCACCTCGGCATCATCGGGAACCGACTCCGCCGACAGCGGCGGGATCACCAGCTCACCCGCCTCCGAAAGGCGGATGGGGCCGGCGCCGCCGGCCAGGACCGCTTCCAGGTCCCCCAGGCCGCGGTCGAGCTCGGCCTCGGTCGCAGCCCAGGTCTGGGCGGCGTCGGGGGACCTTTCGACCAGGGCGCAGAACTCGGCTCGCCGCGGCTCCCACTGCTCCGGGCTGAGGAGGTAGCTGGCCGGGTCGGCGTAGCGGCGTGAGCCGGGCACGAACACGTCCCCACAACGCAGCCCGTCCCGGAGGGCCAACAGGACGCACAGCTCCCAGTAATGCCGGTAGCCGGTGACGTCACCATCCGCGGCGGCCCGTTCCAGGTAGCCCCGCCACCGCGTTGGCACGAACTCGACCGGCGCGTCGTCGGGGACCTTGCGGGCCCCGGTCGCGTTCAGACCGACCAGCACCCTCACCGCCTCCAGCAGCGGGCCGGCCGCGGTGCCGCCGGCGAACCCGACAGCGGCAAGCACCGCCGGAGCGAACTCCCGCACATGGGCGTACGACGCCTCCATCGTCTCCAAGTGACCATGGTCGGCCGGGAGACGGCGCGGGCCGCTCTCACGGGCCCGGCGCAGCCGGTCCATGCCGATCCCGCGCAGCATCGCCCCGACAGCCTCGTCAGCGACATCAGGATCGGTGAGGACCGACAGGACCTCATCGAGCAAGCCGAGGCGGTCCTCGGAGGCCTTGGCCCTGGCCGCCAGCTTCTCCTCGAGCTTCCGCTCGGCCCGATGATCGGTGGACGACAGCGTCTGGTCGTAGAGTTGGACGACCTCATCCAACACCTCGACGGCGCACTGAGCCACCAGGGTGAGCAGGATCGGGTAGCGCCGCTCCGGTTCCCGCCGCGACAGGGCCTGGGCCGTCGATCGACGACCGATGGTGGCCAGGAACCGCCTCCGCTCCGCCGGCAGCCCGCTCAGGTCCAGCTCATCGGCGTCGAGGCCGCGCAGGAACCCAAGCTTGGCCAGCTCGGCCTTCACCGCCGCCGGAGTGGCCCGGGTCGGGCCGGTGGTCAACCAGTGCAGGCGGGTGGAGCCCAACTCCGGGTCCACTGCCAGCAGTCCGTCCAGCTCGACCCGCAGACCCTTCCTGGCATCGAGGAGCGGCTCGACCCTCTGGAAGGTCTCGGTCCTCGCCATCTCCCGAGCCGCCGCCACCCGCCGGGACAGCCACTCCGGGCCAGGTCGGATCACCCGAGCCGATCGCAGGTAGTCACACCCCAGGCGGAACAGCAGCTTCGGTGAGTCGTGCTCCAAAGCCCGGGCGGCCAGGAACTGATCGAGCTCCTTGAACTCGACATCCCCCGCCGATCGCCACCCCAGCAGCCCGGCAACCTCCACCAGGTGATCCGTCCGGGTCTGCTCCCGGTCCCCGTAGCCGCCGAGAGCATCAACCGGGAGCCTGAGATGCTCAGCCAGCCGCAGGACCGCCTCGGCCGGCGCCGAAGCCACATCATCAGGCACGAACCCCAACCAAGGCAGAACGCAAAGCTGCACCGCCACCCCCAGGCGGTTGCCCGAGCCCCGATGCGACCTGACGAACGCCGCATCCGCCGGAGTCAGGGTGAAGAAGCGGACCAGCTCCTCCCGGTCGATCTCCGGGAACCCTCGCAGCCGCTCAAACTCCACCGCCGAGAAGACCTGCGTGGCCACGCCAACCCACCTCCACCAGCCGAGGACCCCCAGCACCCTCCCACAGCAGCCCGGCCGCCCGTCAGAGCCGCCCGCCAAGCGTTGGTTCTTGCGCCGAAACTACCGGAACCCCCAGGCGGGCCAGCTCCAGCTTCCACAGCCGGCCACGGGAGCTGTTCGAGCCTCCCGAGTCGGCGGTGACCAGCAGACGCGTCGCGACCGGATACCGGGCCCGGCCCATCGTCGTCCACCAGTCGACCACGGCGTTCACCGCGAACGTGGCGGTGTCATGGTCATCCCCGACCGAGACCCACCCCTCGTCGGCACCGATGTCATAGACCCCGTAGGGGATCGCCTTCGGCACGTTCGGGTCCGGAAAGTCGTGCACGTCAACGCGGACCGGGTCACCCTTCGGCTGCCACTCCCGCCCAGCGTTCGCCTTGACCCCGACCACCAGCTCCTTCTTCTTGCAATCGACTGACACCACCGGCTCACCCGCCGCCAACCGCTCAGCAGCGAGACCGTTCAAGTACTTGAACTGCCCGTCGCGGTCCGGGTGCTGAGCGCCCTCGGTCGTCTTCGACGTGGCCTGCAACGAATAGCCCATCGAGCGGAGAAGCTCGGCCACCGTCCAACTTGAGATCCGATGCCCC